>CAJUAT010000030.1 GCA_910584525.1 uncultured Muribaculaceae bacterium | reverse complement strand
CAAATATTCGGCAATAAATTTTAAAATATTTTTTAAGATGCAATTATAATTCCGAAATTTTTAAAGTATGAGAGTTTCCGATGTGAAATTCCGGTATATTGGATAGATAATGACATACTGACATACTGACATATTAACAGCAGGTATAGGATTGAAGAGGCAGATTAAATGCACCGAAAAAAGGCCTGAGCCTGAAAATTGATTATAAACAGGAAACGCTTCCCGATAATGAGGAAGCGTTTCCTATAATATGGAAACAAAGTAAATGTGCATTTGACTCTGTAGGGACGCGATTAATCGCGTCCGGAATGAAGAGAGTAATTTCAACGGATGCGGACGCGATTAATCGCGTCCCTACACAGCATCGTATCCTCATAATGCACAAATACTTTCTATTTTACCTATAACTGTCTGGTCATATTTTGGTCGGGCAGTCAGGGGTTTCGGTCTTTGGCGGCGGCGGCTTCGGAGCCGCGCTCCAGCGCGACACGGCGGCGCAAAGTGCCGTCGGGCAGCGGATTGTCGGGAGAAGAGATGGGGATGTTGAGCCGCGTATAGATGAAATTGGGAATGGCGCGCCATAGACCCACGACGATGTTCCAGCGCCAGTCAATCACGGCCACGCGCTTTTTGCGGGCAATAGCCTTGAGGATGATGGGCACGGCATATCGGAGGTCCATGGTCATGGGATACTTGTTGCCGGGCACGAGCAGGGGAGTGTCGATCCAGCCGGGACGAATGTCGGTGAACGTGATGCCGGCGTTGGAATTGTTGCTGAGCTGTTCGAGGGCCACGAGCCATTTCTGGGCGCCGCCCTTGGAGGCGGAATATGCCGACAGACGTCCTATGCCGTTGGTACCGGCAACGGAGGTGACCGCCGCGATATGCCCTTTCTTGCCGTTGAGGCGGAAATACCTGTAGGCACCGCAGATGCAACGCACGAAGCCGATGAGGTTGGTCTCGAAAATCTCTACTTCCAGCTCCGGCTCGAGAGTGGTGTTCTCATAACCAATACCGGCCACATGCAGGTATATGTCCATGCCGCCGAGCAGACCGATGAGGTCGTTGAGCCGTTCCACGGCGTCAGGCTTGGTGACATCAATCGACATATACTCCACATATTCGGGATACAGGGCTTTAAGCGCCTGCATCGGCGCTGTGCGCCGCGCGGCTATGCCTACTTTCACGCCACGACGGGCCAAGGCCTCGGCACATGCATACCCGATTCCTTCCGAAGCCCCCATAATCACTACCTTCTTCATCTTATAAGTTTTTATAACACTTCAAAGTTATAACAAACCCCGGCATTGAGGGGTTTTTATAATAGCATTAATAGCTTTTATGGCTTTAATAGCTATTAAAGCCATAAAAGCTATAAAAGCTATAACAGCCATAAACAATAAGATATGAGAAAGCAGAAGCTGGTGGTGTCTACGGGCGCCGGGGTGAGTGCCGAAAGCGGCATAAAGACCTTCCGCGATGCCGGGGGGCTGTGGGAGAATTATCCTGTGATGCAGGTAGCGTCGGCCGAAGGGTTCGCACGCGACCCGGAGCTGGTGCATCATTTCTACAATGAGCGACGCAAAGACCTGGTAAAGGCGTTGCCCAACGCCGCCCACAAGGCCTTGGCAGACCTTGAGAAAGACTACGACGTATACATCATCACCCAGAATGTCGATGACCTCCACGAGAGGGCCGGAAGCTCCAAAGTGCTGCATCTGCATGGCGAGCTTATGAAGATACGCTCCATGTATGACCCCGACTATACTGAGACCCTCGACATAGAGCATCTGGAGACCACGCCGGCCACCAAAGGTAAGAACGGACACCCCATGCGGCCGCATATCGTGTTCTTCAACGAGCCGGTGCCTAACATCGAGAAGGCTGCCGAGCTGGTGGGCGAGGCCGACATATTCGTGGTGATAGGCACATCGCTGGTGGTATATCCCGCGGCTGGACTCATCAGATGCGTGCGGCCCGGAACGCCCATCTATTATATCGACCCCAACCCGGCAAGCACCGTCGGAATCCCGAATGTGACAGTAATAAAAGAGCCTGCAACCAAGGGGATGCAGACTCTCGCAAAACTTCTCGAATCCTGAGGAACGAATCCTGAGGTTTCAGTATCTCTTGCACTTGATGACGGAAGTGGGGGTGGTAAGCACGAGCTTCTTGCGGTCGGCGTCGACATGGAAAGTCACGGGGTTCTCGTAGATGCCGTAATTGGCGAGAGCCTCCGGTTCTATGCTGCCGCTGCGGAAGTCGACGGTCATGACCCCTGTTTCCTTGTCGTATGCCATGATTTCTCCCGACGCGAGCATGAAAGGAGCGCGCAGCTGCATGATTTCCAGCTGTACGCACACCATGTGCCGGTCGGGATAACGCATGCTGCCGTCGCTTTTCGTCTCTATGCTTTCCACCATCCAGTAGCCGTCGACAGCCCCGTCATGGTTCACGCGGTTGCAGGCCACCGTGAGAAGAAGCACCGACATCATGAATACGCATGATAAAAATATCTTCTTTGCCATTGTTTCTTAGAATTTTATGAAACCGACTTTGGCAATGGTTATACCCACGCCGAAACTGTTGCCGATGAGCGACCCCTGGTCCCAGCCAATCGACAGCGACCCTTCCCAGCCCTTGAGACGCCGGGGATGGTAGTTGACTTTCGCCAGCAGACTGAAGTCGTTGAGAATCTTCACGGCCGGGTAATCATGGCTGCCCCATGACCGGATTACGCCGATGCGCAGCTTCCAGTCGACCTGGGGCGACGGTTCTCCCTTGAGACCGATGTTCCAGGCCTCAACACGGTTGTTGTAGAACTCGAAGATATGGTCGGAGTTGTATATGGGGGAGATGATGAACGGGTTGCCGATGCCGTAGCCATAGTTGCACCAGCCATTATAGAGGTAATGGTTGTAATAATTGTCGCGGCCCGACACCTGATGGTCTATCTTGTCGTCATGGTCATAATATCCGGGACCTGACTGGTCCTTGCTGTAGAAGAATTCCACGACAGCTTCCGACAGGAAAGGATTCTTTGGGAGCTTGCCGTGCACGCCCCAGAGACCGTCGATCCATGCATAGTCGAAGGTCATCTGCGAATGGTCCTCGAAGAAATGCTGGTAATAGGCCTTCACGCTCCATCCCTTGGGATCCTGCCATGCGAGGGCGAACGACCAGTTGCCCAGGAAGTTGCCCTGCACGTTGAGCTGTTCGCCGGCCACGGTTGTCTCGTCGCCGCCCATGGGCACAAGACCCTTGAACCAGGCCTTCAGATTGGTGGGACGTTTCTCCACGCGTCTGTTGCCGTCGGCATCCTCGGCGCTGTAATAGGTGCCGCCGAACTGAGAGTCCATCCTCATGCCGAACTCACCGGTGAGCGGGAATTGGCGCGCGTCGCCGCCGCGGAAATAGATGGCACGCGTGCAGTAGAGGGTGCTGAGGGTATATTCGGTCTCGGGACGCGCCCATTTCTTGATCCATGCATTGTCGGTGAACATGCCGTAGCCTATGTACCCCTTGACGGCAAACCATCCCTTGCAGCCCCAGAAGTCGGCATAGTCGAAGATGCCTATGCGCAGCTGGGGTATGGGACGCGCGTTCGACGAATTGGTGAGGTCGCCCGACGACAGGTCGGTGTCGATGATGTCGCTCGGCATCTCCTTCTGGCCGATCATGGCGTTGAGACAGCGGTATTTCACCTCGGCATAAATCTGCTGGGGTATGAACACGCGCTGGAAATTCAATGCCACGCCCAGGTCGACGCCCGCACCCCAGGAGAAACGTTTCTCCTTGTCGAGGTCATGGAAGATGCCGCCGCGTATCCACGCATTGTTCTTCTTGAGGCCGGAGAATCCGTACTGGTCGTTGACCATCCAGAAGGGCGTATGCTCGCCGGCGCTGAAAGTGCCGCCGATTTCCGCCCGGTAACGCAGCGAGTCACCGAACTCGCGTGCCGCCGCCGGCATGGCTGCCGCCGCCGCCATCAATGCCGCGGCAGTTATTGTGTATTTCAGTTTCATACGATTCCTTTTTAACCTACCGACGAGCCCGGCTTGCATTCTTTCGAAGGGGAGCAGAGGGTGAGGGAGCCGTCAGGGTTAACGGCACTCAGAATCATGCCCTGGCTCTGATGGCCCATCATGTTGCGGGGAGCGAAGTTGGCTATGAAGAGCACCTCGGTGCCCACAAGCTTCTCAGGCTCTGGGTAGCTCGCGGCTATGCCGCTGAGAATCACGCGGCCTCCCATGCCGTCGTCAATGTCGAACTTCAGCAGCTTCTTGGATTTCTTTACCTTTTCGCAGGCGAGCACCTTGCCCACGCGTATGTCGAGTTTCTCGAAGTCGTCGAAGGGGACATCCTCCTTGACGGCTGCGGGTGTCCAGCCGGCGAGCTCGTTCTCCTTCTTGATTCTTTCGAGACGGTCGGTCTGGGCCTTTATGGCGTCATCCTCTATCTTGGTGAAGAGGAGCTTGGGTTCGGCCACGTCGGCGCCTGCGGGGAGAATGTCGTCGCGGCCGGCCATATCCCAGGAGAGCTTGTCGATGCCGAGCATCTTGGCGAGGTCGGCGCTCATGAAAGGCATGAAAGGTTCGCCCACTATCGCCATGGTGGCGCATATCTGCAGCGACACGTTGAGGATAGTGGCCACGCGCTGCGGGTCGCTCTTCCAGAGTTTCCACGGCTCGGTGTCGGCGAGGTACTTGTTGCCGGCACGCGCCACGTTCATGGCCTGACGCAATGCCTCCCGGAACTTGAAGTTCTCAATGTCGTCGGCGGTGGCCGCCACTGCCTGACGAACCTCTTCGAGCACCTTCACGTCGATATCCTCCAGGGCTCCGCGCTCCGGAACCTTGCCGCCGAAATATTTGTGGTCGAGCACCATGGCGCGGTTCACGAAGTTGCCCCAGATGGCTACCAGCTCGTTATTGTTACGGGCCTGGAAGTCGCGCCATGTGAAGTTGTTGTCCTTGGTTTCGGGAGCATTCGCCGTCAGTGTGTAGCGCAGGGTGTCCTGTTTGCCGGGGAAGTCGCGGAGATACTCGTGGAGCCATACCGCCCAGTTGCGCGACGTCGAGATCTTGTCGTCCTCAAGGTTGAGGAACTCGTTGGCCGGAACATTGTCGGGGAGGTTATAGCTGCCGTCGGCCATGAGCATTGACGGGAACACTATGCAGTGGAACACGATGTTGTCCTTGCCTATGAAATGGAGCATCCTTGTCTCGGGGTCTTTCCACCATTTTGTGTAGTCGTCGCCCACGAGGTCGATGGTATTGGAGATGTAACCTATCGGGGCGTCGAACCATACGTATAGCACCTTACCTTCGGCGCCTTCCACAGGTACGGGTATACCCCAGTCGAGGTCGCGGCTCACGGCGCGGGGCTGCAGACCCAGGTCGAGCCATGACTTGCACTGCCCGTAGACGTTGGGCTTCCATTCCGGATGCCCTTTGAGGATCCATTCCTCAAGGCGTGCCTGCCATTTGTCGAGAGGCAGGAAGAAGTGGGTGGTCTCCTTGAGCACGGGCGTGGCGCCGGTGATGGCCGATTTGGGGTTTATGAGGTCGGTGGCGTT
Organism: uncultured Muribaculaceae bacterium; assembly: GCA_910584525.1. Taxonomy (GTDB): domain Bacteria; phylum Bacteroidota; class Bacteroidia; order Bacteroidales; family Muribaculaceae; genus Lepagella. Next base: position 27,026 of record CAJUAT010000030.1, on the reverse strand, counting down.
GAGGGAAGTGCCGCAGGCCTCGCACTGGTCGCCGTAGGCTCCTTCGGCGCCGCAGTGAGGACATTTGCCCGTCACATAGCGGTCGGCCAGAAACTGTCCTGCCTCCGGGTCATAAAGCTGTTCCGAAGTCTTCTGTATGAACTCGCCCTTGTCGTAGAGGCGGCGGAAGAACTCCGAGGCTGTACGGCGGTGTGTCTCGCTGGTGGTGCGCCCGTATACGTCAAAAGATATGCCGAACTCCTTGAAAGAGTCGCGTATCAGGGTATGGTAACGGTCCACGATGTCCTGGGGAGTGACACCCTCCTTGCGGGCCTTGATGGTGATGGGCACGCCATGCTCGTCGCTGCCGCCTACAAGCATCACCTCGCGCCCACGCATGCGCAGATATCGTGCATAGATGTCGGCCGGCACATATACGCCGGCAAGATGACCGATATGTACCGGCCCGTTGGCATACGGCAACGCCGTCGTCACTAACGTTCGCTTGTATTCACTCATCGTGATTTATCTCTTTATGGCTCCGGGGGGAACCTGTGGAACATACAATTGTGGTGCCCCTGTGCTGCAAGCGGCGGCAAGGGCCCTGAAAACGATAAAAGCCGGACGTATCCGGCTTTTATGTCGGGGTGAGGCGACTCGAACGCCCGACCTCTACGTCCCGAACGTAGCGCGCTAACCAACTGTGCTACACCCCGATTCTTTTTGCGACTGCAAATTTAGCTATTTTTGTCGGTTTTACCAAATAAAAAGCAACATATCCCAATTCATGGACATTCCGGGGAGATATCCGGAACTCGCTCTTATGGCACTTCAGCGGCGTAGGAGGCGGCGTAGGGTGCCGCCTTGCCGAGGAATTCGATGAAGCCGTGGCGCAGCTTTGAGCTCAGGTTGATGTTGTCGGCGGTCATGATACCGTTGGCCAGCTCCGAGGCATGGATGCTCTTCCAGCGTGACCCTCCGAGACTAACCTCCGGATGTCCGAAGTTGCCCGTAAGGTTTACCCCGAACTTGGCCTTAAGCGGCCAGTCGAGAACCCCGAGATGATAATACATGTCGCCGTGGAAATTGTTGAGGCCTCCTATTTTCAGCTTGTAGTCGCCGAATGCCAGCAGGAAGGGATCCACCGACACCGTATTGTCTCTTATCGAGGCATGGAGGTTTATATCCTTGATTTTTACTGGCTTGTCGCCATGGAGCATCATCAGATGAGCCACCGTCCGTATCACGCCACGTTTGCGGAGACTGAGGTCTATGGCCTTCAGATTGACATCGGCACAGATGGAGGGCGTGAGCATATACATGGTCGGGAACAGTCCGGCGTTGAAAGAGGCGTTGACTGCCACCGTGCCGCTGAGATTCTCCAGTTGCGGAGCCTTCGCGAGGATGGAGGGGAAATTGCCGAAAAAGCGGGCTACGTCAAGGTCGGCGACGTCGAACCATAACCCCAGTCCCATATCCTGCATATCGCGGGTATCGTATACCGCCGACGCCACGGCATTGGCAAAGCCCGTGCGTATGTGAAGCGAGTCTATTTTGGCCCTGCCGTCGGCCACATGTATGGGCCCGCGCATACGGTCGATGACGATGTCGGTGTATCTTGTCCTTGCGGCTGAAGCCATTATGTCGGCATATATATTGCGCGGTATCATGATGGCCACGGAGTCGCCGGAATGAATGGTGGTGTCGGCCAACATACGGGTTACGGCCTCTTTACCATGAATGTTGGCTACACCTTGGAAGTAGGCATATGCGATGTCGTTGATGTCGAGGGTGTCGATATCGGCGATGAGACGCATCCGCAGGGGCGCCGGCGTTGCCGAAGCGAGAAACTGGCGCAGGTTCCATGCGTAGCCGGAAAGATGCAGGGCGGTGCGGCCGCTGCGGAGCGAGAGACTGTGTACCGTCACCGAGTCGGTGCCGGCACTTATGTGGACATCGGAGAAGCGGTTGGCGGCCGGATATCCGGGAGTATGCAGCGTGCCGTCGGTACAACGCATCTCCAGACTCGCCTCCCACTGGGAGAGAAGGTTGCGTGCCGTTTCCGGCAAAGAGGGATTGAGGATACGTGGCGTGCTGCGGGCGAAGCTTGCCGAATAACTGTCGGCGTTCCACGCGGCGGGACTCCGGTAGTCGGTAACCGGCAGAGGCCGGGCACGCCGCGAGGCATTCATGGTGGCGTCAAGGGCGTTGACAGACATCGACGTGGCGCCATGGCTGTAGCTTGCGGAGGTTCCTTTGACACGCGCCGACAGACCGTCGGCACTTACCTTTCCTTTCGCCGTGGCCAGCAGCGAACCCCGGAACTCGGCGTCGTTGACCCTGAGCCTCACTGTATCGGTGGGATCGGAGAGGTAGAGTGAGGTGGCTTTGAGGTGAAGGTTCACGGGATAATGACCAGAGGCATCGGCAGTCATGCCTGTGCGCCTTGTGGAGAGCCGCAGACCCTCCACCTGACCCTTGACATTCCCGGCGTCTACCGTAAGATGGTCGGCGTCGATGTCGCAGTCGAGAAGTGAGCCGGAGACATTGCCGGCAGCTATCAGCGGCGACGCAGCCTTGAAACGAACCCGCAGGTCATTGCCGCTCAGACGTCCGAGCATGGAGGCTTCTCCCGCACCGAAGTCACGCAACGCCACATTCCCTGCCGCCTGTATACGGTGCAACGCCATGGCTTTCATGTCGGCCACGCGGAAGCTGACGCCGAGGTCGGTGGCCACGGTGCCGCTGATGTCGAGACCTTGCAGCGAGGGTATGATGGCCGCCAGACGGGGAAGCAACGCCTTGCCTCTGATGTCGGCGGTCACCGAAGGGTCGTCGAGAAGACTGAACACCTTCCCCGACACTCTCAGGTCGGTGCCGGCCCCTTTCACACGGGCCATGGGCACGTAGAGCACGGAGGCCGCCGGGGAATCGCCGTCGAAGACCAGCCGGCTGTCAACAGCTATGTCGGTGAGGTCGTATTTGCGTTCACGGATGTTGTTGAAAAGGAGACGGCCACGTGGAACATGCACCGTGGCGGTAAACGATGGCAGACCTCCCTCTCCCGGTGTATAAGGCCGCGACAGAAGAGCCTCGGCGCCAAGCCGCAGCTCGGGCCGAAGGCCATTCATAAAGGGTATGAGGTCAGAAGGAAGCTGCCGCAGCAAGCCCTCGGTATCGAATTCCTCAAGACTGTAGCCCAGACTGTGTATGGTCACATTCTTCTCCAGGGTCATGTCGGCGTCGAGACGGCTCCGCGTGTTGCCGGCGCGTATGGTGTAATCCTTTGTCTTGAGCCGGAACGGACTGAAACATAGGGCCACCTTGCCATGGAGCATGAAGGGGAAAGAGTCGAGGTACTTCTTGCCGTTGACAGTGGCTGAAGCCTTTCCTCCCGCAGTCAGCCGGTAGGTGTCGGCGGTGTCGGCCCGGAGCAGCGAAACCGTGGTCGGCGAAATCATGGCGTCGGTGTTGGCCTGGATGTCGCGGTAGCGTATAGGCAATGGATGCGTGAGCCTTACAGACCGTGCCGTGATGTGGGGTACACCTTCGGATTTTACCCGCGGGAAGATGTCCCAGTTGGCCGTAGCCGAGTCAGCCTTGAGGAGATTGAGGTCAAGGGAGTCGACGGATATGTCGCCGAGTTTTATCTCCTTGCCGAAGAGACTCTGGATGTTGAGCTGTGCCGAGGTGCGACCTGCCGAAAGGAGCCTTGCGGCATCGGCGGGAAGAGCCTGCCGCTCTTTGGCCGGAAGCCCGTCGAGTGATTTGCTCACCACAGTCAGCGAGTCGATGTCTATGCACAGCTCGGGGAATGACGACCAGAAAGTGAAGCGGGGATTGTGTACGGTGACATTGGCGCGGGTGTATCGCGAGGCCTCACGGTTGATGATTTCTTCGAGGCGGCGTGGCGTAAGCCATGCGGTGGCTATGGCCAGAAATGCTGCCGCCAGCAGAAGGATGCCGCCGGCTACCGACAGCACCACTATTATGTCGCGTCCCAGATGTCGGCTCCTTTTTACGCGCTGACCCTCTTCGACACCTCTATTCCCTTTCGTAACATTGTCAGACATAGCGGGTGGATTTGCTGTTATAACAAATCCACCCGACTAATGTTAGACTTCGTTATGCTTATTTTGCTTTACGTGTTTTTGAGGAGGCCCGTCTGGTGGTTTTCGGGGCTGCATCCTGGTCGGCCATCAGTTTGCGCACGTCGTCGGCCGTGAGGCTTGCGGCGTCGGTTCCTTTGGGTATCTTGTAATTGACGGCTTTTCTTGCACCTTCTTTCTTATATGCCACGTAAGGGCCGAAACGTCCGTTGAGCACCTCGACGCCGGGGAGCTCGTCGAATTTCTGGATGAGCCTGTTGGCTTCGGCCTCCTTTTTGGCTTCTATGAGCGCCATGGCCTGGTCAAGGGTTATGGTGTGCGGCGTCAAGTCCTTGGGTATAGACACGAAAATTTTGTCGAAATGCACGTAAGGGCCGAATCTTCCCGTGGAGGCTGTCACCGGTTTGTCGTCGACTGTGCCGAGCTGGCGCGGTAGCTCGAAGAGCTTGAGTGCCTCTTCGAGTGTGATGGTGTTGAGGCTCTGGTTTTCGCCCAGGCTGGCGAAGCGCGGCTTCTCTTCGTCGGTGACTTCGCCGATCTGCACCACGGGGCCGAAACGGCCTATCTTCGCCGACACCCTGCGGCCGCTTGCCGGGTCGACGCCTAAGATACGCTCGCCTACCTTGTGCTCGCTGCGCATGCCGTTAACCTCATCGATAAGTGGGTGGAACCCGGTGTAGAAGTCGGTGAGCTCTTTCTGCCACGGCAGTTTCCCTTCGGCTATGTCATCGAATTTCTCCTCCACACGCGCGGTGAAGTTGTAGTCGAGTATGTCGGGAAAATATTCTGTCAGGAAGTCGTTGACCACCATGCCGACATCCGTAGGCACGAGTTTGCCTCTTGTTGAGCCGGCGTTCTCGCTGAGCACCGTCTCGGTGATGCGGCCGTTCTTGGCGGTAAGTCTTGTATAGTTTCGCGGCTGCCCCTCGGTATCGCCATGCTTCACGTATCCGCGGGCCTGGATGGTGGAGACGGTGGAGGCATAGGTGGAAGGACGTCCGATGCCGAGGTCTTCCATTTTCTTTACCAGCGACGCTTCGGAATAGCGTGCGGGAGGCATTGAGAAGCGTTCGGTGGCTGTGATGGCTTCGGCGTCGAGGTTGTCGCCGATGGCGAGGGGCGGAAGCAGGGCGTTGCCGCCCTCGCTGTCGAGGTCGTCGCCGGCCTCTATGCCGTAGGCGCGCATGAATCCCTCGAACTTCACAATCTCTCCCTCGGCGCGGAAGGATGCTTTTTCTTTGTTCGGGGTGACAGTCAGATTGTTGCTGCCGGCAATGTCGATGTCGACATTTGTTTTCTCCAGCCGTGCCTCGCTCATCTGGGAGGCCACGGTGCGTTTCCATATCAGGTCGTAGAGCTTTTTCTCCTGGGGAGTTCCGGAGATAGTACGGCGGTCGATATATGTGGGTCGTATCGCTTCGTGGGCTTCCTGTGCTCCTTTGCTGCTTGTATGGTAACGGCGCGGCGACAGATAGTCTTTGCCATAGTCTTCGCCGACAGCCTTGGCGATATCTCGCAGAGCCAGCTCCGACAGATTGGTGGAGTCGGTACGCATATAGGTTATGAGTCCCTCTTCATAGAGTTTCTGGGCTATGCCCATGGTCTGTTTCACGGGGAAACCGAGACGACGGCCGGCGTCCTGCTGGAGGGTGGAGGTGGTGAATGGTGGGAGTGGCTTGCGTGTCAGCGGCTTGACGGATATGCCGGTAACAGCGAATTTTTTGCCGAGGCATTCCTGCAGGAAGTCTCTGGCGGCCTCTCCGCTGCCGAAGCGTCGCGAGCCTTCGGCCTTGAAGCTTTTCCCCGAGGCGGTGGTGAATGTGGCGTTTATGCGCCAGAAAGTTTCAGGTGTAAAACTGTTTATTTCCTTTTCTCTCTCGCAGATAAGGCGAGTGGCTACGCTCTGCACACGTCCTGCCGACAGTGCCGGCTTGATTTTTTTCCATAGAATCGGGCTGAGTTCGAATCCGACAATGCGGTCGAGCACGCGGCGTGCCTGCTGGGCGTTGACGCGGTCTATGTCGATGCCCCGCGGATGTGCCAGAGCCTCGAGTATAGCCGGCTTCGTGATCTCATGGAAGGCTATGCGCCGTGAATTTTCAGGTGTCAGACCCAGAACCTCATAAAGATGCCATGCTATGGCCTCTCCCTCGCGGTCTTCATCCGATGCAAGGTATACCATGTCGGCATTCCTGGTGGCTGCCTTAAGCTGCTTCACCACCTCCTTCTTGTCGGCAGGTATCTCATAGACAGGACTGAACCCGTCGGCTATGTCAACGCTCATGCCGCGTTTCTGAAGGTCGCGGATATGCCCCACGCTCGACATTACCTTATAGTCAGGCCCTAAAAATTTCTCTATCGTTTTCGCCTTGTGTGGCGACTCTACTATCATTAAATTCTTCATCGGATTCCTGAGAGTCTGTTTAGAGCGCGTTCCTTAAAATTTCGGGGTCGTAGGGCGAGGGCGAAGGTAACTTCCTCCGCGTCAAGGCCTCCGATATTGTTAAAATGCGCTCGTATAACATTTCTGTTAATTATAATATTTTCACAAAGAGCGTATCCTTATATTAACGAATAATAATAAATCCTTATTCTCTGATGCTGAGACCGGAAGGGTATGGAACAAGGTAATTTTCAATCATAGGAATAACTCCGATGACATTAAAATTACCTCCGCCCCGTCTCTTTTCGGCATCTTTTCCGAGGTCTCGTCGGTCACGATGCCCGCATCGCTCCCTCCTCGACTTGGAAAATCTGCTCGAAAAGAGCCGACCCTACGACCCCGAAATTTTAAGGAATGCGCTCTTAGTTTTAAACCTGATTCTCCTTTATATAGTTCTGGAATTGGCCGCAAAGTTAATAAAATTTGTTTAAAATCCCTGCATATAATCTGGGCAGGGCACTTTCTTGGCTTCATTGCATTGGAATCTCGACACGGCTGCCTCTGCGGCTCCGCTGTTCTCTGCGCGGATTTGTGAAACCACAGCCGCCAAAATTGGGTTATAACCTAAAAATTAGTAATTTTGCAGGTATGAAAAGAAGTGTTGTAATAATAGCGGTGATTGCGGCGGTGCTTACGTTGGCGCTGCCCGCCGGAGCCAAGAAGAAGGGGGCTCAGATCTCGTTCAGGGAAACAACCTATAATTTCGGTACGGTTCCCGAGAAAAAGGGGAAGGTGAGCCATGAGTTCACATTCACCAATACGGGCGACAAGCCGCTGGTGATTGTCGACGCCACCGCCGAATGCGGTTGCACCATGCCCGAATATCCCCAGGCTCCCATCGCCCCCGGCAAAACGGGTGTGGTGAAAGTGACCTACAACCCTCTCGGACGCCCCGGAAGCTTTACCAAGAAAGTCACCGTCAAGACCAATGCCAAGCCCCGTAAATGCTATATATACATCAAGGGCGTGGTGAATCCCAACAAATAGCTTGTCATGGAGAGGCTGAAGAGAATGGCGATACTTGCGTGTCTGGGGCTGTCGTGGGCAGTCTCGGCGGAAGTGGTGTGGCTTGAGCCGGTATACGATTACGGACTCATGAAGGAGGGAGACGGTCCCCGCGAGGGGAGGGCGCGGTTTGTCAACAAGGGTTCGGCACCGGTGTCAGTGCTCGAGGCGAAACCCACCTGCGGCTGTACCAGCACCCGAATCCCCGACGACCCGGTGGCTCCGGGAGATACAGCCGCCATATTCTTCACCTATGATCCCGCCGGGCGCCCCGGCAGATTCAACAAGCATATCAAGGTGCTCTTTGACAGCGGACTGCGCCAGTCGATAGGTATCCGCGGCAACGTGTTGGGCACCGACGAGTCGGTGGCCCAGTTCTATCCTGTGGAATGCGGTCCCTTCCGGCTGTCGGAAGACCGGCTGCTGATGGGGAATGTCACCAAGGGGAAGACGCCTAACGTGTTTGTCAACGCCTATAACCTCAGCAACGACACCGTGCCGTTGCGTGTCAGAAGCGGCAACAAGGCACTGCGGGTCAAGGTGAGCGCCACGGATGTGGCACCCGGCGACGTGGCCACCATAGGTCTCTTCTTCGAATCGGCAGGCTGGGAGAAGCCGGGACAGTTCGAAATCCCGGTGGAATTTACTTCCCGCCCCGGGAGCCCCGCCGAGGAAAAACATATCATAAAGGTAGCCGGAACGGTCATTCTTCCCGACAAGCCGTCCGGCCCGTTTGTAAAGAAAAAATAATATCGAGCTGAATGCAGCCCGACTGAACAATGTCTAAATACCATGGAACATCCTGAGAACAATCCTGATTACAAGGGTCTGCAAGTGAATGGCGGCGTCGCATCGCAGCCGATAGTGAATCCATACCGTAAGGCACAGATGGCGCGGCGTCGCGAGCTGACGGCCGCCGAATATGTGGAGGGCATACGCAAGGGTGACGTGAGCATCCTCGGCCGTGCCGTGACGCTTGTGGAGAGCACCGCCGACGCCCATCAGGCTCTGGCGCAGGAGGTGATCGAGAAATGTCTCCCTTATACGGGAAATTCCAAAAGGATAGGCATCACGGGCGTGCCGGGTGCCGGCAAGTCGACGAGCATCGATGTGTTCGGTCTGCACGTGCTGCGACAGGGCGGCAAGCTGGCTGTGCTGGCCATTGACCCCAGCTCCGAACGAACCAAAGGAAGTATCCTCGGCGACAAGACAAGGATGGAGAAGCTCTCTCAGCAGCCTGACGCCTTCATACGTCCCAGCCCTTCGGCAGGCTCGCTGGGAGGCGTGGCACGTAAGACAAGGGAGACAATCATGCTCTGCGAGGCCGCCGGCTATGACAATATTTTTGTGGAGACTGTCGGCGTGGGTCAGAGCGAGACCGCCGTACACAGTATGGTCGACTTCTTCCTTCTCATACAGCTTGCCGGCACGGGCGACGAACTCCAGGGAATAAAGCGCGGCATCATGGAGATGGCCGACGGCATTGTCATCAACAAGGCCGACGGCGACAATGTGGACCGTGCCAACCTTGCCGCCGCTCAGTTCCGCAACGCTCTGCATCTCTTCCCGCCGACGCCCTCCAGATGGCGTCCGGAAGTGATTTGCTACAGCGGTTACTTTGAGCTCAACATCGACGAAGTGTGGGATATGATCGACCGCTATTTCGAATACGTGAAACGCACCGGCTATTTCCAGCAGAAGCGCAATGAGCAGGCGAAGTACTGGATGCTGGAGACCATCAACGAGCGGTTGCGCCACGACTTCTACAGCCGTCCGGAAATCAAGGCCCTGCTGGAGCAGAAAGAGTTGCGCGTCCTCAACAACGAACAATCCTCCTTCACGGCCGCCCAGGATGTCCTCGACCGCTACTACGCCCAACTCCGCTGCGACTGATAATCATCATAATGGATAAATTGTAAAAAGAGGGTGTGTCATAATAGGCGCGCCATCTTGACAATGCGTAATAATTTTCAGTAGTCGCCTATTAACTAATATTAACATATAAAACTAATTAATTAGTTGTATAAACTAAAGATTTAGTTTAACTTTGCGCAACTAATTTATTAGTTGTAAAAATTCACGTGTATGAGAGCCGGAAGGAAAAAACAGGTTTTGACCGAGAAGGAGCGGTTTATAATGAATCTGCTGTGGGAAAACGGGCCGATGTTTGTCAGGGAGTTGCTTGAGCATTATCCTGAGCCGCGGCCGCATTTCAATACTGTGGCCACTCTGGTACGTATACTGGAAGGTAAAGGGTATGTAAGTCATGAAGTAGTGGCCAATTCCCATCGGTTCTTCGCGACCGTGGATAAAAAGGATTTCCAGAAACAGGGGATAGCCGATGTGATAAGAAATTATTTCAATGACTCTTATAAGATGGCTATATCCGCCCTTGTAGAGGATGACAAGCTTACCGTCGACGAACTGAAGGAAATTATCGAATATATAGAAAACAAGAACAGCCATGGGTGACTTCTTTTCCATCACGCTCGTGTCGGGCATCATCCTGCTCTGTCTGTATATGCCCTACAAGCTTCTGCTTGCCGGAGCCAGGCAGCATCGCTTCAACCGTCTTGTAATGATGGGAATGTATCTGGTGTCGGTAACGGTGCCGCTGCTGATGAGAATGGATATTCATGTCGGTGGTTCAGAATCCGGGCATCTGGCGCAACCCGTAGCCGACATTACTTTCGGACCGCTTACGGGAGGAATCATACCGCAAGCAGCTCCCGTATGGGCAAGAGTGGCGCTATGGATATACCTTGTCGGTGTGGCTGTGACCTTGACGAGATTCATATGGGTCTACCTCCGGCTGCTGCATATAATCCGGACGGGTTGCAGACAGGAGAGGAACGGATACACACTGGTGATTGCCCGTGATGCCTCCATATCTCCATTCAGCTGGCACAAGTATGTGGTGGTGGGCGACCCGGAAGATGCCGAGGAGAACAAGGCGGTGATGATTCATGAGCTGAGGCATCTTTCCGCGTTGCATAGTCTGGACATCTTCATGGCGCAGATTTACGCCATAGCCGTATGGTATAATCCCGTGTCGTGGCTGATGATCGACGAACTTAAGACAGTCCATGAGTATGAGGCCGACGAGGCGGTAATCGACTCCGGAGTGAATCTGAAAGAATACCAAATGCTATTGATAAAGAAAACTGCTGGCACGCGATTGCCCTCACTTGCCAACAGTTTGAATCACAGTAAACTTCAAAAAAGAATCTCTATGATGTACCAGTCAAAATCGAAGTTGGCGGGAAAAATCGGCACGCTTGTGCTCCTTCCCGCGATGGCCATAGGTGTGGCCGTAGTGTCTGTTCCCGCTATAGCGTCGGTAATCTCCGATGCTTCAGAAGCGACTCTGGTGGAATCCGCAGGCAAAGTTAGTGAAAAATCCGATAAGACGGAAATCGCCGCCATGACGCCGAGGTCTGTCGCTGATGCCCCTGCCCTTAAGGCGGCGGATGAGGTATCCCCGGCACTCATCGACAGTGAGTCGGGAGTCGCGGAACCATCGGTGATGCCGGAGTCCGTAGAAGAGGCTGCCAATAATGAAGCAACGGATGAGGAACCGACCCGCGAAGTATACACAGCCGTGGAACAGTCGGCAGAGTTCCCCGGGGGAGTCACAGCCTTGATGAACTGGTTGGGCTCGAATATACGATACCCGGAGGATGCTGTACGCGATGACGTGCAAGGGAGAGTCATCGTAAAATTCGTGGTCAATGCCGATGGACGTATTTCCGATGCGAAGGTTGTAAAGGGTGTTGCCACATCGCTCGACAACGAGGCGATACGCGTGGTGCAGTCGATGCCGGCATGGCAGCCTGCGCAAAACGACGGCAAAAAGGTAGCCTCCTGGTTCGTCCTGCCGGTATCATTCAAGCTCAGTGCCCCCGAACCTAAGGACACCACCTCTACGGTCAGACCATAATCAATCGGCGGCGGTGACGCCCTTCAGCCGTGTTCCTTGAGGTTACAAATTGTGACCTTAAACGAAGGAAGAGGGAACAACACGTCCCTCCGTTACGCAAGGCTTAGAGTGTAAGAGAATATAAAAGGAGCGATAGCCTGAATGGTTGTCGCTCCTTTGAATATTATTGTTCCAATATATTTTCGTCAGTCAGGAAATCATAAATGCTCATTATGGTAATTCCGTCATTCGTCTGATATGTCGGGGTCACGTTCCCCACAATCACAAACTTCTTGAATCCGTCATTAATTTTTTTCAGGGAACTTAGTTCCTGTTCAAGTTTTTCATTGTTGGGCATCGCGAGAGCCGACTGAATATAGTAGCGTCTATATCCTCGGTTGCATACAAAATCGACCTCCAGATAAGAGCGTTTACGTTTCCCGGTATTCGGGTCTGTCACCGTGGTCACGACCTGACCGACATCGACAGACAGCCCCCTGCGTCTCAATTCATTATAAATAAGATTTTCCAATAGATGAGTGAACTCGGTCTGACGGAAGTTAAGCCTTGCGTTACGCAGTCCGAGGTCGGAGAAATAATATTTGTAAGGAGAATCTATATGTTTGCGCCCTTTGATGTCATAACGCATAGCCTTTTCCAGCATAAAAGCGTCTTCAAGAAGATCTATATAGGTCTTGATAGTGTCGCTTGTCAGCTCGCGGTGCTTGACACTCCGGAATGTGTTTTCCAATCTTGCTGGATTGGTAAGACCTCCGATATTAGAAGCGAGAACGTTAATCAGCTCCTCAAGGTCTCCATCATTTTTCAACAAGTAACGCTCTTTTATATCACGCAGATATGTGCGTAGAAATAGACTTTTTAGATAATCCTCCTTCTGTATATCGTCATCCATGAGTGCAACCTGAGGCAGACCGCCATAAGTCATGTAGTCAATCAGCCTCTGCTCCCGGTCTTTGACACTCTCGACGGTCATATATTCACGGAAACTGAGAGGGCGGACGCGGATTTCATCGCCACGGCCTCTGAACTCCGTTATTATATCGGTTGCAAGAAATTTAGCATTGCTGCCAGTAACATATACATCTGCGTTGGTAACTTTTAGGAAACTGTTCAGTACATCCTCAAACTCATCAACCATCTGTACCTCGTCAAGCAAGATATAATACATATCGCTGTCTTTCCTAAGAGAATCAAGATGATTCAGCAAAGCGTCCGGGTCTCTCAGTTCCTTGTTCCTACGGTCTTCAAGGTCTATTTTTATAATATGGTCCGGGGCCACCCTCTTGTTGAGAAGATACTCCGAAAACAGATTGAACAAAAGATATGACTTGCCGCAACGCCTCATGCCGGTAATCACTTTTATCATTCCGTTGTGGCGTCGGGAAAGTAGCTTGTCAAGGTACAGATCTCTGTTTATTACCATAGCTTGTTTTCGTTAAAAGTGTAACGTGTAACAATTTTCACGACTACAAAGATACATCCAATGATCGAGATATTCAAATTGATATTCGGTAAAAATGTACCGTGTTACACTTTCGCCGAACAAGACCTGTGCGCTGAAGAATCAGCGGCGTTTAAGAAACTGTTTAGGGAACGCGCTATATAAAAATGTCAAAGGAATATTTTAGATGAGTTGAAATCGTGTAATCAATCGGCGGCGGTGACGCCCTTCAGCCGGAGGGGGAGGGCGTCGAGATACATGCGGCGTTGCGCCAGTCGGCGTGACGCCGCCCGTTCGTTGTAAAGACCGCGGACGCGCAGCTCCGTGGCGCGTGCCGCGATATGTGCGGCGTTACGGCGGTTGTCAAGAGCCGGCAGAAGCTTGTCGAGACTGTCGGCAAGTGCCTGCTGCATCCTGCCCATCTCCAGCCGCGTGTTCAGAATGTCGCCGTTGTCGTCGAGTACTATGGGATAAGAGCCCGTATGGCTCCCCATAAGTATGTCGGCCTTGTAGAGAGCTTCGGCCGCCAACATATATTTCCCGAGCGAAGGGAGGCTGTCGGCGATAAGACGGCGGGCGGTCTTGATGAGGCCTATGCGCGACTGGGCGGCCATGCGGGCCGGCGTACGGTCGAAATACACCTTCTTCCCGGGAGCGGCCGGAGCATATGTATGCTCCACGCCCTGCGCCATAAGGGTCGTGCGTAAAGAGTCGCCCACGGTGCCGTAACGAACGGCATAAACGAGCGGTGTGACAATACTGTCGGGAAGATGCAGCTTGCCGGTGGCCGGCACATTGTTGAGCCAATACACGGGCCTGCGGAATCCTCTGTCGGCATTCGTGGCCAGCAGGTCGAAGATGAACAGCTGGCCGAACATCACCTCGGAGGCAGAAGCCGACAGCGACAACTTGCGCAGGTCGTAGACCACCGTATCGCCCGGAGCGACAGGAAGGAGCGCATAGCGTGCCGTCAATTCCGTGGCTTCCGGACGTTTCAGACGACGGAGAATCTCTAAAGCTGGAAGAGTGTCGCGGTTATCGGCCACACGTGTGCGCAGCAGCGCGTTATAGATAATGTCGCGGCGTTCGAGAGTCAGAGGCAAGGCTTCCGATTCCCTCCAGTGTTCGAGGAGATTGGCCGCATAGCGGGGGATACCCAGATAAGAGATGTTTACCACGCGCACGTCGGTGCGTATGCCGAGCACTTCCTGCGCGTACCATAGCGGGAAGGTGAAGTTGTCGCCGTCGACGAAAACCACGGCATCCTTCTCAAGCGACTCGAGAGTGGCGCGAGCTATCTGTTCGGCGGCATTACGGCCGCCGCGGTCGTGGTCGTCGTAATTCTCCACGCACATCCATACAGGCACCAGCAATGTCAGGGCAAAGGTCCACGGTGTGCGGCAGAGCCGCGCCAGCAGCAGACAGCCATAGGCCATCCATATGGCAAAGGTCCAGAAAGAGCCGAGGAAGGAATAGTCGCGTTCGCGCGGCTCGCCCGGATCCTGATTGAGATAGACAACGATAGCCGCGCCGGTCATGATGAACAGCAGGATGGTCACGGCGGCCGTGGCCTTGCCGCGTTTGCCCGCGGAAAAGAGCCATAACAGACCCATTATTCCCAGGATGAACGGGATGGCGAAATAGCGGTTGCGTCCCGGATTGTCGCGTCCTATGTCGGGCGGCAGCGAATCCTCGGCGCCAAGCATAGCATTGTCGATGGCATTGATGCCGGTGATGAAGTTGCCATGCTCCACCTCGCCCTGCGACGGCACGTCGTTCTGTCGCCCGCAGAAGTTCCACATAAGATACCGCATGTACATGTATCCTATCTGGTAGGTGAAAAGCATCTTCAGATTCTGCGCAAGGGTAGGCTTGTATGAGAAAGCTGTATTTCGGGAGCCGTCGGGGAGCATCTTGCCTTGCGGGCGCCCGAGCGAGTCGATCACCTCCGACACGGCCACACGGTTCATGGAGGCGGTGTCCATGCCGCACCAGTCGTAGTAGGAGGGGAGGTCGGCGGGATTACGGCTGGTGATGCGCGGCAGGAGCATGTCGAGTTCGGGTGTCAGCACGTTTTTCAGCGCATATCCGCGCACGATATATCCTTTTCTGCCGGAAGCAATCACGCGGGCATTGGCGGCGGAATCCTCGGGGAGGAGGCCGTTGACGCCATGGTCGAGACGGGCGCCCGGCTCATAGGGCACATATATAGGGTGTGTGCGTCGTATGGCGTACCGACGGTATACAGGCTTGCCGCTCTGCTTGTCATATTCCTCCATGAGCAGAGGACGGCTGTAAGGGGTGGCGCCATAGAAGAGAGGCTTGGCGCCATACTGTTCGCGCGACTGATAGGCGGCGAAGGCGAAAGGTTCGCCGGGCATCGCCGCGTTGGCCGGCGATGCTATGTCGCCGCGTATCGGGATGATGGCGTATACACTGTAGCCTGTCAGGAAGAGGGTTATCATCCAGAAGCCGAGCCGCATGCGCCGGTGGCCGAAGGACGTCAGGGCCAGGGATGTGGCGAGGATGGCGCCGGTGAGCAGCAGGAAGAGAGCCACGCCGCTGAGAGGGGGAAGCCCCAGGCTGTTGACGGCCCACAGTTCGAGCCATGCCGCCACGGCGATGCTCCCCGGCATGATAACTAACAGAATCACGGCCACCATCACCATGCCTGCCAGCACATAGAGCGACAGCTTGACAGGGCTTTTGATTTTCCGGCGCAACCCCCAGACAAGGGTGAGGGCCGGGATGGCCAGCAGGTTGAGCTGGTGCACGCCGATACTGAGGCCGAACACGTAGGCTATGAGCACGAGCATGCGGTTGGCCTTCAGTGAGTCGGGCATGAAGGCCCATTTCACGGTGAGCCATACGCTGAGAGCCGTGAAGAATATCGACATGGCGTACACCTCGGCTTCCACTGCCGAATACCATGTGGAGTCGCACCATCCGAAGACGAGGGCGGCGGTGATGGCGGTGAAGAAGGCGCCGGTAGCCGGAGATATGCCGGCGCGCCGCCGCTTGCGAAGAATCCACAGCGTGACCATGAACACCGACATGGCCAGAAAATATCCGGCGAATGCCGTGAATACGCCGCTGGAGAGGTTCACGGCATAGGCGGCCATGTCGGCGGGTACAAGCAGCGTAACCATCCGCTCCACGAGCATCCACAGAGGATTGCCCGGCGGATGTCCTACTTCCAGCAGCCATGCCGCCGATACATATTCCGGACAGTCCCAATAGCTGACCGTGGCCGGAGTGGTGAGCCAATAGGTGGTCAGCAGTATGGCGAATGACAGCCATCCTGCAAGTTGTCGCGGGTATTGGGCAAACAGTCTCCTTATCATCGATTCGCTAACGGGATTCTCTCGGGAAATATTATGACATATATATCACGGGAAATATTATGGCGTATATATCTTGTCAAGGGCTTTAATGAAATGGGGCCAGGCATAAGCGTGGCGGTAATCGTCAAGGGCGTTTGCGCCCATGCGTATACGGAGTTCGGGGTCTGTGGCGAGGCGGCGCATGGCCTCGGCGAGTTTCGCGGAGTCGGCGGGAGGAGCGAATATGGCGGAATGGCCGTTGCGGAGATATTCCGACTGTGCTCCGTTGGGCACGCATACCTGCGGGCGTCCGCAGGCCATGTATCTGAGGCTCTCCAGTCCGAAGGCTTCCCGTCGGCTCGATGCCTGCACGCCGAAATGGCTCTCCCCGATCATCAGCATGATGTCGCCCGACGGTATCACCCAGTCTATGAGGTCCATGACTCCACGGGCGAGAGCCCGCTGGCGCAGACTGTCTATATAGTCGGGGTCGCCGTTGCCTGCTATGCGCAGTCTTATCTTCACGTCGCGGAGGGTGGAAAGGGCGTCGATGACATTCTCGAAGCCTTTGCCGGCCACGATGGTTCCGTGGCATAAGGCAGTGACGGGACCGCGTGTCGGCTCCTCCACTGTCTCGGTGTAGGCGAGGTTGAGGCTGTCGTGAAGGATATGTATTCTATCCTGGGGGATGGGGTGCCTGTCGGCCGGCCAGCGCGACATGAAAGCCTCCATGGCCGTACGGGAAACGAAAATATTGGCGTCGATGCGGCTGTATATGCGTCGTGCCAATGGATTGTCATGGCCTTTGGCCACGATATGGCGTGTGGCCACGAGGCGTATGTCGGGCCGGTTGGCGAGCCGCCGGGCCATGAGCACGGTGAAGGCGTCGCTGTAGCGGTGCACATGTACCACGCATCCCTTGGCGACACCCCGAAGCAGACGTGTCATCATCCATATCGACCCCATGTCGGTATATCCGCCGAAAAGAGCATGAATCAGCGGTATGCCGCAGGCCATGAAATGGCTGTCTACAGCCTTGGCATCGCGTGTCACCGCCAACACATCCCAGCCTTCGCCATGATAATGGCGGCATATGTCGAGGCAATACTGCTCCACGCCGCCCCAGTGCACCGACGGCACTATATGTATCAGCTGACGGTTCAATTGGTGGCTGAAAGCATCACCCGTATGTCGATGCTCGGCATAGAGGTATAGGAGCCTATGAGTTTGTCGACAAGTTTTCCTTTATATACAATCATGCCCGACTGCACTCCGGGCGTGGTGGCCACCATGCCGTCGAAGCCATTCTTGATGCTCATCTCGTTGAAGAAGTTGATGAGAGGGTTGGAGAGGGCCATGGCCACGGTGCGCGGCACCGATACCGAGGGATGCACCTCGCTGAGGTCGAGCACGTAGACATTGTCCTTGAGCTGCGACGAGAGCACCTGCGGGAACTTGAATTCCTGGGTAGTAGGAGTGGTGATTATTATGTCGGCGGTTTTTACTCGGTTAGTGAGCACGCGGGGATGAATTGCCACCACCTCGACGCCGGCGACCAGGCCGCTGCGGGCGATTTCGAGGGCGGAGATGTCGTTGTCCATGATCACGGCCTTGGCGCCGGCCGCCGATGCCGCGTTGGCGGCATGTATAGCCGCCGTTCCCGTGCCAAGCACAAGCACTTCGCAGGGGTTGAGACCCGCTACGCCGGCAAGCAGAACACCCTTGCCGCCGCCCAGGTACGACAGCGACTCCTGAGCGTACATGATGGCGCCGCGACCATCTATCTCGTCGATGATGTTGGCGAATATCGTAACGTCATGGTGTGAATACATGTTGTCGAAGCATCCCGTGTCGATCTGCTGCGCCATGAGGGCCTTGATGGTGGCCGGCTCGAAAAGAGTGTTGCCCATCATGCACAGCAAGGCCGACCCTTTCCTCATCTTTTTGATATCCTTGGGCTTCAAGGGCATGAACGACAATACTATCGGTTGGGCCAAAGCCTGGTCGCGGCTCACTATCCTGACGCCATATTCGGCATAATTCTCGTCGGGGAAGCTTATGTCGACGCCGGCGCCGGCCTCCATAAGGACTTCGATGCCGGCCGATGTGAGCATGCCGCACCCTTCAGGTGTCAGCAGCATACGGGTCTCCTCCGAATCCGAGTAATTGCCAAGCAATCCTAACTGCAGCTTGGGCTTCGTTGTATTTTCCATCTGCAATTCAGCCTGAGTCACCAACTCGGCCTCTGCTACGGGGTATTTATCTTGTGTTGTCATGATAGTGTCTATTTGAGGGATAGGGTCTTACTTAAAGCAATCACCAAAAGCAAAATTAACAAAAAATCCGGCACACACAAAATTAATTTACATCTGTGGCACTCTTGTGTTTCGTTGCCGTGATGGTTGTCTGAGGTCAGCGGAGGTGGGGGTTTTCGGCGAGGAAGCGGGTGACGGAGGCGTCGATCTGGCGGCGGTCTTCGAGGTTGTCGCCGCAGAAACGGATTTCGGCACGGGAATAGAAGGGTAATCGAGCCTCCAGACCGGCGGTGACGGTGTCGAGAAGCTCACCGTCGGTTTTGCCGGCCATCAGCGGTCGGCGCGAGCGGTTGATGACAAGCCGCTCCACGATGCGTTGCGGCGAAGCGTCGAGCCATACCGTGACGCCGGCGTCAAGCATCAGATCCATGTTGCCATTGAAGCAGGGTGTTCCTCCTCCGCACGACACTACCACGTTCTCCATATCGGCGACTTCGGCAAGCATCCTGCTCTCCATCTCGCGGAATGCGCCCTCTCCCTTGTCGGCGAAAATATGGCTGATAGTGGTGTGGAAGCGTTGCTCTATGCGGAAGTCAAGGTCGATGAAATCGCGCCCCGTGGCCTTGGCCAAAGCGTGTCCGAAAGTAGTCTTGCCGCTCGCCATATAGCCTATCACGAATATTGGACTCTTGGTTTGACTCATGACTTACTTAAACAGATTGCGGTATAAAAACCATGCCACGGTGGCTGCCAGCAGCGCTATGAGCGCCGGCACGTTGTGGATACGTGCATAAAGTTTCGGATACTTCAGCCGTGTGCACGACGAGAAAGCCAGCAAGGCAATCAGCGGCAATGCCGCTACGGCGAAAGGATTGTGATTCCAAGCGCCGGCGATATCGCCATGCAGCAGGGCGTGCAACGCCCGTTGCGACCCGCAGCCGGGGCACTCCCAGCCCGTGATGCGCAGGAAGGCGCACTGCGGCACCCATCGCGCTGACGACGGGTCGACAAAGAGGTAAAACAACACCAACGCCACAGCCCCTGCAGCAAGGACCATGGCGGTGACGTCTCTTTTATAAGCCTGTCGGCGCGGCATGGGATGATTAGCTTCCCAGTCCGCTCACCAGCATCAACGGCATGTAGAGCGTGTTGGTGATGCAGCTTACCACTATCGACACTATAATCCATATCTGGGCAAGACGCGAGGCCTTGCGTGCCCCTCCCATGTTGCCCGCATAGTAGCGCGAGCTTACCGATGTGGAGAATACTATGGCCACAATGCCGGGGATAAAGCTGCAGAACACCGTGGCGAGGATGCTCCAGAGCAGGTAGGTGTCGGGCATGGGTCCCTTGTCGGCGAATTGTCCTGACGCAGGGTATGCGGGTTGCTGCGGCGTTGCGGCGTACTGCGGCTGTACGAAATCGGGGCGTGGCATGACGGGTGGCTGCTGCACGGACACCGGTGCCTCTTCGGGCATGGGCGGCGGCACGGTGCGCTTCTCGTCGAAACTCTCGCCGAGGGCTTCAGCCCATTTGCGCTCCGGACCATAGTCGGGACATGCCTCCATAAGGCGACGAGTGGCCGTGACGAAATCCTCTTCGCCTACAACCATCCCCGGTATGGGAAACGCGTCGGGAAGGACTCCCGACCATCCCTCGATCAGCAGAAAGTCGACACCTTCTCCCCTGAGGGCTTCGGCAAGTGCCTCCGCATCCCCCGCGGCAAGGTCAGCAGGTACTTTCCCAACACTGTACCGGCTTCCGCGGTTGAGGCTCTCCATCATCCTGTCGCTGACAGGCGAAGATCCGTCGGTCAATATAGCTATCCGTTTCATACTATTCTACCCTGATGAGGTTATGGTTTTTCTTACCCTTCTGCACATGGATGTATTTACCGCCGAGGAGGCTGTCGGCGCCCACGGTCGTGACAGGGTCAGTGACTTTTGCCTTGTTGACCGACACACCACCCTGCTGAATCATCTTTCTGGCCTCGCCCTTGCTGGGGAATATGGAAGTTTTCACGGCCACCAGGTCAATGAGCGGCACACCGGCCTCTATGTCGGCCTTGGCTACGGTAAACATGGGCACACCCTCGAAAACCTCCAGAAGCGTTTTCTCATCCACGTTGTGGATGTCCTGCGCGGCGGTAGGCGAGAAGAGGATGTTGCTGGCGGCCACGGCGCTTTCGTAAGCCTCCGGGCTGTGGACCATCTCGGTGAGTTCCTTGGCGAGACGTTTCTGCATGGGGCGTGCCCCCGGGTTGGCGGCATGCTCCTCGGCAAGTGCCTTTATCTCCTCCTCGGTCAGGAAGGTGAAGATCTTGAGGTATTTCTCAGCCTCGGCATCGCCCACATTGAGCCAGAACTGATAGAACTTGTAGGGACTTGTGCGCTCGGGGTCGAGCCATACGTTGCCGCTTTCTGTCTTGCCGAACTTTCCGCCGTCGGCTTTGGTGATCAGCGGGCAGGTGAGGGCAAAAGCTTCGCCGCCCAGCTTGCGGCGTATAAGCTCGGTGCCGGTGGTGATGTTGCCCCATTGGTCGGAACCTCCGAGCTGCAGACGGCATCCCTTCTCCTTGTAGAGCGTGTAATAGTCGAAGCCCTGGAGCAGCTGATATGTGAACTCTGTGAAGCTCAGGCCGTCGCGGGCCTCTCCGTTGAGACGTTTCTGCACCGAATCCTTGGCCATCATGTAGTTCACGGTGATGTGCTTGCCGATCTCACGCGCGAAGTCGAGGAAGGTGACATCCTTGGTCCAGTCGTAATTGTTGACCATCTCGGCGCGGTTGGGGGCATCGCTGTCGAAGTCGAGGAATTTGGCCAGCTGGGCCTTTATGGCCTCCTGATTGTGACGCAGTGTCTTCTCGTCAAGGAGGTTGCGTTCCGCCGATTTTCCCGACGGGTCGCCGATCATGCCGGTGGCGCCCCCTACAAGCACCAGCGGCTTATGGCCGCAGCGCTGGAAATGTCGCAGCATCATCACTCCGCACAGATGTCCTATGTGCAGCGAGTCGGCCGTAGGGTCTATACCCAGATAGGCCGTGGTCATTCCTTTCTTCAATTCATCTTCCGTGCCCGGCATGATGGTATGAATCATCCCGCGCCATGTCAGTTCCTGTATAAAGTCCATTTCTCAGTTTGTTTCTTGTTTATTGCGACATTCCTTCACCCGAATGTCGTCATTGATATATGAATTGCAGCAGCGACTGTCCCACGGCTTTGAGTGCGGCCGGGTCGATGTTGCCGATATTGTCGTCATGCGTATGCCAGGTGGGATTGAATCCCTTCTGCGGGTCATAGTCTATGATGTCTATGGCCTTGATGCCTTTCTCGATGAGTTTTACGTGGTCGTCGGTAATGGCACCGCCTAAAATCCTGGGGAAATAGCTGCCGTAACCGGCAGTATTGGCGGCTATGCGGAACTGCTCGTTGAGGTCGGGTGCCGCCTGCTGCGAGAAGTATTCGTATGGGAAGCTGGCGTTACGGCCTCCCACCATATCGAGCAATATGGCCCGTGAGGGAATCCAGCCATTGGTGCCCATGTTGTCGGCGAAATGGCGAGCCCCCAATGCCCAGGAGTCATCATCGCCGTCAGTGCCGTAATCCTCGGCGTCCACGAGGAGAATGTCGATGCCTGTGCCAGGATTTCTGAGGGATATGTTACGGGCAGTCTCCAGCAGTACGGCCACGCCGCTGGCGCCGTCGTTGGCCCCGTTGATAGGCAGAGAGCGTTTTGCAGGGTCGGAATCCTGGTCGGCCCATGGCCGCGTGTCATAATGTGCCAGCAGCAGCAGCCGGTCGCCCTCGCCCGGATTGTATCGGGCGAAGATGTTGCGGCCGTGAAGCATGGTGCCGTCGAAGGCCTTGACATCGAAGGCCTGTTCATGTGTCTCGGCGCCATATTCCCGCAGCTTGGCCAGCAGCCAGTCGCCGGTGCGGCGGTGTGCCTCGCTGTTGGGTACACGCGGCCCGAACCCTACCTGTGTCCTGACGTGGGAATATGCCGAGTCGGCGCTGAATACGGGTACCTCCGCGCGTGGTTCCTCGGCATCCTCCGCGGCCGTGACCCGTTCCCGTTGTCCGCTGCACGACATGCATGTCAGCAGTGCAACGCTTATCATAGACCTGCGCAATATTTTCAGAACACTTTTTCGCATCGTGCAAAAGTACAAAAAATTCCGCAGATGCCAAAAAGCAAAAAAATTTAGAGCGCGGTCTGACATTTACTCGACATTTACTCGACGCGCTCTATAGGTTTTTAGGTTTAGAAGTATTGACCGGGAATCATCTGAAAATTATTTTTTCGGTTTTGGAGCCTGTTTTTCTGATGACTATGCTGCCAGGTTCGGGATTCGACACTTCCATACCCTGAAGATTGAAGTATCTGGGCGAAGCGGACACATCCGCTTCTATGTCGGATATACCTGCCCATCCTTCCGGCATCAACAGAGTGGCATTGTCTTGATACGATCCCCACCATTTGCATTCAGAGATAGCTCCCGTTTTGCCTAAACTCAGATTCCTGAAGGTAACCATATTCCCTTCAACTGACGAGGCTGGAACTTCCGGATCATCAAATTCACCGATTACCTCGTCGATATCATCTCCATAAATATAGAACCAGTGACCTTCATCATTCATAAGATAGTATTCTGAGAGTCGGGCATTCTCTTCCTTATCGGTATTTTCGGCCATCATCATCCCGCTGCTGACCAACGGTACTATGATCACACATTTCGGATTCATGGTGTCGAACATCAGATAACCTTTCTTGTTCATGGCCTTGAGACCGGAGCTTTTCCATCTCTCGTCGCCGTAAGGATCCTCCACGAGGTACCGTGTGCTGACACTGTTGCTTCTCCATATCCGGCACGTCACATCCTTAATTTCGGGTTTGCCCTGCTTCCTCAGAAGCGGGTTGAACCAACCGTCGGTGAAAACTCCGTCGCCGATATAATGGTAATCGCTCAGGTCAGCCGGCGTGTTATATGAGGTCGGCATGAACTTATTCCATCCATAAAGACAAATAAAGTTATTATCGGATTCTCCTTCCGGTGTGGCCATGCCGAACCATATTTCTTCACCTTCACGGGTGTCGGGATCCAAGCAAGGGAATTTTATGGTTCCGTCTTCCATAACATCTCCATATGCGGCTTCTACACGTTTTTTAATATATCGGCTATCCTGATTGACAGTTACGCTGTAACAATACAGATATACACTATCGCCTTGGTGTATGCCGCTATTCTGGTTGTCAGCGATGCGGATTTTTCCGCTTTTCTGATCCACGGTCATTTTCGCGCTTTTCTCTGGGCAAGGGAAGCCGGAAATGATGAATGAGCCATCTTCGTTTCTACAAACTTCCACTACTATTCTGCTTAATCCTTTGAGTACATGTCCTTCCGACTCCCACAAATAGAGTCCCGATATGTCCTTCACGTCCTTCTCTCCATCTTGGGCATATGTGTAAGCCGGACACAGCAGTGCCATCAGAACCGACAACACCAGACTTGCCGAAAATATAAATCCCTTGTTTACCATCTTCCTTGATTTTTTATTGCCACTTTCCGAATTTCCGACTTCAGAATATTGTGGCGGTTTTTACTGCTCTGTTGACTTACCGGACATGCTACCTGACCATAACCTTGACAGAATGCAGGATTGTTCCGCCTCTCGCATAAGCGACAGTATAACTTCCGGCTTCCAGAGAGGAAATATCCATATCCACATCAGACTCTCCTTTGACAAGCGCCTTCGATAGTATCTGCGTCGCTGTCATGTTTGAGGAAATCAGGACGACATCACCGACGTCGGCCGGCTGTTTCAGACAAATCTTCATCATTCGCCCTTCCGTTCCGACGGTGCTTATGCCATACGCCGGTTCAAGGGTGATGCTTCCTGTCCCCAGCTCACCTTCAGGACTGAGCACATACGCCCTGTAGGTGTTGTCGGCTCTTGGCGCAGGACTGACCGCAACCGTCTCGTTTCTGCCAATGGTCTCGCCATTGGCGTTCTCCCATCTTACACAGTCACCTGGAGCGGCATTCACACCCAGAACGGTAAAGTCTCCTATCAACGTGTCTACCGGCGTGACAACCACTTCTCCGGACAGACCCATCGGAGCCTCTATCCTCATTGCCTGACCTCCTTCTATCAACTGTGACGAGTTCCTCTGTATAAAGTCAAGCGTATAGTCGTTGCAGTCGGGAGATATGCTTCTGAAACTGAACCTGACTTTCACAACACCAGTCTCTCCCGGATACAAGCCTATGCCGTCTACGCGGTTGCTTGCCGATACCGGCTTTATTTTCACCACATCTCCTTCATCCACAACTGTTATGTCAGTGCCGGGTGAACCTGCCGATTCCCATGCCTGTTTCAGACCGGGACAGAACTCCATCTCCACGTCGGCTTTGTTGAAAATACCCCGGTCGGCTGTGATCCGCGGTCTGAGTTCCAGTGAGAAACTCTCCCATTCATCGTGGTTGTTACGGAGGTTGATCTCGAATTCCTTCGCAAGGGCTGTCCGTGGAATAACCAGAGTGCTGTTATGAGCAATCCTGCCGGATGCGAGGCAGTCGTCCTGACTGTCAGCTTCATTTTCCGACACGGGGTCGTACAGCTTTGCCAAAAGGCTGACACTCCGTTCATTCCCCGACAACATTTCGTCTGAAAGACTTTGGGGAATCCGGAAACTGAGGGGTACATCCCTGTATTCATTCGACGGGATGGCGGGGAGTGCCGCGGTTCCTATCACTCCTCCTGTGGTATTTCCGGCATCGTCTGTCTCGTTGCCGAGCCATGAGTCAGCCACAGGTGCGAGAGTACCCGTCGACCAATAGACTTTCACATAACGATTCCCGGGAGTATAGTCTTTGATGCCACGGTTGTGGACACGCACATACACTGTAGTTAAAGAAGTATCCAGAGAGTAATCAATATTCTGATGTCGGTGTATGCCGTCGGGAATGTTGCGAAGCCATACCGACGGGCTTATCCATGACAGGTTGGTGCTCCGGTTGGGCTCATTTCCCTTATCCTTGTCATTGTCCTTTATGTAAAGGTTGACAATAGGCGGAAGATGGTTGAAAGCCAGGTCCTCTCCCAAGGATATAGGCGTGGAGACGAATTGGGCAGCCGGACAACCCAATTTAATATCCTCGTTATGAGCATATCTGAAAGCCTCGTCCATAGTGACATATCCATTCCTGTCATAATCGGCATCTACAGACTTCCCTTCATGATTTGCTCCGTTTACAGCACTTGTCCACGAATATAGAAAAGGGTTATAGTTCTCCATTAACCCGGGATAAGTATAATCTTTTTTTGTTGATGAAGCAGCGACGCATTTTATATTGGACAGTTCAATCACACTTCCTCCGGAATAGCATTGTCCGAAAACGGCATTAACGAATATGTTTTTCTCGCTGAAAGGCCGGAGCATTTCCCTTAACTCGTAATCATAAAGTTTGTTAATTTCTGAAGTGTCATTTCCCCATAGACATATATAAGTCGGTCCATTATTCTCATTTTTGCCGCCATGGTCAGTGACAAACATGAATAAATGGTCTCCGCTATTCATTTTATTTTTCAGGGAATTTAATACAGAGTCGATGTTTGACTTCGTGGCTGCCAACTCGATCTCATTATTCCCGTCAAAATCCAAATCCAGAGGCTGGGATATAATACCCTCAGAAGAACTCCAAATATCTGGCTTGGGGTTCTTTCCGTCAGACATTATAGGGACAATATTATTTTTTGGTACCCCAAATCTGTAAGCCAACGTTTGATATATGAAGGAACAATCATTCCAATCGCCCATTGTATTAGTGTTTTTTCGGATTCCTCCGTTGATAATCACGGCATAAGTTCTTTGTGCAGACGATATTTCCACTTCATTTGAAAGAGTATGTTTCGGAACATGAGGTTCTCTGCTCTTGTCGAAGTCTGTCGTGGCGGTCACATCCAGAGGTGTGTAATCTCCTTCGGGCGGCATCTGATCCAGAACCTTCACTGCCTGGACGTCAGCCATGAACAGTGAGTTGGTACTCCTCGGACATGTAAGCGTATAGCATTCATGACCCCAGCGCTTCATCGGCTCGGTGTCAATGAAGATAGTCCAGGAATTGTCGTTGCCGTTGTCTACAAGAAAATAATTCACATCCCGGCCCGAGAACTGCCGTTTGGCCATTGCCAGGGCATCTTCCACGGTTACGGGATATGTGGCTGCGTACGCGTTGCCGGCATTTATAAAGCCACATATTGCGATGATAAAAATAAGAACAATCTTCCTCATGCTGTCCAAGTATTAAGGTTAATTCCCCGAAAATCATTTCTGCGGATCAATCTTTTTTTAGATGCATAAGAAACTCGTCGGAAAAACTGAATGCACCTGAATGTTGGATTGTGCCGAAAGTGCCGAAATATTTTCTCTATTCCGCAGAATATGGTGCAACAAAAGTACTAAATATTATTAACTTAAGTTTCTCAAGTATTTATATCACGCAGAGAACCGCAGAGCCGCAGAGGCAG
>CAJUAT010000029.1 GCA_910584525.1 uncultured Muribaculaceae bacterium | reverse complement strand
CAAATATTCGGCAATAAATTTTAAAATATTTTTTAAGATGCAATTATAATTCCGATAATTTCTGAAGCTGGAGTGTTTAAGGTGTGAAATTCCGGTATATTGGGTAGAGAATGACATACTGACATATTAACAGCAGGTATAAGATTGAAGAGGTGGATGCAATATAGACAAAGTTCGGGTTATATGAATATTGTGGGCATAGATATGCAGTAGGGGATGAATATTGATTATAGACAGAAAACGCTTCCCGATAGAAAGGAAGCGTTTTCTATAATATGGAAACAAAGTAAATGTGCATTTGACCCTGTAGGGACGCGATTAATCGCGTCCGGAATGAAGAGAGTAATTTCAACGGATGCGGACGCGATTAATCGCGTCCCTACAACGCATCGT
Source organism: uncultured Muribaculaceae bacterium (assembly GCA_910584525.1). Lineage (GTDB taxonomy): Bacteria > Bacteroidota > Bacteroidia > Bacteroidales > Muribaculaceae > Lepagella. The sequence goes on along the minus strand of CAJUAT010000029.1, from coordinate 32,351 downwards.
ATCCTCATAATGCGCAAATTCTTTCTGTTTTACCTATAACTGTCAGACAATATTCATGGTCAGACTGTTTAGGTGTTATGTCTGTATTTTCCTTTTAAGGAAAGTGTTCTAAGATGGGGGCTTATTGATAGAGATAGCGCTTGATGCTGCGCTTGGGAGTCTTCTCGAATTCTTCCTCCATGATTTTTATGGCTTTTACCTTGGAGTAGGCGGGCACTTCGTTGTTGAGGGCAACGAGGTTCTGGGCCATGATTTTCTCCAGGTCCTCCATGGTGAGGCTCTGTGTCTGTGCCGCGTCGAAGTCGGGATAGACGAGAGCTTCCAGCGCGCCGTTACGCTCTATAATCAGCGATTCGTTGACGTAAGGAAGATTGTTGAGCTTCTGCTCTATCTCCTCGGGATATATGTTCTGGCCGGAGGGGCCGAGAATCATGGTCTTGCTGCGGCCCTTGATGGAGATGAAACCATCCTCGTCGATGGTGCCGAGGTCGCCCGTGTTCATCCAGCCGCTGTCGTCGGGGAATACCTCCTTGGTGGCCTTCGGATTCTTGAGATAACCTTTCATCACATTGTCGCCACGCACCAGAATGTTGCCCGGAATATTGGCCGGGTCGGGTGAATCTATCCTGACCTCCATACGGTCAACGACCTTGCCGACAGTATTGGGCTTCGACGTCTCGTGAGGACTGTAGGATATGAGCGGCCCGCATTCCGTCATGCCGTATCCCACCGTGATGGGGAAGCCTATGCGGTAGAGGAAACGCTCCACGTCGGCGTTGAGCGGCGCACCGCCTATAATCAGCTCCTTGAGATTGCCACCGAAAGCCTGCATCAGGTTTTCCTTGACCTTGGCCAGCAGATAATCGTCCATATACGGCACTTTCAGCAACACCTTCATCAGAGGCTTGTCGAGGAGCGGGAACACCTTGTTGCGGATAATCTTCTCCATAATCAGCGGCACCGTGATTATAAGGGCCGGCTTAACATCGGCGAAAGCCTTGAGGATGATCTTGGGACTTGGAAGCTTGGTGAGGAAGAAGCAGTGACATCCGTGTACAAAGGGATTGAGCATCTCGATCACCATTCCGTACATATGGGCGAGCGGAAGCATGTTGACCACATTGGTACCCGGCTTGAGGAACTCAAGATTATCGAGAGCGAAGCGGATGTTGCTCCATAGGCTGAGGAATGGCAGCTCCACGCCTTTCGACATGCCTGTAGAACCCGATGTATAGTTGATTACCGCCGTGTCCTGCGGCTGATCCTCATAATAGTCGATGTTTTCCCTGGTGAAGGCATAGGGATACAGTTTGCCGAAGCGCTCGTTGATGTTGTTGCGGGCTTCGGTGAGAGCCTCGCTACGGGAGAAGGGCATGCCGAACTCGCTGATATATATTGCGCCGATAAGGTTTGGCAGAAGCCTTTCATCGAGATTCTCCCATATGGAGGCGTCCACGAAGAGAAGTTTGGCCTCCGAATGATTGATGAGGTGATGTACGGTATCAGGTTTGAACTCATGGAGAATCGGCACGGCAACGATACCCCTGGTGAGACAGGCGAGAAATGTCACCGCCCAGTTGGAGGAGTTTTTGCCGCAAATCGCCACCTTGTCACCACGTCTGAGGCCGGCGCTGTCGAAGAGGATGTGCAGCTTCGCTATCCATATGGCCACGTCGCAGAACTGATAGTTGGTGCCACCGAGGTCCGACAGGGCCATGCGGTCCCAGTTGTCGGCGACGGCTTTCTTTATAAGGGCGTTGAGCGACTTGTCGTTGACACCCTGCTTGTCAGTGGAGTTTTTCATTTTTTGATCAGGTTGGAGAGTCTGCCGGCTATCTGGTCGAGCGATTCGCCACGACTGATGATGGTGCCGTCAGGCCCTATGAGTATATGATGAGGTATGCCCACAAAACCGTATATGTCGTAAGGGATGCGTTCCGTGTTGTATACCACGGGCCAGCCGATTCCCTTCTTCTGTACCATGTTCTGCGTTTTAGCAGTCTCTTCCCTTACAGCCACGCCTACCACCTCGAAGTCATCGCGACTAAAGGAATCGCGCAGACGAGCCATGTCGGGAAGCTCCCGAACGCAATAGGGGCACCAGCTTGCCCAGAAGTCCACGAGCGTATATCTGCCCGGTTTCACGAAGTCGGAGAGCTTCACTTTGTTGCCGGCTACATCCTCGCCTTCAAGGTCCACATACTTCGTACCAGGCATTGTCTTGGCGCGGGCATCCGCATATCTGAGGTAGCGCTGAACGTTCTCCTGACAGAGAATGCTGTCGGGGAGGGCAGCCCTCACGCGTGCCACCTGTTCGGGAGTACCGAATTTGAGTATTTCCATACCGGCCAGCTCTCCGGCTGAGTTGCCGGTATTGGCGTGGTAGATGAGTTCGGCCACATCGCCGTACAGTTTCATGTCGTCAAGGTCATCGACAGCTTTGAGTACCTTGCGCACTTTGTCGAGGCGTATGGAATCCTGTGCGGAGACAGCGGCATTCGCCGAGCTGTGCGACATCCCTGCGGCCCCCAGGCCCACGAGAAGGGCTATTGTGATTCTTTTCATATTTTTGGTTTTGCTTGCTAAGTTATGAAACAAAACACTAATAACCAAGAAAGATTGCACAAATCTTTGAAAATTGTGAAATTTTAAGGAACGAGCTCCGAGAGTCGCATGGTCTACTGTACGTCGCATGGTCTACTGTACGTCGAATGTTCTACTGAACATAGCTGCGGTAGTTGAAGTCGAGCTTCATGTAAGCGTTTCTTGCCTTTCTTTTGGCGGCTCTGAACACGGCTTTTCTCAGACATTGGTCAGTGCTGAAGATTCCGGGACCGAGCACAGCGAATACGAGGGCCACGAAACCGATGGCGGCAGCCAGCTCCATAGAGCAGCTTCCGGTATAAGCCATCCAGCCGAAGACACCTATGGCGGCGATGCCCATAATGCGCGTCATGAAACCGAACAGAAGCGATGCCCCGAACACACTCAGACCCACAGCTGCGTCGCTGAGGCCGACAGTATAGAATATTATTGATGAATAACCGAGCATTATAAAGCCAGTGAGAAGCCGTAGGAAGAGTATTCTTCCCGAAGCTCCCGACATTGTTCTGGAATTGATGCCGGTAAAGAAATTAAGCGACTCCTTAAGCTGCGGAGTGATGGAAATAGAGTTTTTGATACGGGTCGCCACAGCGGCATACCTTTTGGCGTCCTGAAGAAGAATGCCTCGAGGTTTGGCGGCGGGATTGATGGAAATTACTGTCGGCTGGTTCATGGGCATACTTGCTGTTGAAAATGAAGTTGAAAAAATAACTTACATATTTTTAACAATAAGTAAGTGCAAAATGTTTGGTTCCCGCTGCCTGTCAGGCAGCGGGAACCAAATAGCTCAAATAGCTCAAATAGCTTTAATAGCTCAAATAGCTTTAATAGCTCAAATAGCTTTAATAGCTCAAATAGCTTTAATAGCTCGAATAGCTTTAATCGCTCTGACAGTCGTTAGCGACCTTAGAGACCTTAGAGACCTTAGAGACCTTAGAGACCTTACTGACCTTAAAGTCAGATAGTCTTCTCCACATTCCAGACGAAGGCCCGGAGTCCGAGAAGCGGCTTGTCGGTATCGAGGGCATGGAGCCTCTCGAGCAGAATGTCTACACGATCATCCTCCACGAAAGTGATCATGGCCGAGGCCAGCGACGGCCATGCGTGTGTGCCGTAATGGGGAACGCCGGTATGGCTCCCGCGGCCCTGAACCTCACCGAAGGCGGTAAAGCCTCGGCACGACGTCTTGTTGAGAACTTCTATTATATTCTCATGGTGGGCAAGGTCGTATGATATGAATACTGCTTTCATTTCTGTTCGTTTTTGATTGCCAGTTTTTTGCGGAAGGCCTTACGCTGGTTCTTCACGCCGGTGCCGGCGAATACACAGTAGAGTACCGGCACGAAGAGAAGGGTGAGGATTGTGGAGAAAGTAAGACCGCCGATCACGGCGATACCCATAGGCCTCCACATTTCAGAGCCTTCGCCAGAGCCGAGGGCCATAGGCACCATGCCGAGGATAGTGGTCAGCGAGGTCATCACCACGGGACGCAGACGCGACTTGCCGCCGTCTACCACGGCACGACGTATCGACATGCCTCGTTCGCGGTTCAGCGATATATAGTCGATAAGCACGATACCGTTCTTCACCACGATACCGATAAGCATGATGGCTCCGATCATCGACATGATGTTGAGCGTGCTGCCTGTGAGCCACAGAATCAGGAACACTCCCGAGAATGCGAAGAGCAGCGAGGTCATGATGATGCCCGGATAGGTAAAGCTTTCGAACTGGGCGGCCATCACTATGTATACCAGAATGATGATGAGCACGCCGAGCATAAGCAGGTCGGAGAAAGAGTCCTGCTGGTCCTCATAAGAACCGGCAATTGATATCGAAATGTCGGAGGGGATGTGCATGTTGTCGATAGCGGCCTGAGCGTCGGCCACCACATTGCCGAGGGGTCGGCCGTCGACCACCGCCGACACGGTAATGACGCGCTCGCGGTCCTTACGCTCGATGGTAGGAGGTGTGCTGCGTTCCACAACCTTGCCCAGCTCTTTGAGACGCACGCCGCGTCCTTGTGCCGTATATATCACGATGTTCTCGATATCGGAGATGCTGGTACGGTTTTCCGGCGCATACATCACCTTTATATCGTATTCCTCGCCCGATTCGCGGAACTGGGTTGCCGTGGCGCCATTGATACGGTTACGCAGGTAATAAGCGGCGGTCTGCAGGTTTATGCCGTACATCGCCAGCTTCTCGCGGTCGAAGTCAACCTGATATTCTGGCTGGTAGTCGGAACGCGACACGGTGACATCGGCGGTACCCTCTATACCCCTGAGGATACCCTGCAGATTGCGGGCCACGGAGTCGGTTTCCTCGAAGTCGTAGCCATAAATCTCAAAGTCAACCGTCGACTGGCCTCCCATGCCGCCGCCACCGCCGCCAACGTTGACCTGGGCCTTCTTGAAGTCGGGATAGCGCTCGTCGATATCCTTACGCATGTCGGCGGCTATCTCCGTGATTGTGCGGTCGCGCTCCGTAGGACTCGTGAGCCGGATGTTCATGGATATGATATGCGGGCCGTTGTCCGACAGCGAAGCGAATGTATTGTCGGCGCTGGCCGGACCTACCGTGTAGTTGGAGACGGCAATCTCCGGATACTTGGCACGCCACAAGGAGTCGAGCGACGATGTGACCTCCTGAGCATATTCCACACGAGAGCCGATGGGCAATTCCAGGTTTACACCGATACGGGAGTTGTCGGAGGTCGGGAAGAACTCCGTGCCCACAAATTTCATGAGGAAAATGGAGCCCACGAAAATTGCCATACATATCACAATGGTCACGGCGCGATGAGTCACCACCCTGTTGAGAAGGCGGGCATAAGCGCCGTCAATCTTGTCGAGGACACGCTCTATGTATATATACCAGTTCTTTTTCGGGTTCTTCTCATCCTTGGTTTTGGGGCTCAGTCTGAGCCACTGGCTGCAGAGCATGGGGGTGAGGGTAAGGGCGCAGGTGGTGGAGATTATCATCATGATAGTCACCATCCAGCCGAGCTGACGGAACATCACGCCCGTCATACCGGTCACAAGGGTCAACGGGAAGAATACGGCGATAAGTGTCAAGGTAGAGGCGATTACCGAAACGGCCACCTCGTTGGTGCCGTGCACGGCCGCCTGTTTAGGCGCCGACCCTCGTTCTATGTGGGTGGTCACGTTCTCCAGCACCACTATGGCGTCGTCGACAACCATACCGATCGATATCGACAACGCCGACAGAGATACGATATTAAGCGTGTTGCCCGTGGCAAACAGGTATATGAACGATGCTATCAGCGACACAGGAATCGTGATTACGATAATCATCGTGGCCCGCCAGCGTCCCAGGAAGAGGAACACCACTATCATCACGAAGAGAAGGGCATAGAGCACCGTCTCCACAAGCGAGGCGATGGTGTTGCGGATATTGTCGGAAGTATCCACGATCACGCCTATCTTGATGTCGGAGGGAAGACTCTTGGTAAGACGCGGCAGGGCTTCCTTGACCTTGTCGGAGATCTGCACGGAGTTGGCGCCCGACTGTTTCTGGATAATCACCATGGCGCCTTCCTTGCCGTTGTTGAAGGTGTGCTGCGTGCGTTCCTCGAGGGTATCCTCTATACGAGCCACATCGCGGAGATAGATGGTCTTTCCCGAGGCTGTGCCGATAGGAATGGATGCGAGCTGCGACGACTCGTCGAACTCACCCTGTACCCTGAGGGCATACGTATTGGAGCCGACGTCGAACGAGCCGCCCGGAACGTTGCGGTTCTCGGCCCCTATGAGGCTCGAGATGGTCTCTATCGACAGGTTGTAGGCCTCCAGCCGGTTGGGGTCGACATATACATGTATCTCGCGTTTCGGGGCTCCCGAGATGGATACCGTGCCCACGCCGTCGATACGCGCCAGCGGGTTGGCAAGTCCCTCGTCGAGAATCTTGTATAGACCCGGCATCGACTCCGATGCCTCCACCGACAGCAGACAGATAGGTATCATGTCGGTGGAGAACTTGAAGATGATGGGATTCTGCACGTCGTCGGGAAGCGACGACTCCACCATGTCGATCTTGTCGCGCACATCATTGGTAAGCACGTCGATGTCGTAGCCATATTCAAATTCGAGAGTGATCACCGAGGTGTTCTCTCGCGATACTGAGGAGACGTGCTTCAGATGCTCCACGGAGTTGAGCACATTCTCGAGGGGCTTCGACACATTCTGCTCTATATCTTTAGCGCTCGCGCCCGGGTACATCGTGATCACCATCAGCGAGTTGGTGTCAATATCCGGATATAGGTCAATAGGGAGCTTGGCCAGCGAGAAGAGGCCAAGGATGATCACCACCACAAAACAGAGCAGAGTGGTGATCGGGCGTTTCACCGCCGAACTGTAGATACTCATTGTCGCGGCAGTTTATTTTGCTAATTGAACTTTTGTGCCGTTAGCCAGGCGTGCATGGCCGTTGACCACCACCTTGGAGCCCGACTCCACTCCTGAAATAAGCTCATAAGTGTCGCCGAGACGCTGTCCGAGCTCCACTTTGGTATAAGTCACTGTTCCGTCGGGGTTGTAGATATATACGTAATGGTTTCCGCTGCCGGTCTGTTTGACCACAGCCTTGTCGGGCACCACCACTCGGTTGGCCTTTCCGAGATTGAGATGCACTCTGCCGAACATGCCGGGGAGAACACGGCTGTCGGCGTTGGGTATGCGCACCTCTACGCCGAAGGTACGGCTCTGCACGTCGACGGTGGGCATTATAGTGGTGACGGAACCCTGGAATTTCTCGTCGCCATAGGTGTCGAACGTCACCACGGCGGGCATTCCCTTTCTGATGGCGGGCAATTCGCTCTCGGTGACATTTATCACCACCTTGACGGGCTGTACGCGTGCCACAGTAAGAATGGGGAGGTTTGCCGTCATGTCGCCCGGGTCATAATTGCGGGCTGTCACCACACCGGAGATGGGGGAGGTGAGCACGGTGTTCTCGCGGGCGTTGCGCAGCGTGCGCTCGGCAGTGGCCAGAGCATTCTTGGCATTCACCAGCTGGATTTCCATCTGGTCCACCTGCTGCTTGGTGCCTCCGCCTATCTTGAAGAGCTCGAGGGCGCGGTTGTAGTTGAGCTGCACGTTCTTGAGGTTGGCGCGCGCATTGTCGACTTGCGCCTCATAGCTGAAGGTGTTCACATCGTCGAGCACGGCCACCCGTTGGCCCGCCGATACACGCTGACCCTCGTCAACGAGTATCTGCTTGATGCGGTTGGGCATCGCCGAGGATATGTTGTTGATAAGCTCGGGTTCCACAGTGGCTGTATATATGCCGTTCTGGTCCACGACCTGACTGTGTACCTCCTCCACTCTGACGGTGGGGATGCGCTCTTCTTTGGATTGCTTGCTGTCTTTTTTGTCGTCGCCGGAGCAGGATACGGCGAGAATGCTCACGAAGCCGGCGGCCGCTAATGTCGTTATATATTTTTTCATGGGGGGAAATTATTTTGCTGTTGAAGAATTTACGGGGATACCGAGAGCGTCCTCTTTACCGAGGAGAGCGTCGAGTTCGGAAGTAGATACGAGGAAGTTGTAGATAGCCTGGTGATAAGCGAGCTGCGAGGCGGTGTTTGCAATCTCGGCATCGCGGAGGTCGAGGTATGATGCCGCGCCTATCTCAAAGCTTTTCTGCATTATCTCATACGCCTTGCGGGCCTGTTTCATACCCTCTTCGCTGGAGGCTATCTGGCGCACCTGACGGTTGATGTTGTCCATGGCCAGGTCCACTTGCATGTTGAGGTTGTTCACGAGGTTCTCGCGCTGGAAGTCCATCTCCTGGAGCTGTATCTTGGCCTGCTTCACGGCGTTGAGACGCCCCAGGCCGTTGAAAATGGGGACGTTGAGGCCCAACGCCACATTGCTGTAGGGATTGAACTCCTGATTTTTAAAGGGGTTGCCGTTGCTCATCGACATCCAGTTGAGACCGTAGCTTATGCCGAGAGTTGGAATCCAGGCGAATTTTTTCGACTGTAGGTTCTGGCGCAGCAGCTTTGTCTGAATGTCGAGCGAACGCAGCTGCGTATTCTGTGCGAGATTTCTTTCCGTGCCGAGATGATAGCCGTACATCTCGCGCTGCATGTCCTTGAGGGTGACGTTAGGCATGACTGTCACGGCATTGTCTACGCCCATGAGCATCTTGAGCATCAGGGAAGCCTGTTTTATGGCAATGTCGGCCTGCAGGAGTTCCGGTTCATAGTTCTTGACCTGTACGGAGCTTCGTAGCACGTCGTATTCGGAGGCGGTGCCCTGTTCGAACTGTTTGCGGTAAATGTCGGCGTTCATCTGAGCCACGGCATAGTTGTCGCGCACCACATCGCGCGAAGCTATGGCCAGCAGCAGGGCGTAATAGGATTTGTTGATATTGTTCACGAGGTCAATCCTTGATGCTCTCGAAGCCTCGAGGGTCGACAGTATCTGGGTGTCGCTCATCTGGAGGGCTTTCCACAACTGTGCGTTCACCAGCGGCATCTGTGCCGAGAAACCGAAGTTCCAGTTGTTGTCCATACCCATCTTGAACTTCTGCGACTGTCCGCCGAGATCCATGCTGACGGTCTGCAGCTCTATGGCGCGTTGATAGGAGCCGCTGAAGTCAATGCTGGGCAACAGGTTGGCGAGGGTTTCGCGTTTGCTGTAGTCCATGCGTTTCACCTCCATGTCGGCCACGCGTATGGTGGGATTCTCCTGAAGGGCTATCGTGATGCATTCGTTGCGCGATACCCTGATGGTGTCGGATGCCTGCGCCGGCAAATACCCGGCAAGAAGCAGCAGCATCGCGCCGGTAATCTTTCGTATAGTCATTGGTCAGATAGTTTATTCGGTTGTCGGAGCCACAATAGTGGCGATTGTCTGGTTTGTATGTTGTTCGAGAATCTCGAGGCCACTGGCGGTGGCTATTCCGCGAAGGAAAGCCGAACACATGGTCTCGTATATCTCCTCGAGAGTCACGTCCTTGGGGAAGATATACTCCATACGTCGCAGCGATTCCATCTGGATGAGAAACATCCGCATGATGATGCGGTAATTGATATTGGGACGGAACATACCCTGCTGCACGCCCAGCTCAAATGCCTTGGTCATGCCGTTGAGCAGGTTTTTTAGCCCTTTCTCAAACTCCGGTCGCAACTTGGGATAATACTCGTCCATGTCGCGAAAAAGGTCAGGCCCGGTCTCCATCATCATTTCAAGATGAAGCCTGAAGGCTTTTACCATAGCTTCCATCACGTTGTCGATGCCGCTCAGGAGCTCTTGCATACGCCGGCGATGATTTTCGTGCATGTACGTGAATGCGGCGATTATCATCTCGTCCTTGCTCTCGAAAATCTCGTAGAGAGTGCGTTTGGATATGCCGAGGCTCTTCGCGACGGTATCCATGGTGAGACCCTTGACTCCTTTCTTGAATATCAGAGGAGCCACGGATTTCATCACGTTCATCCTCGCCTCGTCGGATTTCCTTTTTGTATCGTCTGATTTCATGTGTATGGGGAAACCTCAATGTATTTGATTTCTGCTTCAAAACGTCGGCGCAAAATTAGTAAAAAAACCCAAAACCGCAAAACGGTTTCGGGTTTTATAGACTCGTTGAAAGTCCCGGTGTGTTCCGGTTATTTTACCAGTATCTTGTCGGTGGTGACTTTGCCGGCGGATTTCCTGACAATCAGGTAAATGCCTGCGTCGAGACCCTGACAGTTGTCGGCAATGCGGCTGCCGGTAAGGGTATAGACGCCGATAGTCTCGCCATCGCTCTCGCTGGGAAGGCTTTCGATGCCTGTGCCGTTGTTGATCTTGCTTATGTTGGTGAACTTCTTCCATATGTCGGCGCCCTTGTAGGCGTCAATACTGTTTTCGGGCACCATCAGAGAGCATTTGGTGAATATGGAGCTGTCGAATGTCGATGAGGTAGCCACGGGCGGCTGTGCGGCAGAGCACGTGATTGTCTCCAGAGTCTTGATATAGAAGAAGGCGGCTTTGTCGATGCTGGTGACGCTTGCGGGTATGTACACATCCTTGAGGCCGTAGCAATAGGCGAAAGCCCAGTCGCCGATTGTGGTCAGCCCTTCGGTGAATTTTATCGTCGACAGTTTTTCATTGGTACGGAATGCGCTGCTGCCTATGGCAGTCACGCCGGCCGGCACTGTGAATGAGCCGCCGCGTCCTATGGGGAAGCATGTGAGAGTAAGTCCGGCGGCGGTGTCATCGGCTTCCGGTTTCTTATAGAGCACGCCGTCGATGCTCTTGAAGATGCCTCCATCGACGGCCTCGATGGATGTGAGGTTATGGCAGTTGTTGAATACCATCGGGGCGAATATCTTTAGCGATGCCGGCAGCGTGATGTTTTCAAGGCCGAGGCAGGAGGCGAAGGCGCATTCCTGAAGCTCCTCGAGACCCGTGGGCAATGTCACCTGTGTGAGGCGTTTGCAGTGATGGAAGGCATAATCGCCGATAACCTTTACATTGGCCGGTATCTCAATTTTCAGCAGCGCGGAGTCTACAGCGAAAAAGCTGCTCGGTATTTCCGTGAGTGCGGAAGGGAGCTTCACGCTCGTAAGCCCCTTGCAATAGGAGAGGGCGCCGTCGCCCAGTTTGAGGGTCTTCTCGGGAATAACGATGGATTTGATGGATACGCAGTTGCTGAATGCCTCCCGGTCTATTTCCTCGAGAGACTGCGGGAGAACCACGTCGGTGAGCTTGGGACAGTTGTAGAACATGCGGTTGCCCAGTCGGCGGAGACCTTCGGTGAAAGTCACGGTGGTGAGCTGAGGATTGGCCTGGAATACCTGCACGCCTATCGAATCGATGGATGCGGGAATCGTCGCCGTGACAAGCGACGGACATGCCGCGAAGGCCTGTTTGCCGAGAATCTTGACCGTAGACGGAATCTCTACGGCGGTGAGTCCTGATTTGTTTAATGCTCCTGTGGATATTTCCTTCAGACCTTTTGGGAAAGTGAATTCCTTGAGGGCCGGGGTGTTGGCGAACACGAGTTCCTCCAGCAGTTCCACCGTGCCCTCTATAACCACTTTCTTCAGCGCCTCGCAGTTTTTGAAAGCCCCTTTGCCGATGTATGTCACATTTGCGGGTATGGTTATTTCCGTGAGACCCTTGCAGGAGTTGAAGGTCTCCAGCTCTATCTGACGGATAGTGGAGGGGAGTTTTACAGTCTTGAGGGCGTCGCAGGAATAGAAAGCGTTCTGACCGATACCTTTCACACCGTCGGGTATATTGATTTCGGGAAGGGCGGAGCAGGCGTAGAAGCATTTGGGAGCCAGGGAATCGACGGCATTGTGGAGTGTAACCTTCGTGAGGGCTTTGCAGCCGTTGAAGATACCGGTGGGTACGGTGGTAATTGACGGAGGTATCGAAGCTTCGGTCAGGGCGGTGCTGAATCCGAAGGCGTCATCGCCTATATGCGTCACGGTAGCCGGCAGGTTGGCGGCTTTCAGCTTGTTGCAGCGCTGATAGGCGCGGTCGCCTATGAATGTCAGCTTCGACGGTATGTTGAACACTGCGTTGGCGCAAGAGTAGAAGGCCCATCTTTCTACGCGCGTAACCGTCTCGGGAACCGTGATGGAGGTGGCTGTCTTGTTGTTGTAGAAAGCCTTTTCACCGATGACGGTCACGGTGTACGACTTGCCGCCCGATGTGACGGTAGAGGGAATCACTATCTCGGTGAGGGGAGACTGGCCCATGTTGGTCACGGTGGCTGTCCCGTCATCGTTGAGAATGTAGTTCACCTGGTCGATGGCCGTGGTTTCGGCTCCGGCTATCGCCATCGACGACAGCAGCAACAGGGTTGTGGCTATTTTCTTCATAGTCAAGGTTTTGGTTAGATTGTAATTTATCGGGATTAATCGGGATTAATCAGGATTTAGCGGGATTAATCGGGATTAATCGGGATTTAGCGGGATTGGCTGAATTTATCAATTGGCGAAATCGACGCTGACACCGAGGCGGAACTGTCGCGGACTGACGGGATAGCCAGGCATCGAGAAGAAGTTGCGCCCGAAGAGACCCTCGTTGACATGGCTGCACATCACGAAAAACCGTGTCTTCGACAGCTTGCAGTTGAGGTAGACGTTGCAGTTGGCGTAATTGCCAACATATACGGGATTGTCGCCCTGCACATGAAACGACATGGTGGCAGGCTGGTAGAGCATCCCCTGATATTTGGTATAATAGTCGCAGTCTATGCCGAGTTGCACTTTGAGCACCTTGGCGATGCGGAACTGCAGGAACATGTTGCTGTAGACCGAGAGTGCCGGCAGTGGCAGACGGCTTTTGTCGGAGGTGGCCTGCCATGTGATGCGGTTGTTCCAGTTCCATATTCCGAAACTCAGTTTCTGGTCGATGGAAGCTGAGAACACCTGTACCGAGCCGCCGAACTGCTCGGGACGTGAGGCGGCGTTGAAATACACCAGGTTCTGCACATTGTCGAAATTCACGTAGAGGTCGGTTTTTGTCCATGGAATATGCAGATGTCCGCCCACGCGCAACGAGCGTATTTTCCCGAAGTTATTGTTCCATACGAAGTGGTTGCCGATATAATGCTTGAGAATCCAGTTAGGTTCCTCGTTTCTGAAAGCGGCGTTGGCGGCAATTTCCACGGTGTCTTTGCCGAGGCGGAAACGGGTGGTGATGTTACCGTTGACAATAATCTCGCCGGCAGCGGAGCCTACGAGGCCGAAGCGGCCGTCGGCATAGAAGCGTATCAGGCGTCCCTGCGTGCGCTCGAGGCGCGCTCCTACCCATACGCGGTTGCGCTGTTCCGCAATATTGACGTCGATATCTTCCGGCAGCGGTGTAAGTCCCTCTTCTTCAGGCGAAACCGGATCTGTGCCTTCTGCCGGCGGTTCCGGCAGTGCCCGTTCGAACCACCATTTGTCGATGTCATAGGTTACCCATGCCGACAGTCCGAAAGGTATTTTCTTATGGAATCCCTCGAGCATCTGTACGCCTAAAGTATTTGCCACCGACCAGTGGTCGGTAAGCTCGTTGGTTAAGGTTTTGTTGAAATAGGTGTCGGGCCAGAAGTCGGAGGCCTTCTGCATATTCTGGGCGAGGAAACGGCGGTCGTTCTGCTCGACGTTGAGGCTGTAGATGAACCGGGTCACAGGCACGAGTTCGAAACGCGGCACAGTGTCGCCGGGCTGGGTAATCTCGCGGTTGAAGCCCACGGCGTAGGCATGCGACATGTAGAACTCTTGACCGCGCACTCGGTTGTGGACATCGGTCAGCCGCACAGGTATGCTCTTGGGCTCTATGCTTGTCACGCCTCCCTGCACGGCCGCCGGATCCGTGATGTAGCGGTCGTCGGTAATGCCGCCATTCTCCTTGTTTACATGGTTGTAATGGTTGTAGAAGGCCTGCATCTGGTAATGGTTACCCTTGTAATAGACCTGGAAACCGTAGGCAAGTTCCTTGGCGGCCTGATCGGCGTAGCACCCTTTTGTATAAGGATATTCAATCCAGGCACCGGCGCCTATGCGGCGGTTGACATTGCCGGCGAATATCCCGCGCAGCAGGTCGGAATGGCTGTCACGCCCCGTGGAGAAGTTGTAGCTGAGCAATGTCATGGGTATGTAGACATTGTAGAACTTCTCCTTTTCAAACGAGGGTACCCATTTGTAAATGGCGTCGTTGAAGAAGAATGGCTGAGGGTTGTGGCGTCCGAAATAAATCATGTCGAGCGCCGGGCCGCCGAGCTGGCCGGTAGTGGCATATGCGTCGCTGGTTTGCGACGGTATGAACTGGTGCTGGTAATTGTATTCGAGAGTGTCTATGGTGGAGGCTTCGGGGAGGCCCAGAGGGGTTGCGAGGGTCCATGCGTTGCCGGGCTTCCGGGGCGTCTTGACTTTCGTCGGCGTTTCACCCGGCTCCTGACTCATGGCCGCTATCGACACGCATGCCATGAGTGTCAATATAAGGATTCGCAGAGAGGATGCTTGTGTATATAAAGATTTCACCCTGCAAAGTTACAAATTTTTCCATCAAAAGAAAAAGGCCATCCGCAGCAGGGCCGCGGATGGCAGGTGATGGTGTCGGGTATAGCTGATTCCCGTCAGGCGTGAACGGGTTCGCTGACCTCTTTGTTGAGTTTGATTTTGAGGTTGGCGAGCATGTCCTGTGTCATGGAGTCGAGGTCGAACTCGGGTTTCCAGCCCCATTCCTGGCGTGCGCAGGTGTCGTCGAGACTGTCGGGCCATGAGTCGGCGATAGCCTGGCGCAGCGGGTCGAGCTCGTATTCCATCTTGAAGTCGGGCATATACTCGCGTATCTTGTTGTAGATGATTTCGGGGTCAAAGCTCATGGAGGCGATGTTGAAGGAGTTGCGGTGATGCAGCTTGGTGGGGTCGGCCTCCATGATTTCAATGGCGGCGCGAAGCGCATCGGGCATGTACATCATGTCCATGAATGTGCCAGGCTTCAGCGGACATTTGAAAGTCTCTCCCTTGACTGCCGAGTAATATATGTCAACGGCATAGTCGGTGGTACCGCCGCCGGGCAGGGTGGTATAGCTGATCAGACCGGGGAAACGTACCGAACGTGTGTCAACGCCGAAACGGCGTGCATAATAGTCGGAAAGCATCTCGCCTGTCACCTTGGTTACGCCATAGATTGTTTCGGGACGCTGAATGGTGTCCTGAGGAGTCTTTACATGCGGAGTGGAAGGTCCGAAAGAGCCTATCGAACTGGGCGTGAAGACAGCGCAACCCTTTTCGCGGGCCACTTCCAGAGTGTTGTAGAGACCGCCGACACCTATCTTCCATGCCAGCTGGGGACGAGCCTCAGCAACGGCCGACAGCAACGCCGCCAGATTGTATATCGTGTCGATGCCATACTTGTTGACCGTGTCGGCAATCTGTTGCGGATTGGTTATGTCGACAATCTCCGCGGGACCGCTTTCCAGCAGCACTCCCTTCGGCTCCGCTCCAGGTATATAGCCGCATACCACGTTATCCGGGCCATAAAGGCCGCGTAACTTCATTGTCAGCTCGGAACCTATCTGTCCTGTGGCTCCTATAACAAGAATATTCTTCATTTCTTTGTCAGGTGTTTTCGGTATCAGTTTTCAGCGTGAAGGACTCGGGGAACGGCTTGCCGACCCCTCTTCTCCTTTCACACTGCAAAAATAATGAAAACTTTGAATGCAATCCAAAAAAAATTATTAATTTTGAGGATAAGTTTAAAGAAATCGAATCGGGACAGTCTCCCCGGGGAGGAGGTTCCGGGTCTAAATCTGGTATCATGTACAATAATTTCAAAGAGCACTTAGCCAAGGAGCTTGCCGGAATCAAGGAAGCGGGGCTATACAAGAACGAGCGCATTATCGTTACTCCGCAGAGCAGCGATATAGAAGTGGAGAATGAGGGCAAGAAGGGAGAGGTATTGAACTTCTGCGCCAACAATTATCTGGGACTGGCCGACAACAGCCGACTGATAGCCGCCGCGAAGCGTGCGATGGACGAGCGTGGCTATGGCATGAGTTCCGTACGTTTCATCTGCGGAACGCAGGATTTGCATAAGGAGCTTGAGGCTGCCATCAGTCGCTATTTCAAGACGGAGGACACCATCCTTTATGCCGCCTGCTTCGATGCCAACGGAGGTCTGTTCGAGCCTTTGTTCACCGAGGAGGATGCCATCATCAGCGACGCCCTCAACCATGCCTCCATCATCGACGGCGTGCGTCTGTGCAAAGCGAAACGTTTCCGCTACAAGAACGCCGACATGGAAGACCTCGAGCGCTGCCTCAAGGAGGCTGCCGACTGCCGATTCCGCATCATTGCCACCGATGGCGTATTCTCGATGGACGGCAATGTGGCTCCTATGGACAAAATCTGCGAGCTTGCCGAGAAGTACGATGCCCTGGTGATGGTCGACGAGAGCCATTCCGCAGGTGTTGTCGGCAAGCGTGGCCGCGGTGTCGCCGAGAAATTCGACGCTTACGGCAAGATAGATATCTTCACGGGTACGCTGGGCAAATCGTTCGGCGGCGCCATGGGCGGTTTCACCACAGGCCCCAAGGAGATTATCGACATGCTCCGTCAGCGTTCGCGTCCCTATCTCTTCTCCAACTCCGTGGCTCCGGCCATCGTGGGTGCAAGCCTTGAGATGTTCAGGATGCTCGACGAGAGCGACGAACTCCATGACCGCCTTATGGCCAATGTGGAATATTTCCGCACCAGGATGCTGGAGGCCGGCTTCGACATCAAGCCTACCCAGAGCGCCATATGCGCCGTGATGCTTTACGACGCCAGGCTCAGCCAGGACTTCGCAGCCGAGATGCAGAAAGAGGGTATATACGTCACAGGATTCTACTATCCCGTGGTTCCCAAGGGACAGGCCCGCATCCGCGTGCAGCTCAGCGCCGCTCATACGCAGGAACAGCTCGACAAAGCTATTGCCGCTTTCATCAAAGTGGGTAAAAAGCTCAACGTGATCGGCTGAAAACCGACTTAAGAGCAACAATAAACAGGTCCCGTGCCGTATATCGGTGCGGGACCTGAGATTTTAACGAAAATGCTCTTATCTGCCGGCACTAAGCCGGTAATGATGTATATGTCAGTTGATCTGATGGGCGGGGCGCAGCAGGTCGTTGACGGTCTTGACAGGGTTGAAAGTCTCGGCCGGAACTTCTATGAAGATGGTGTTCCAGTCAGACATTGCGCCGTTCCATAGGCCGGGGAGTTCGAGAGCCTTGATTTCCACGCCCTCGCGGCTCTTCTCGGAGATGAAGCCGGTGGTCTTGTCAACGAAGTCGGGAAGATTGAACCGGTTGCCTTCCCAGTCCTTGGTGCATACCACGAGGTCCACGGGATTGAAGTGGGTGGCCTTGGTCATCATCTCCTTAGCCTCCTTGTTCTTGGTGTTGATCTGAGTCGACTCGAGAATCTGCGGGCTGACGGTACCGTCGGCGTTATATACGAGATAAGGGCCGCCGCCCGGTTCCCCTTCGTTTCTGACCATGCCGGCCACGCGGAAAGGACGGTTGAGCTTGCCGTAAATGTATTCGAGTTTCTGCTGCCGGTCCATGTCGTCGGCCTTGTCATGGGTGATGCAGAGCACGCCGCGCAGAAAATTGAGCATGTCGTCGATCTGCGCGTCGTCGGGCTCTCCCGTCTTGATAAGACGGCAATATTCGTCGGCGCGTTTCTTGACGCCTACGAGAGTGCCCGCAATCACTTTCTTATAACGGATGGTAGGTGCGCGATGAAGATCCGGAACCACATTGTCGATGTTCTTTATGAAGATCACGTCGGCGTCCAGGTCGTTGAGGTTCTCGATCAAGGCCCCGTGGCCGCCGGGACGGAAAAAGAGAGTGCCCTTCTCCCGGTAGGGGTTGTTCTTCTTGTCGGCAGCCACAGTGTCGGTGGAGGACTTCTGCACGGAGTAGGTTATGTTGTACTTCACTCCATACAGTTCTTCAAGCACTTTGGCAGTTTCCTCCACCTTCTTTTCGGCAATGGGGAGATGGTCGGGACTGAGGGTGAAATGCACATTGACCACACCCTTGGCGGTGCGCGCATACTGGGCGCCTTCGGCAAGGTGCTCTTCGAGAGCTGTGCGGGAGTCGCCGATGACATTGTGGAAACGTAGGAGAGCCTTCGGGAGCTGACCATAACCGAGGCCTTCGGGCGACACCAGGGCTTTGGCCACATCCTTGTAGCGTTCATCCTCTATGAGAGTGAGGGTGCTCTTCCCGTAAAGGCTCATGCAGACCGCGTTGAGGGCCGGAAAGAAGGCGAAGTGCTGGATGGCGTCGAAGAAAGTCTTTAGAAAATCGGTATGCGGCTTCTCTTTCGAACCGTTTGTGAAAGCGAAAATATCCTTGAACATTCTGGAAGCTGCGCCGCTTGCCGGCACCATTTTAAGCACGGTTCCTCCCGAGCAGAGGAACTCGTCCCAGAGCCGTATGGAATTGTCCTCGCCCTCGGGGCTGAGGAGCGATATGCCGTTGCCTATAGTGGCCGCGCTCTCTATCTTAAGCCATGGAAAGCCTTCGGAGAGCATCCTGAGCTGTTCTTCAAGTTGCTGGGGTGTGATGCCCTTTTCCTCCAGTGTCCGGAGGTCTGCTGTTGTGATGTTCATGTCTGTCAATATTGGGTCTTGTTGTCGGTGGCGGCCCATTTTTCGAAGGCCTTGATGGTTTTGCTGTTGTCTACGTGTACAGTGGGGAGTTTCCGCATCTTGCGCGGGCGTGCCAGCTCCTCGTAGATGAAGTTGTCGCTGAACTCTATGTTGGCGGCATCTTCCTTGGTGTTACCGAAGAAAATCTTCCTGACGCCTGCCCAGTATAGAGCGGAGAGGCACATTGGGCAAGGCTCGCAGCTGGAATATACTGTGCAGCCCTCGAGGCTGAAAGTGTTCAGTTTGCGGCATGCATGCCTTATGGCGTTGATTTCGGCATGAGCGGTGGGATCATCGTCGATGGTCACGGTGTTGACGCCCGTGGAGATGATTTCATCGTCACGCACAATCACGGCGCCGAAAGGTCCGCCGCCATGGTCTATATTGTCGATTGACAGCTGAGCTGCCAAATCCATGTATTCGGGGTTATAGTCTTTGGTCATGATTTCATGGTTTTGGGTTGTTTTTCTCCAGGTGTTCGCGGAGAATGTTTATCTTCTTGTTAAGCATCGGCACACGTCGCTCGAGGGTGTTGATCTGCCTTTGGGCATCGTAGAGCCGGAAAGTTGCCGAGAGCATCTTCTTGTAACTGTCGGGGATGCTCCATGACTTCACGGGACCATTGTTGACGAAAGTCACGGAGATGTTGTTGAGTTCATTGTTGGATATCAGACGACCAATGGAGTCGGCCTTCGGACCGGTGAATAGAACGGTGTTGAGGTTTCCTGCCATGTAGTTGAGGGCCTGGTCCGGGGGAACAGTCTCGGAAGATGCCGAGACGTCGGGGGCTGTGACGGTTATGCTTGAGAATCGGGCGCCGGCAAGGGCCGCGACGATTTCAAACTGTCCGTTGTCGGCGAGTCGCGCCATCACCGAGGTGGTGACGGGAGGGTATTTGTCGCGAAACGCCGAGTAGATGATGTAGGGGGCGGCCTCGCGGCTGTTGTCAATCGTGGTGAAGTCGCGCAGCCATATGTCCTGACTCTCTTTCAATGAGGCTATGGCACTGTTGCAGGAGTCAATTTCTGTGCGCATCACTTCTATGGAGTCGCCAAGGCTCAGACTGTAATCGGCGCGTGGCTTGTCGTCGGCTTTCCGACCGCCGCAGCCGCTCATCAGTAACGTCGCAACGAATATGGCCGCTATGTGGGATATCTTCATGTCTTTATTTTTACTGTCTTAGTTATCTAACAAAATTCTTCGCTTCTTTTCATTAAGGTCTTTAAGGTCTTTAGGGTCTTTAAGGTCCTTAAGGTCATTAAAGTCCTTCTACCTTCTACATCCTGACGGCATCCTTGACGCCTTTGACGGTTTTTATTTTCTTTATCAAGGCCGTCAGCTGCCGGGTGTCGGAGACGGTCACCACGAGGAATCCCTGGAACATTCCATCGTTGGAATCGATGGATATGTTACGCAGCTGGCATCCCTGTTCGTGGGATATTATGCCGGTAATGTTTGCCACAATACCTATGTCGTCGATGCCGATTACGCGGATGGTTGCCGGCAGTGCGTTGCCCGTCTTTCCGCTCCATTCGGCATCTATAAGTCTATAGGGATAGCGTATCCGGAT
The DNA here is from genome assembly GCA_910584525.1 of uncultured Muribaculaceae bacterium. GTDB lineage: Bacteria > Bacteroidota > Bacteroidia > Bacteroidales > Muribaculaceae > Lepagella. The sequence goes on along the minus strand of CAJUAT010000029.1, from coordinate 12,020 downwards.
ATTTGGGGCGTTCGGGCAGTCGGTCTTGTGTATCGTCACCGTGCCGTCGGAAGTGATGAAACCGAATACTTTGTCGCCATATATGGGGTTGCAGCAGCGTGCGAACTTGTATTTGAGGCCGCTTATGCTCTTCTCGCCAATGGTGAGCACATCGTTGGCAGGCTCCCCGGAATCCTTGCTGACGATCTTGTACTCCTCGGCGGATGTCTTTTCCACCTCATGCTCGCGGTTTACCTCGTCGACATAAGTGTTGAGGAATCGCCCCGGGTCTATTTTGTCGCGCCCCATGTCGGCAAAAAACTCCAGCGCATACTTGTAGCCCTGCTTCTTGATGAGTTTCATGAGGGTGGCCTCGTCGACGTCGATTTTACGGTTTTTTGCGCGACGCATGAGGGCTTCCTTGCCGAGGTCGGCGAGACGCTGCTTCTGTTCGTTGAGGCATTGCTTGATTTTGTTGCGGGCTCTGACGGAATTGACAATCTGGAGCCATTCCAGGCGTGGCTCCTGATTGGCGGATGTTAGAATCTCCACGGTATCGCCGTTCTGTATCCTGTAATTGAGCTTGCAGTTTCTGCCGTTGACTATGGCGCCGGTGCATCGGGCGCCGACGTTGGTATGTACGTGGAAGGCGAAGTCAAGCACTGTTGCTCCTGCCGACAGCCGGAAGAGGTCGCCCTTGGGAGTGAAGGCGAAGACTTCCTTGCCGAAAGGGTCCATGTTGATATTGCGCATCAGCTGCATGGGACCCGCCTCGCCGGCATCAAGTATGTCGCGAATATTGGCCATCCACTGGTCGGTGCTGTCGCCCTTGACACCTTTGTAGCGCCAATGGGCGGCAAGACCTTTCTCGGCTACAAGATCCATGCGTCGAGTGCGGAACTGTACTTCCACCCATTTGTTGCCCGGACCCATCACCGTGCCGTGCAGCGACTCGTAACCGTTGCTCTTGGGCACTGTAATCCAGTCCTTCATGCGTGCCGGATTGGCCGTATACATGTCCGTAAGTATGGCGTAGGCCTTCCAGCAGTCGGTCTTTTCCTTCTCTTCAGGAGTGTCGATAATCACACGTATGGCAAACAGGTCGTAGATGCCCGGAAGGTCCACTTTCTGTTTCTTCATCTTGTTCCATATGGATGAAATCGACTTCGTCCGGCCCTTGATCTCAAATTTGAAGTCCTCTTTTTCGAGTCTTTTTCGGAAGGGGGCAATGAACTCGGCTATGTATTGGTCGCGCGAACGTTTTGTGGCGTTCAGCTTATGGGCTATCTGGGTGTAAATCTCGCGGTTGGTGTATTTCAGCGAGAGGTCTTCGAGCTCTCCCTTAATCTTGTACAGGCCCAGGCGGTGTGCCAGCTGCGCGTATAGATAATTGGCCTCGAAAGCCACATTGCGCACCCAAGAGTCGTCGGGGTGATGGTTGATGCTGCGCATGAGCACGAGATTCTGCACAATCATGATGATGATCACGCGGATATCGTGAGCGAGGGCCACCATGAGCCCGCGAAAGTTGTCGTGGTTTGTGGCGTTGTTGCGGCTGGAATATCTGCGCACGGCCTCTATGCCGCTGATGAGGCCGAGCACATCATCGCCCCAGCGCGAGGAGATGTCGCTGTCCGACTGCAGACCGAAGCGGTGGAGAGGCTGAAGAAGCATGGCCACGATGATGTTGCGGTCCGGGTCAACCATCTCGGAGAATATCCGCGCCGAGGTCATAACCATATCGGCAAGGGGAAGTCCTTTGGAATTGCGGCTTGAGAGATGTCGGCGGTAATGTTCCGAAAGCAGCGACTCCAGGTCGGAAAAGTCGTCGGCCGTCAGTATATCCCGGCATATGGACCTGATGGCACCGGCACTCGTGAGAGTGGATTTCAGTTCCGTGTATGTCAGTTTTTCTGCCTCTGTCAGTTTGTCGTTTGCTGTATTTTCTTTCATAGTAACCGCTTTTTTTGACCGCTTTACAGGGTAAAGCCTAACCATAATAGAAACCTTAATACGGCTGAATTGTTTGGCCGGAGCCAACACTGCAAATTTAGCAAATCATCATGAAACATCAAAATATAATTTATTACGAAAGCGGCATCATATATTTTATCACGAAAGCGGCAGCCGTGCCGCGAGCGGCAGCTCGTGGTTAGAGCGTTCAATTCCATGACGAATAAAACAAAGGCGCCCCGGGCGGCGTTTTTAGAAAAAACCCGGTTACACTGATTATGAGAAAGATATACGTATTGCTTATGCTGGCGATGATGCTGGTGCCGGCCTTGTGGGCTGAATGGCATTTCCCCGAGAAATACAAAGGCCCCGTGTATTATACCACCGACCTTGACTGGCATCCAGACATACTGGAGGGCTACGAAGCCCGGTATGTGAACCATGGGAAGGCATTCGACGGCCCCTGCCGCAGCACAATCATACGCAAACTCAGCGGCAAGCCCGGCGTAAAGAGGGCTTACCTGTACGTGCATGGATTCAACGATTACTTTTTCCAGAAAGAGATGGGCGAGCGTTTCGTCGACAGCGGCTATAATTTCTATGCCGTCGACCTTCGGCGCTATGGCCGCAGCTGGCAGCCATGGCAATATCCCTTCAATGTCAGACACCAGAGCGAATATTTCGAGGACATAGATTCGGCATTGTCGCAGATACGGCGTGACGGAAATGTCGACATAACCCTCAGCGGCCACAGTACAGGCGGCCTTACCGTGGCTTATTATGGCGCCGTCAAGGGGAAGAATGCCGGCATCGACAGAATTGTAACCGACTCCCCATTCCTCGAGTGGAATTTTTCTCCCATAGTCAGGAATGTGGGAGCGCCTGTTATAGGATTCCTGGGGAAGATGTTTCCCGATGCGAAGGTCAAGCAGGCGCAGTGCAATGGCTATGCCTACAGTCTGCTCCGGCAATATCATGGAGAATGGGAATACAATACCGACTGGAAGATGATATATTCGCCACCGGTGACCTACAGCTGGATAGGGAGCATCAACGGTGCGCAGTCTAAGCTCATGAAGCATGCCGGCGACATAGCGGTGCCCATCCTGGTGATGCACAGCTCGCGCAAGGTGCAGGGGTGCGGGTGGACTCCGGAGTTCATGACCGGCGACTGCGTGCTCGACCCGGCGGAGCTGCAGAAGCGGGGTGAGAAGCTGGGCAAGGTCAGGGAGGTGTGCGCCATCGACAGCGGCATTCATGACCTGATACTCAGCCTGCCGCGTCACAGAGAGGCCGCCTACGATACCATCTTCTCATTCCTGCGCCGTCACCAGACGAAGATGTGACGGGTTTGGGCCCTGTTTGGCCCTGTTTGACCCCCGATTCTTGCACAGTTCAAAAAAAATCTGTAATTTTGTGGAGTATTTCCGAGGCGTGACGCGTTATATATATGTGTCCCACGGATACAAATCCCAATTCAATTATTTATTCCCTGTCCCGTGCCTTTCTGACCCTCCTCGGTCAACTGTGGGTATGCGGATGAACAAGACCTTTCTATATCATTTGTAAGGCAAGGCGCGGACTATTGGTCCGTAATCCAAAAGAATATTATGCAAAGTTACGAAGAACTCATGTCGAGCGACGAGGCTCAGCTGCGCGAGCAAGCCTTGGCGATGGGTATGAAAAAAGCTGCTGAATCCGGCAAGGAGGATGTGGTATATTATATAATCGATCATTCGTCTGTTCAGGAAGCGAAGGACGAGATGGCCAAGATAAAGTCGAAGCGAGGCCGTAAGCCCAAAGCAGTTACGGAGGCAGCCGCAGCAGCGGATGGCGAAGCGCCGGCTCCCAAGAAAAGGGGCCGTAAGCCGAAGGCAAAGCCGGAGGCCGAGGCTGCGCCTGCCGCTCAGCCGGCTACCGCTCCCGTTGCCGAGGGAGAGATACCGGCTCCCGCACCTAAAAAACGGGGCAGAAAACCTAAGGCAAAACCTGAAGAGACTCCCGTGGCAGCTGTCGCAGAGCCGGAAACCGGTGCCGTTGAAAGTGCCGCGACTGCAGTGCCGGAGACGCCGGTGGCTGAAAACGCGGCTCCACAACCTGCTGGCGCACAGCCTGAAATGGGAGCTCCAGGCACCGAACAGGAAAATGACGCGCAGCCGGCTCCCGAACAGACCTCGGCCAAACAGCATCCCGCAGGAAGCGGCGAGCTTCCTCTCGACCTTTTCCAGACAAGTCCTCGCCGCCAGAACCGCCAGAACCAGAACAACAATGGCCTCGGTGCCTTCTTCGGCGGCTCCAAAGGAAGAATGTTCACACCGCGCTCCCAGCAGCCTTACGGAATGCCGCAGCATAACGAGCCTGTCATGCTCACCGAACCGATGCCCGAAATGATGCCCAAGCAGAAGAAGCTCAACAAGAAGCAGCGTATGCAGCAGCGTCAGATGGAGCGTCAACAGATGCAGCAGATGCAGCATCAGTACGACCTGTCGGGAATAGTCACGGCCTCCGGCCTTCTCGAGGTGATGCCCGACGGCTACGGATTCCTGCGCAGCAGCGACTATTATTATCTCGGTAGTCCTGACGATGTTTACGTTACGCCGCAACAGATAAAGGAGCTGGGCCTCAAGACCGGTGATGTGGTGGAAGGTACCATCCGGCCGCCAAGAATCGGCGAGAAATATTTCCCGTTGTGTTCTGTGCATAGCGTCAACGGGCTGGAACCTGAGCACCTCCGTGACAGAGTGGCCTTCGAGCATCTTACGCCGCTTTTCCCCGACGAGAAGTTCAATCTTACCCGTGGCCGTGCCATGAACATCTCGACGCGCGTGGTCGACATGTTCGCCCCCATCGGCAAGGGACAGCGCGCGCTGATAGTGGCACCCCCGAAAACAGGTAAGACAATTCTCCTGAAGGATATAGCCAACGCCATAGCCGAGAATCATCCCGACACATATATCATCATGCTCCTCATCGACGAGCGTCCCGAGGAGGTTACCGACATGAGCCGCAGTGTGAATGCCGAAGTGATAGCGTCGACGTTCGACGAGCCTGCGGAGCGGCACGTGAAGATTGCCGGGCTGGTTCTCGAGAAGGCCAAACGTCTTGTGGAGAGCGGCCACGATGTGGTGATCATGCTCGACTCCATCACCCGTCTGGCACGCGCTTACAACACGGTGTCGCCGGCCAGCGGAAAGATTCTTTCCGGGGGTGTCGACGCCAATGCCCTGCAGCGCCCGAAACGCTTCTTCGGCGCCGCACGTAACATCGAGAACGGAGGTTCCCTAACAATAATAGCCACCGCACTTACCGAGACTTCTTCCAAGATGGATGAGGTGATTTTCGAGGAATTCAAGGGTACGGGCAATATGGAGCTGCAGCTCGACCGCAAGCTCTCCAACAAGCGCATATTCCCGGCCGTCGACATCACGGCCAGCTCCACGCGCCGCGACGACCTCCTGCTCCCGCAGGAAACCCTCAACAGAATGTGGGTGCTCCGCAATTACCTTTCCGACATGAACTCCGTGGAGGCCATGGAGTTCATCAAGAAACGTATGGAGATGACGCGCACCAACGAGGAGCTGCTTGTCACCATGGATAAGTAGCTGCTTATCACCATGGATCAGTAAATGAACAGTTTCGGACATATCATACGGCTTACGACTTTCGGGGAGAGTCATGGGCCGGCCATGGGGGGAGTTCTTGACGGGCTCCCTCCGCGGGTTTATATCGACAGGGAGGCGCTTGACGCTGCACTGGCACGCCGCCGGCCGGGACAGCAGTCGCTGACGTCGACACGCCGTGAACCCGACACCGTGGAGATTCTGTCAGGCGTAGGGCCGGGTAGCCTCTCGCTGGGTACACCCATCGGATTCATAATACGCAACAGGGATGCACGCAGCGGCGATTATGAGGCATATGAGGGACGTTTCCGCCCTAATCATGCCGATTATACCTACTGGCACAAATATGGCATCCATGACTTTCGCGGAGGAGGAAGGGCAAGTGCCCGGGAAACGGTGTCCTGGGTAGTGGGAGGAGCATTGTGCAGTCAATGGCTTCAAGGTGCTGGTATAAGTGTGAGGGCATCTTTCCGCGAGACGTTGCCGGTGGCAGAGGCTGCCGCGCATGGCGACAGCGTCGGAGGTGTGGTGGAAGGCCGCATCTCCGGACTCCCGGTGGGGGTGGGTGAGCCGGTGTTCGACAAGCTCCATGCCCGGCTGGCTTACGCCATGATGAGTATCAACGCCGCCAAGGCTTTTGAATATGGCGACGGCTTCCGCAGTGCGGAAATGACAGGCAGCGAGTCGGCCGACCTTTTCAACACCCGTGAGGGAGAGCCTGTGTGTGCCTCGAACCATTCCGGAGGCGTCCAGGGGGGCATCTCCAATGGCATGGATGTGAATTTCAGAGTATATTTCAAGCCTACGCCTACAATAATGCAGCCTATGCAAAGTATCGACACGGAAGGCAACGAGTGCGTGATTCCTCCCAAGGGACGTCACGACCCGTGCGTTGCAATCCGCGCCGTGCCGGTGGTGGAGGCCATGGCATGGCTCACCATAGCCGACCTCATGAGAATGAAAGGATGACCCATGAATCCCTATTACAAGGATTACGCTGAATATCTCGCGGAGATTTTCCCGGGTAAAAAGCTGCAGAAGCTGTCGGTCAATACGGGGGGAGGATGTCCTAACCGCGACGGCACTCTCGGCGCCGGGGGCTGTATCTATTGCAACAACCGCTCGTTCACGCCGGCATATTGTTTCGGAATATCGGGAGTCAGGGCGCAACTCGAGGCCGGGAAGCGATTCTTCCGGCGGAAATACCGGGATATGGAATATCTCGCTTACTTCCAGTCGTTTACGAGTACATATGGTTCCGGGTTGGCCGCGAATCTGGACGAGGCGATGGCTACCGAAGAGATAAGGGGAGTGGTGATCGGAGGGCGTCCCGATTGTCTTGGTGATGAGGTGCTTGATATTCTACGTCGTGCCGGGGAGATGATGCCGATATTTGTGGAGATCGGTGTGGAGACTCTTCATGACGCCACACTGGCAAGGATCCATCGGGGCCATGATGCTGCCACTGCGGTTAAGGCCATTGAGAGGACGGCTGCGGCAGGACTCCATACCGGCGTGCATCTGATAGCCGGACTCCCCGGCGAGACGAGGGAAATGATGCTCGAGACCATCGACGGAATATGCTGCCTCCCCGTGGAATCGATAAAGATGCATCATCTGCAGGTGCTCCGTGGCTCTCAGCTGCATGTAATGGTGGAGAGGGGGGAAGTGGAGATAGCTCCGTGGAAGCCGGAAGAGTATCTTGAATTCTGTTGCGATGTGGTTGCCCGGATTCCGGAACATATAGCTGTAGAGCGATTTCTCGCGCAGGCTCCCCCGGAGATGGTGGTGGCACCCAGATGGAATATAAGGAATTATGAGTTCGTGCATCGTCTGCATAAACAGCTCGACTTGAGGAACGCGCATTGACATTTTTTGCTGGAGATGGAATCCTGACAACTTATGCATGAATCCTGACGTTATATCAGTATGAAAAGGAATATTATAGCCGTAACGGCACTGACATTATGCATGGCGGCCAATGCTGCCGTCACCATAAAGCTTCCTGCGGGAAGCGCTACAAAAGAGATAGATGTACAGCGCGGATATATCAGCGCCCTGACACGCAACAATCCCGGCGAACCGGCATCGGTTTCGGAGAAAGTGAAGGTTGTTGACGGTGTGGCCACACTTGCCGACATGCCCGAAGGGGCGGCGCAGTATGCGGTGCCTTTCGGCGACCGCCGCAGCGTGCTGATGGTATATACGATGCCCGGCGAGAACATCACCGTGGACCTTACTTCCGAGAGACCGCTGAAATATACCGCCGCCGGGTCTAAACTGATGACCGACATATCGGCCATGAACAACCAGGCGGAGACTTATCTCGACGAGTTTGTGGCCGAGCAGCGTCGCGAGAGTCCCGATGCCGCTGTGATGGAAGGCCTTGAGGCAAAGTATAATGCCGTATATGCCGACTATCTGAAGAACAATCCCGACAGCCCGGCCGCCGTATATGCTCTGATGCATATGCCGGCCGAGCAATTCCTCAAGAATTACGATTCGCTGACACCGGCGGCTCAGCAGAGTCTTCTCATGCCTTTTGCCCGGCGTCAGAAGGATTATGTCGACTATCAGATGGAGCAGCAGCGCAAGAAGGTAGCCCTGCAGTCGGGCACTGTGGATGCTCCGGCATTCACTTTCAAGAACCGCGAGGGTAAGGATGTCAGTCTGTCGGACTTCAAGGGTAAATGGGTGGTGATAGACTTCTGGGGCAGCTGGTGCCGCTGGTGCATCAAGGGTATTCCGCAGATGAAGGAGTTTTACGCCGCGCATAAAGGCAAGCTGGAGATTGTGGGCATAGCCTGCAACGACAGCCGCGAGGCTTGGCTCGGAGCCCTCGACAAGTACAAACTCCCCTGGGTGAATCTCTATAACCCCACCGAGGGAGGCGGCCCCTTGCTGCAGCAATATTACGTGGAAGGCTTCCCCACCAAGGTGATTGTCAACCCTGCCGGCAAGATTGTCAACATCACCAGCGGCGAAAATCCCGCTTTCTACGAAGTGCTGGAAAAGCTCATGAACGATAATTAGCAAGCGTCGCGCAAATCTTAGAGTCCGTTCGTACCTAATATTTGCGCGTGTCACAATAATACCGTAATTTTGTGACAGACGAATCAACATTATGTAATTTATGAAGGGCGCCATAGCGTGTGCTGCGTTGTTGTTGTTGTTGTTGGTCTTTTATGTGGATGGAAGGATTATTCCCTCCAACGTGACTGATTTGCCGGAGGTGGTGGTGGAGTCGCGGCAGAACAAGGCGTTGCATATGCTGGCATATATACGCGAGTATTCAACATTGACCACGTCGTCCGATACAATCTTTCTCTTCCGCGAGAAGATGGCCGACTTCATGACCGGTCCGGGCGAAAAGAGCCGGTTTCGCGGCTGGACCTCACCGCGGCTGCTTAAATGTGAATCATATTACCGCTTTACAGACAGATATGGGCGCGACAGTGTGAGCGATAATTACAACAACCATTTTTCATGGGCCGATTGGGTCGGAATACCGCCGGTACCCATTGTGCCGCCCGGTATTCGCGGCAAAAAGGCGGCATGCGATTCGTTGCGCGGAAAGTACAGTCCCGCCGAAATATGGATACGCCGTGATGACAGGTTTATCGTTGACGTGGATGTGCTTGCAGATGCGGAAAGCCGGAAATGGGTACCCAATCTTTCCGGCTTTTTCAGGAAAGGAGTGGAGTTCAATAACTTCAATGTCAGGTTCAATTACGACAATGTGGTCGGAGATTCCATAGCGGCCACGGATCTTACAGGTTATACATTCACCGTGGAATCCCGCGGGCGTGGACGTAATATGTTCAGTTTCAACAGGTATGACGAGGATTTTTATGTCACCACCCGTGCTGAGGTATATATTCTTGACAGGGAATATATCACGTTGAAGGAGGCTGCCAGATGGTGCGACCGGAAATTCGACCGGGAGGCGATAGAAATTATCGAGGCTCCCGAAGCGCCGGATCTGCCGCCGGATATTCTGCGTCTCATGGCCAGAGTTGGAAATATTGATATAGGTTCCGTCAGACTCGCCGGCGATGTGGATATGAAAATGTTGAGCAGCAATTTCGGAAAGAAAAACCGTAACTTCACTCTCGGGAACAGACTTCTTTCAATCTTCAAGCAGGTCACGGGTATAACGCTTTACAAGTCGCACAGGAACTCAAAGAACAAATGGGAGGAGTTCCGTAAAGAGCGAATCCGCAAGAACCGAGAGCGGTTGCAAAGCATAGAACCATTGCCGCCTGATACCGTAGCCGGTGACGATGGCCGTGAAAGCTGAAGTGAAATAAATGTTATTCAGGTTCCTATTAACAGGCTTTCGGGATGCTCAAGCTCGTCAACAAGAATGTCGACGCAGGTACATGGCTTGTGGCTCTTGAAATCTTTAGTGCCATCAAATATTGCTCTGAGTTTTGCGGCTCTGAGTTTTGCCTGCGGTTCATCGCCAATTTTCTGAAGAAGAGAATAAATGCCGGAATCGTTTTTCTTATAGGTGTAATCCTCGAAGCCATTGATTTTGCGTATCTCGTTTTCAAGTTTCGTTATGTAATCAGCGCGAGTGATTGCGACATCAAGATAAACGAAGTGCAGGAGATACCATAGCTCAAACGCTTCGTTGCTCCAAGCTGCCATGAAATTCTTCTTCCTTGCAAGGGCAATCGCCTCATTAAAGTCATTGAAATCATCCTTATCGAAAACTACCTATACCCGGTCAAATTTCAGTTGTCGCTGATGTTCAAGACGGTCTTTTATTTCCTCAGTTTTCTTAACCAACGAGCAGGTTGAACGGCCTTCGCCGACAATTTCTTCGGAACGTACTTCCGAATACCTGTCTTTGACAAGATCACGGAAATAATTCGGCTCTGTCCGTTCTCCTTCGCAGACAATCAGGAAACGCACTATTCTTTCTCGTGTTGCCACTTTACGTTTCTTGGCTGCTTTTGCCTCGCGCTTTTCTCGTTTGAGCTGTTCTATTTTTGATTTTGGAAGTTGCCCCATGCCGTTTAACTCATAAATGGAATTGCGCCGAAGCGTCCGTTGATATAATCTTTCTCGATATTGCGGTCATTGCGGACCTTATTGCCCGCATCGTCGCGGAACTCTACAAGAGAATAGAGATCTGTAGAATCAGACTTGTCTTTTTCAGTAAACCAGATTTGATCACGGCGCAGATACTGGATGTTGAGAAGGTTTGTATCATGGGTTGCGAAAATAAGTTGCGCACCCTTGCTGTTGATACCCTTATCCATGAACAGGCTGATAATCTTGCGTGTCAGGAATGGATGCAGCTTGGCATCAAGCTCATCGACAATCAGAATTTTTCCGTTCAGGATAGCGTCAAATATCGGGCCCGCAATCTCAATGATTTTTTTCGTTCCTTCCGACTCCATTTTCTCTGTCGGGAAACGCCTTACCCCGACATCGTTTCCCTCGTCATCATAAATGCTGTGAACTGTCTCTGATTTCATGTTCTTTTCATCGCCATTTTCAGTCTCCACATCAAGTTCCATGAAGCCGAGATTGGTTTCTTCAAAGAACCGCGTGATTTCAGAAGCTCCGTTTTGTTTCAGGAACAGCATTTCAAGAGTCTTTCCGGCATAGCCCTTGCCGTCCATTCCCGACATATAGTCAATATTTGAAAACCAGTCGAGAATAGCCTGCGATACCTTGCCGTTTAACTGGGCTACAAGTGATACGAAAAGACGGTTGTCGGGAGTGGCAGATTGTTTGCCCAAACCTTCGGCAAAGCGTGTCTTGGAAATTTTGAACTCATTTCCGCTTCGGAGGAATAGCTCAAACTCCCTTTCTCCCGGTCTTTTCTCATACAGCCATTCTGCAATGACTGCTTCGGCAGTATAGTCGAACCCATATCGGAAGCGTGAGCCGTTAAGTGTAAACTGTATTTCGAATGATGTCGGCTCATTGCCGGAAGTCAAGTCAAGGGAAAATGGCTCGGCCTCAAGCCTGTCTTTCGGATTGAGTTTGACTGAATTGAGCAACACATCGCGCATTCCCTTCAATGCTTTCAATACATTGCTTTTGCCACTTGAATTCGCTCCGTACATTACGGCCACAGGCAGCAATTCCTCATCACAGGTTTTTACAACGGCAGCCGACAGCTCCTGAATCGGAGCTGCCACCATGCTCAGTGTCATTTCATTCTTGAATGACCGGAAATTTTTCAATGTGAAGTTTACTAACATATCTTATTCGGTTCGATGCTGCAAAGGTAACAATAAAATTTCATATAGAGTTCGTTACGTGAGAATATTTCTCATTATACTTAATTTGGATGCATAATTTTGCGCTGAAGGAACACGTGATTAGTGTTTAGAGTGCGCTCTAATTCTGCGACTCCTCAAAAAATATTTTTTTGTATATTTAAATCTATTTACTTTAGTAGATGACAAAAATTAAATTTATGCTGTTAAACACTTAATTTTCAGT
>CAJUAT010000028.1 GCA_910584525.1 uncultured Muribaculaceae bacterium | reverse complement strand
TTTTATATCTTAAAAGACTTTTTATGTTTTTGAAATAAGTTTAAATCACTTCATTGAGATAATAAAAATTCCCAAGGGTCAAGGTGCATTTTTAACTCTAATTAACATTAAGGTCTTTAAGGTCTCTAAGGACCCTAAGGTCTTTAACTACCCTACTGACCTTACCGACCTTACTGACCTTAGAGACCTTAATGACCTTAATGACCTTAGAGACCTTAATGACCTTAATGACCTTAGAGACCTTAATGACCTTAGAGACCTTAATGACCTTACCGACCTTACCCGGGCAAACAATTTTGGGCGGGGGGATGTTATAATGTCATAACCGTCGCGGCCAGGGGCGCATCTTCCATGGCCGCTTTATAAAAATTACTGGAATTATGTCAGAGAATAAAGCTAAGAGCCTTGAAGGCACAAAGACACAGAAGAATCTTGCCACTGCATATCTCGCTGAGTCGGCGGCATATTCACGCTATATCTTCTTCAGCAAACAGGCTGAGAAGGAAGGTTATCCGCAGTTTGCCGAGATTTTCGAGGAAACGGCCAACAATGAGTTGCGCCATGCCAAGATATATCTGCAATTCCTGTCGGAGGGTAACGCCAAGGCACCGGCCATGGAGGTCGACGCCGGAGTGATCGGCAAGACCATCGACAATCTCAAGGTAGCCGCCTCCGAGGAAGAGAAGGAGGGCGTGGAGATGTACACGAAGGCTGCCAAGGTAGCCAAGGAAGAGGGCTTCGACGACATAGCCGACAAATTCGAGGCCATCGCCACCATAGAGCAGCACCACCGCGACCGCTACCTGAAGATGGCCGACCTCATCGAAAAGGGGAACGTGTTCAAGAGCGAGACCGGCAAACCTATCAAATGGCAATGCCGCGTATGCGGTTACATCTACGAGGGCGTCACGCCTCCGAAGAAGTGCCCCGCCTGCAGCCACCCCACGCAGTTCTTCCAGCGAGAGGTTGAACTGTTCTAAGAGCGATTTCCGGAACCACTATGAATGTTCCGGGTCGCCATGAAGCATGAATGTTAAGTCTTTCATTAATATTTGTTTTTAAAATCTACTCTCTAAGCCATCTTTAAGACAGTCTTACACAATCGAAATAACCATCGATTACCCTGTCATACCGCAGCCACGGAACCATCGGTCCCGTGGCTGCCTGTATTATTGCCGTATTCTTTATGTTTATGATGTTACGTATGTTTCTTATGTTTCTTATGTCACATCAACCACCTCAGTCACATTAGCTCCCAGAGTAAGAAATTTCGGAAGGAATTATTAATTTTGCATATCGGATTTGCAAGAGAAAATATGGCGATAGAACGGATTACGGGGATAGTGACAGGCATCGTGCGCCACAGCGACAGACAGAACGTGGTGACGCTCTACACGCGCGAACGCGGTAGGATATCCCTTATGTCGGCCACCGGCACAGGGCGCGCCGCCCGTATGCGCAACGCCCGTCTGCAACCTCTGGCCGTCATATCGGCGGATGTCAATTTCAAGCTCAACCGGGAGTTGCAGTCGCTCGGCGCCTTCGCACCGGCGAATGTATGGCACGACATATATTTCAACCCGGCAAAGGGTGCGGTGGCCATGTTCCTGGCGGAGTTCCTCAACGCTTTCCTGCGACAGTCGCAGACCGACCCCGCCATGTGGGACTTCATATACCGCTCCATACTCGACCTTGACCGCACACGCCGTAACGTGGCCAACAGACACATAGCCTTTCTCGCCGGGCTACTCTCCCACGCCGGCATCCTCCCCGACCTGTCGGTGCCGCTACACTCTTCAGGAATGCTGTATTTCGACATGCGCGAGGGGGTGATTTCCGCCGGAATTCCGCTGCATAAGGATATTCTCGGTCCCGATGCGATACCCTTTATCCTTCTGCTAAGCCGCATATCGGCCGCCAACTGCCACAAATTCCGCTTCACCCCCGCCCAGCGTCGCAGCTGCCTTCTCGCGCTGATCCATTACTACGCCGTTCATTATCCAGGGCTCTCCAACCTCAAGACCCCCGACATCCTCGCCGACACATTCGCTTAGCGCATCCTTCCGTACGCCGAAGCATATTCTTCCGACTTTGCTTTTTTTCGGGTGACTTTTGTAAAATTACCTGAAATAACGCCCCTCAACGTTAAAAATTTCAAAGACAATTCATTTTTCTTGCACTCTCTCTTTTTTGTAACAAAAAAATGTATTACCTTTGCAAACGTGTTTTTCATGGTATTAGATTTAAGGTTAGAGGATTAGTTGTCGCGAGACAATTAATCTTTTTTTGTGCCCTATTTTCCCTGATTTCGGCGGGATGCCGGAGGGGTCAGCGCGGACGGGTAAGGTTGTCCCTTACCGCCTCCGCTCGCTCGGGGTCGCTGTCGTAATTCTCCGAAAGTATGTCCGGAAAGAAAAAGAGCCGGAACACAAGAAAAAGGACAGCAAGCTTAATCAGTATGATGGCCCATAAATATTTGCCGACGGTCATGTTTCTGAAACCGTCGGCATACAATAGCCATACCTTTCTATACCAAGGCATTCGTACCATAAGGATCAGCGGAGCACGAGCATGGCGTCGCCATATGCCCCGAAACGGTATTTCTCCTTGATGGCCGTTTCATAAGCCTTCATCACGAGGTTATACCCGCCGAAGGCAGCCACCATCATGAGCATCGTGCTGTAAGGCATGTGGAAATTGCTCACCATCGCGTTGGCCACCGTGAAGTCGTAAGGAGGGAATATGAATTTGTTGGTCCACCCCTCGAAAGTCATCAGGTGCCCGTTCATGCAGACGGCCGATGCGAGGCCACGGAGCGTGGATGTGCCCACGGCGCATATTCTCTTTCCCTTATCGTGGGCGGCGTTGACCATATTTATCAGCGTCTCGTCCACGCGCATCTCCTCGGAGTCCATACGGTGCTTTGTAAGGTCCTCCACATCGATTTCCTTGAAGTTGCCCCAGCCGGAATGCAGCGTGAGGAAACCACGCTCCACACCTTTGATTTCGAGACGCTTCATAAGTTCGCGGCTGAAGTGCATGCCGGCGGCCGGCGCCATCACGGCACCCTCTTTGGCAGCGAAGATGCACTGGTAGTTCTCGCGGTCGGACGGTTCGGCGGCACGCTTTATATACTCGGGCAACGGCGTGTCGCCAAGGGCGTACAGAGCCTTCTTGAACTCGTCGTAATCGCCGTCGTAGAGGAAGCGGAGCGTCCTGCCGCGCGAGGTGGTGTTGTCGATCACTTCAGCAACCATCGTTTCATCATTGCCGAAATAGAGCTTGTTGCCAATGCGTATTTTGCGTGCCGGATCCACGAGCACGTCCCAGTAACGGTTCTCGGCATTAAGCTCCCGCAGCAGGAAAACCTCTATGCGGGCACCCGTCTTTTCCTTGTTGCCGTACAGACGCGCAGGGAAAACCTTGGTGTCGTTGAACACCATCACATCCCCGTCGTCGAAGTAATTTAATATTTCCTTGAATATATGATGGCTGATCTCGCCGTTACGGGCGTCGACCACCATCAGACGGCATTCGTCACGGTTCTCCGCCGGATGCTGTGCTATTAGATTCTCCGGCAGCTTGAATTTAAATTGCGATAGCTTCATTATTTATGGTTATGCCGCACACGTGCGGCGGTATCATGTATTAGCGTTAAACATGTTGGTCGGCGGGAAATTCCACCGGGCCGTTGGCTATTATGTCCACAGCCTTGTCGATATCGAGGGCGTCGGCTATGGAGAAGTCGCCCACACGCGTACGTTTCAGAGCCGTAAGATGTGCTCCAGAGTCAAGAGCCGTTCCCAGGTCACGCGCCAGGGCTCGAATATAGGTGCCTTTGCTGCACAACACCCTTACCGTAAGCTTCGGCGCCTCCCAGCCCAGAATCTCCATCTCCCTTATCTCCAGAGGTTTGGCCTTGATCTCCACCTCTTTTCCCTTGCGGGCATAGCTGTAGGCCCGTTTGCCGTCGACCTTCACCGCCGAGAATACCGGAGGCACCTGCATCACATGCCCCGTGAACCGGGGAAGCACCTCCTCGATTTTCTCGCGCGTGATATGCTCCCAGGGATAGGTGGCGTCAATCTCCTTCTCGAGGTCAAAGCTCGGCGTGGTGGCTCCGAAAGTCACTTCCGCCACATATTCCTTCATACCCTCCTGGAGTTCGGAGATGCGTTTTGTGGCGCGGCCCGTGCATACCAGTAGCACGCCCGTGGCCAACGGGTCGAGCGTACCGGCATGGCCCACCTTGAAACGTTTCATGCCCAGACGCCGCTGTATGGCGCCGCGTACACGCTTCACCGCATCGAAACTCGTCCAGCCCAACGGCTTGTCGACCACTATTACTTCCCCACTGATAAAATCCATGGCTGTTATCTTTTGCTTACAACAGTCGTCATTGCCACAGCAGGCATACCACACCCATCGCCACGCAGTATACGGCAAACCACCACAGCTTGCCCTTCCTGACGATGTTGAGCATCCATGCGCATGCGGCGCATCCCACAATAAACGAGGCCGCGAACCCTACCACAAGACATGCGAGGCTTGTCTGTCCTTGATAGTCGGGGCTTACCATATCCTTGACATCGAGGAGCATCTCGCCGAGCACCGGGATTATCACCATGAGGAACGAGAAGCTTGCCACCTTCTCGCGCTTGTCGCCGAGGATTATACCTGTAGCGATGGTGGTGCCGCTTCGGCTAAGGCCCGGCAGCACCGCCACGGCCTGCGCCACTCCTATCACCAAGGCGTCGAGCCATGAGATGTCGCGGCCCGCCGATGCCGGCCGCAGGCTGAGCGTCTGCGCCGCCGCACGCTTCTCCCGCAGCATGCTCAGATGTGCGAAGAGCAGCAACGCCGCCGTCACCAGCAGGCATATGCCCACTATCGTCAGCCCGTCGCTGAAAATACGCTCCACATCATCCTTGAAGCAGAAGCCCACTATCGCCACCGGGATGCAGCTCAACAGTATCTTGCACACGTAGAAGAAGTTGGAGTCCATGCGGAATGTGAAGAAGCTGCGGCAGAGGTCGCGGAACATGGGCCACAGCACCACTATCGTGCTGCAGACCGTGGCGGCATGCACCACAACATTGAACTGCAGGTTCTCGTCGGCGGGAAGGTCCACGCCCAATATCTCCTTGAAAATCTCGAGGTGCCCGCTGGAACTGACGGGCAGATACTCGGTAAGACCCTGGACGATTCCCAGAATCAGCGCGTCAAGCCATTCCATTGTCAGCTCTCTTTATGTGGGGCATCAATGTTCCGTTGGTCGCGGTTTTCCGACTTGCGGGGCGTCCATATTATGGCGAAAGCCATAAGTAAGAAACCGAGGAACGCCAGCGTGGGGCCCACCACGATGCGGCGGGTGCTGAAGATATCGGGATTGAAGCCGTTGCCGGCACCGCCGCCGCTCATCAGCAGGAAACCTATGATTATAAGCGCCACGCAGCCCCCCATCATCCAGAAATTAACTTTGGTGAAGGGGCGCATGTCGGCCTTCTCTTTCACGATATCCCCCTTGGGACCTTTTTTTACAGACTGCGCCTTGTCGAGCACACTCCGTTTTCTTATATCTTTAGCCATTGTTTGTACGTCATTTGAATAATTCGTCATAATCCTTGCGGAGGTAATGCGAGGCGGCAATGAAAGCTGCCAGAGAACACATGACCATACCGGCAAGGATCATACCGGCGGCCACCACGGCATAAGTGGACCATGGTATATAGCGAGCCACATCATCGAGACCTCCCTGGCGTGCCCCCCACAAGGCCAGGGCCGTGATACCGGCAGCCAGCAACCCGGCCACAAGGCCGCCAAGCATGTTGGACCACACTATGGGACGGCGCACAAAGCCGTCGGTGGCGCCCACGAGCTGCATGGTGTGTATGGTGAAGCGTCTCGAATATATGGCGAGATTCACCGTATTGGTGATCAATACAAGAGATATCAGAATCATCACGAGCGCCACGATGCCCAGAATCAGAGTGATACGGGTAAGATTCTGCTGCATGCTGTCGACCATGCTGTCGTCGGGCGCCGACACCGACGCCACCAGCGGACTGGCCTCCAGACTCTTCTTGATTCCGGCGAGACTCTGCTTCGATGAATATTGAGAACGCACCGTGAACGCCACCTCCGGACTCAGCGGGTTTACGCCGAAGAGCTCCACGAGGTCTTCGCCCGTGTCGCGGGTCCATATCCTCATGGCCTCGTCGCGGCTGATGAACTTCACAGTGCCGGCATATGGCGCCTTGCCTATGCTGTCGGCAAGAGCCTTGCCCTGCGCGTCTGTGACGCTGTCGCCCAATATCACGTTAAGCTCCAGCTGCTCCTGCAGCCGGCGCGTCTCGTTGCGGGCACTCGTCCATACCATCGCTATCAGACCCACCAGTATCAGCACCAGCGTCACCGACACTATCGTAGTGAAATGGGAGGCCCAGAACGATATCTTTATCTCCTTATTATTATTGTGTTTCATTATCCACCGCAAAATTAATACATCAATACCCCCCTTGTCAAGTTTTTAGCCGATTTTTTGTTAAATTTGCACTTCAATACCCTTTTATGGCCTGAAAAGACCCTTAAAAAGCCGTGTCCCGGATGGATAAAAAGGGCTCAATCCGGCTCAAGCTTTTTTTACGGTGCATTTAAAATTCTACACCTCTCAACCTTCGGCCGCGATTTGGGAATCACAGAACTGACCGGAACTGCACCGAGAGGTCAATTCTGTGATTCCACAAAGAATGCGTCGCTTAAAATTTAGTATGAATTTTACGTTATAGAGTTATGGGAATTGAAAAGAGGGATTTGAAAGCGCAGTACCACACGCTGGGATGCAAGCTGAATTTTTCGGAGACATCGGCGATAGGTCGGGCGTTGCGAGGGTGCGGCATCCGTCGGGCATCCGTCGGCGAGACTCCCGACATCATCGTAATCAACACCTGCTCCGTAACCGAGACCGCCGACAAGAAGGGCCGCAACCTCATACGCCGTATGCATCAGCGCTACCCTTCGGCCTCAATCGTGGTGACGGGTTGCTATGCGCAGCTCAAACCTGACGAAGTGTCGGCCATTGAAGGCGTTGACATAGTGATAGGGTCGGGCGAGAAACTTCACGCCGCGGAATATGTGAGCGAATGGCTGCGGCGCGGCGAGAGAATGGTCGACGTGACGCCGGCGCGCGAAATCACCGACTTCCAGCCGAGCTGCGAGAGCGGCGACCGCACAAGATGGTTCCTCAAAGTGCAGGACGGCTGCGACTATTTCTGCACCTACTGCACCATACCCTATGCACGCGGCCGGTCACGGTCGGGGCATATCGACGACCTTGTGGCCCGTGCCGCCGAAGCTGCCGGCAACGGCGCCCGCGAAATAGTGATAACCGGCGTGAACATCGGCACTTTCGGCCTTGACAACGGTCAGTCGCTGTTCGACCTCCTCCGCGCTCTCGACAACGTGCAGGGCATCGACAGATACCGCATATCAAGCATAGAGCCGAACCTGCTGACCGACGAGATCATAGAATGGATACCCTCCAGCAGGGCTTTCATGCCTCACTTCCATATCCCGTTGCAGTCAGGTTCGGACAAGGTGCTGAAGATGATGAACCGCCGCTACGACACCGCACTTTTCCGCCAACGCATCGAGCACATCAGGCGCGTGATGCCCCATGCATTCATAGGCGTCGACGTGATAGCTGGAGCACGCGGAGAAACCGACTACGAATGGCAGCGCGCCCTGGAGTTCATCGGTTCGTTGCCCGTGACGCGACTTCATGTGTTCCCCTATTCCGAACGTCCCGGCACTGCCGCCCTGCACCTCCCCGACCCCGTGGACCAGCATACCAAACATGTGCGGGTGGCGCAGCTTATCGATATTTCCGACGCCAAGCTCAGCCTCTTCCTCCGCAACCAGAAAGGAAGCTCTCGCCCCGTGCTTTGGGAACACACCCGTCATGTGGGCGACACCATACAGGGCCTCACCGACAACTATGTGCGCGTACAAGCTCCCTGGAACGACCGTCTGCCCAATACAGTGACCGACATCACTCTCTCTGCCGACAATATTTTAGCCGACCAATGAAGAAGTTAGGAGTAATAATCTTGAACTGGAACGGCCGGAAGCTTCTTGAGGAGCTGCTTGCCGGGGTCAGCCGCGATACCGTCTGCGACGACTGCGACCTGATAGTCGCCGACAACGGAAGCACCGACGGCTCGGTTGACTGGGTCAGGGAGCACTGCCCCGAGGTCAAGGTAGTGTCGTTCGACGCCAACTATGGGTTTGCCGAGGGCTACAACAGGGCCATAGCGGAATGCGACTATCCGTATGTGACTCTTCTCAACAGCGACGTGGAGACCACGCCGGGCTGGTGGCGTCCGATTCTGGAGCATATGGAGAGCCACGGCGACACCGGGGCCGTGATGCCCAAGATACGGAGCTATTACCGACGCGACAGCTTCGAGTACGCCGGTGCCGCCGGGGGTGCCCTCGACTCGCTGGCCTACCCCTATTGCCGCGGCCGGCTCTTCGACAGCGTGGAGCGGGATGAGGGACAGTACGACGGCGAGCCGGCGGATGTGGCATGGGCCAGCGGCGCCTGCCTCACCGTACGCCGCGACCTCTACATGCGTCTCGGCGGCCTCGACGCCTCTTTCTTCGCTCATATGGAGGAAATAGACCTCTGCTGCCGCATATGGGCCGCCGGCTTCCGCTGCAAGGTCGTCACCGACTCATGCGTCTACCATATGGGAGGGGCGAGCCTCAGCCAGGGCAACCCCCGCAAGACATACCTCAATTTCCGCAACAACCTGCTGCTCATTCACAAGAACATGACCCGCCGGGGCGGACAGCGCATGCTTCTGAAACGTCGGCTCGCCGATACGCTGGCCTTCGCCATGTTTGTGGCAAAGCTCGATTTCGCCAACGCCAAAGCCGTGCTCAAGGCCCATAACGACTTCCGGCGCATGCGCCGCGACTATACCCGCTTCCCCGACAACGACATCCTCCCTCTCCTCCCCGGTGCCGGCCGCAACGCCATAACCGCCCGATATCTCCTGCGCAAAAAATCACTTCCTATAACACCAAAAATTTCCGGATAATGTCAGAAAAGCCACTGATACTTGTAGCCAACGACGATTCCTATAATGCCCCGGGCGTGCATGCCCTTGTGGAGCGCATGGCGCTTCTTGGCGATGTGGTGGCCGTATGCCCGGCCTCTCCCCAGTCGGGACAGTCCATGGCCATCACCGTCAACAGCCCGCTGTTTGTCAAGGAGCTGGGCGATTTCCACGGCGCACAGGGTTATGCCGTGAGCGGCACCCCCGTGGACTGCGTGAAACTCGCCATGCACCACATCCTGCCTCGTACGCCGCAGCTGGTGGTGGCCGGCATAAACCATGGTTCCAACGCTTCCGTCAACGTTCTCTACTCCGGCACCATGGGCGCCGTGATGGAAGGATGCGCTTTCGGAATACCCTCCATCGGGTTCTCGCTCTGCAACCATTCGCTGGATGCCGACTTCGGGCATTGTCTGCCTGCCGTTGACCATCTGGCCAAGGCCGTGCTGGAACACTCTCTGCCTCCGGGCATATGCCTCAACGTCAATTTCCCTAAAGTGGCAGCCTCGCCTTCCGCAATGCGACTGTGTACCCCCTGCCGCGGCAAATGGAACGACGAGTATCAGAAATATACCGACCCTCATGGCCATCCTTATTATTGGCTTACGGGCGTATTCGAGAACGAGGAGCCTGAAAACGAGGCCACCGACCAATGGAGTCTGGAGCATGGTCTCATCTCGGTGGTTCCTGTATCAATCGGGCGCACGCCGGGCGACGTTGCCGACATACCATGGCTCGCCGACAGTCTGCGCAGCTATAATGACCGCTGACCCCCACCGGGATATTAACATTTCCGGAGTCCGGAATCTTATACGGTCAATATACTGATATTATATAAAAAAGCATGCGCTACGCTGACATTAGGGCATAAAGTCCTTTATATATTCCGTTTTCGGCGCAGAATTCAATATTCCAAAAAGACCATATAAGCACCATATACACCAATTTTTAGCAATATTAACATAACATTAAGATTTGAGTTGCCCAAAGTGACGGAAGTTGCACTCGGGGCTATTGTATGAATCGCAAATGTTATGTAATTTTGCAGTGCGAAAAGGGGAAAGCCGGAGAGCCGGTTCCGATTCGCGGCGACATTTGGATTCAATGTCGCGACAATACATTCAAAGCAAGCGTTAGTGTTGGACGAAAGTCCAATGAAAGATATCGTTTCATTGACAATTTATTGTTGCATTAGTAAAGTTATGGATTAATAGTTATTTTAGAATTAGTACCCACGGGGAAATTCCGAAGCGATTCGGGACCAACCGGAAATCAGATGCATAGTGATATGCGTCTGTTTTTTGTTTATGGGGGGGGGGGGGAGTTAAGGACCACTTTAAGGTCTTTAGGGTCACTAAGGTCTTTAAGGTCCTTAAAGTCTGTCGGTTGGGATACAATACGGATGATTCCGCAGAAGCGGCAGGTAGATTGGAACCACATCTAAGCCAAGCATGCCGAAGTTATGTTCCCACACTGTCGGAAATACCCAAACAGTGCCAATTACCTGCCGCTTCTATGAAATCACCCGTATATTGCTCTGTACCTTATACCAGGTTGATATATCCCCGGAAATACCGCCAGGCAGTATGGATGCGGATTTCAACAACTCCGGAGACCTGGGACGCGAAGATAAATTCAAGGAAGTCCTCTTCCGAGACGCATGAAGTGAGCATCGCACCGTTGGCGTCATACACTTCGAAGAGAGTTATCTCCTCGCCATCTGCCAATGGCAAGCTAACGCCATCTTCGGAGATAACGCATACCACATTCTGGGGAGGCATCCTTAAGAAGGGAGGGACATCTTCCTCTTCCCTATCAGTAGAGGTTGGTGTCTGCGACATAGACGTCGCATATTCTATAGCCATTGTCGGCAACGAGACTGCGAGCAGCATGGAGACTGCAACCACGATTTTAATCAGTCTAATCATATAACTTTTGTTTAGAGAGTGTTTGAATTTAACACGAATTTAATTTTTGAGAGTATTATGGAAATTCTTTTCATCCCCCCGAAGGGTCTTTCCGGTGAATTTCACCATGTCTCGTCGGTCGCATATCCCGATATGCTCCCTCCTCAACATGTGAAATTCCCTCGAAAATCCCTCTTAGGGTGAATGAAAGTTAAACCCAAACACTCTCTTAGTTGTGAGCCTAAAATTAACGAAATCCCATATTCCAGACAAGAGCAGAATTGCCGAAACATCGGGTCAAGCCGAAAAGCCGGTGCATTTGTTAAAATTGAAGATTAGAAAATGTTCCCAACATATATAAGTATGTTTTCATCACTTAATGGGTTTGTCGTACATTATTATCCCAGTATCTTGATTATCCCAGTATCTTGTTGTAATATGAGACTTTAGTCAATGGGCTCTATAAAGCTCTCATTGGTACATGAAGCCAACGCAGCCGCTGCTATTGCAGCGAAGAAGATTTTTTTCATGAGGCTTTGGTTTTAGTTTCCTACTCTCTTCGCTTTTCGGATTTCGCGCCTTTACAGTCTGGTCTGTCGGTTGACAACTCTCGAGATTGAATCCTTTTTTAGATTCAGGCCTTTATCAATCGTTGCAAAGTTATATACATATACCTTAAAACGCAATAGCCATTTTTGTAAAATATTTAATTTTAGAACAAACAGGCCTGTTTTTCGAACAAACCGGGCGGCATAGGTATTTTATTAAGAATAAACTCAGATGCAGAATTTTTAGAAGATTCCGCTCGGCGATTCCTCACTAATCGAGGTCTGGAGTCGGATTGGTTCGAAAATTCAGGGGATTAGTTCCAAATTCATGCGGTTTTGTTCGAAAAATCGGGCTGTTAGTTCGAAAATTGCATTGTTGACAAAAGAGGCATTGTTTTTGATTCTTTTTTTTATTTAACTTTGTGGCAATGCAAAACTATTCAATCACAATAACAACCAAATTCAACAAAAGATGGCACAGAAGATTATATTGACGATAGTGGCATGCATGGTGGCGATGGTCGGTTACGCCAAAGATCCGCAACGGGGTTATCGAGGCTTCGTGGATTGGGAGAACACCTTAGGGTATATGAATACCACCAACGATGTCGACGGATACCATCGAGGTTACGAATGGCTGTCGGGTGTGACAACGTCGCATGGATACCAGTTCAACAGCCACATCTTTCTCGGTGCCGGTACGGGCATTGTCCCGGCCCTGTCGGCGGCATATGTGATGTTTCCCGTATTCGTGGACTTCCGCTATGATTACAGCCACAGGAAATTCCGGCCCTTCGGCGATGTCCGGATCGGCTACAATATTTCCGACGGATTCTACATGTCGCCGACAATCGGCTACCGCCTGAACTGGGGTCGCAAGATGAACGTCAACTTCGGCGTGGGCATGACCCTCCTGGGCATGACCGACGAGATAAGCACACACTCCTCCGACGTCTACCACCCCTCATCGAAGAAAAGGCGCTATGCCGAAACATTCTTCACCCTGCGCATAGGCATCGATTTCTGACCCCACGCGGCAAAGAGCCGCCGAGGGTAATCACTCGCGGTAGTATATCCGCTTGACGCGCGGCGACACGGAGGTCAGAATCTCATAGGGTATGGTGTCGAGCACATCGGCAAGCCGTTGCACAGGCATATTTCGCCCGAAAATCTCCACAGCATCGCCCACCTTGCAGTCTATGCCGGTGACGTCAATCATGCAGGCATCCATACATATGTTGCCTACTGTGGGGGCCTCACGGCCATTCACCATCACCTTGACGGCGCCGCGCCCGAAATGTCGGTTCATGCCATCGGCATATCCTATGGCTATCGTAGCTATACGCGCAGGCTTCTCCAACCTGCCGTAACGGCCATAGCCCACAGTCTCGCCGGCATCCCAGTCGTGCAACGCGCATATCACCGTCCGCAACGTGGAGACTGTCTGCAGAGGCTCCTCGCCGGCTTTATCCACAGGATAGACGCCATATAGACCTATGCCCAGACGTGCCATGTCGTAATGATGCTCGGGATAACGCATCATCCCGGCAGTGTTGAGCACATGCCGAAGCACCTTATAGCCGCATCTTTCCTCCACATATTCCGACCATTCGGCGAAACGCCTCAGCTGCAGCTCCGTGAAGGCATCCTGGTCGGGACAGTCGGCAGTGCACAGATGCGAGAAGATGCTTCTCACCCTGACCTCCTCCACCCCGTCGAGAGCATTCATAAGCGCCGGCAACTCGTCGCCCGTGAAGCCCATGCGGTGCATGCCCGTGTCGAGCTTAAGGTGTATGGGATAACCGGTCACGCCATTCTTGCGCGCTTCCCGGATCACATCGTCAAGCATCTGACGGGAATAAATCTCCGGCTCGAGCCGGTTGGCGAACATCGCCTTATAGTTGGCCACACGCGGGTTCATCACCATCACGGGCATTGTAATGCCATGGCGGCGCAGCTCCACGCCCTCGTCGAGCACGGCAACCGCCAGATATGCCGCACCGGCATCCTGCAGGGTCTTGGCTATCTCATAGCTGCCGGCACCATAGCCCGACGCCTTGACCATGCACACTATCCCCGTGCTCCGAGGCAGCTTGCGCCGGAAATAATTGTAGTTGTGGAGCAATGCGTCAAGATTCACCTCCAGCACCGTTTCGTGGCGGCTCGCCTCAAGCATCTCCTCGATCTCGTCGAAGCGCGCCTCCGGAGAGCCCTTGAGGAGTATAGTCTCGTCGGTGAAGTCGGATGCCGACCGTCGCTGCATGAACTCGGCGATATCCGAATATAATTCAGCTCCCGGGAAGAGAGAGCCGTGATGTTTCAGTTTGGGGCCGATGCCTATGAATCGCGTCACGCCGGCGGCGGCTATGAGCCTCGATATACGGGCATACAGCTGCTCCTCGTCGGCGCTCTCATGCAGGAGATCGCTGAGAATCAGGGTAAGCCCCTGGCCTTTGCCCTGCCGGCGGCGCGCGAAATGCAACGCCGGACCCAGCGAGGAGAAGTCGCTCGTATACTGGTCGTGGATAAGCACGCAGCCGTTGACGCCCTGAAGCACGTTCAGCCTCGTGCCCAGCTTGTGGAGGTGGCGGAATCTGTCGGCAATCACCTCCCTGTCGACGCCATGCACAAGCATGAATGTCAGAGCGTTCGCCGCATTCTCATAATCTGCCTCGGAGGTCAGAGGCGCCGTAAGGCTCGCCGGCTCGCCGGCGTAGACATAATCAAGCCTGGCAGAGCCATCGCCGACGCCACGCGTTATGAAGACGTCGGCTGCCGGGTCGGTATAGCTCCACGTCACCCGACGCGCATCCGGCGACACTTTCGACACCGCATCCCTGACCAGACGATAGTCACGGCAGAAAATCACGCACCCCGTCTCGGGACCTGCGGCAAGTATGGCCTTCTCCTCCGCCTTGGCGGCATCATCGGGAAATCCGTCGCTGTGCGCCGCTCCTATGTTGGTGACAATCACCGTGTCGGGCTTTATCACCCTGCGCAGACGCTCCATCTCCCCGGGATGGGATATGCCCGCCTCCACAATGGCAAGGGGTGCTTCCGGATCGAGTCCCCACATCGAGAGGGGAACACCCGTCTGGGAATTATAGCTGCGCGGCGAACGGGTCACATCGCCCAACGGCTCCATAAGCTGGAATATCCATTCCTTGAGGGTTGTCTTGCCGCGCGAACCGGTAATGGCCACGATTTCGCCGCCGTAGCCGTCGCGGGCGCTTATGCGCTGCAGGGCGTCAACAACATCGTCAACCACCAGGAAGTTGGTGCCTTCGAGATGCTCCATGCCTTCCGGTATATGCGTCACCACAAAATTTCTCACACCCCGGCTCCACAGGTCGCGTATATACCTGTGTCCGTCGTTGCCACGCGTGGCTATGGCGAAAAAGAGGGTACCACGCGGCTCTTCAAGCTCCCGGGAGTCGGTAAGCAAAGTCACTATCTCTTCGTCGACAGCCGGCTCCGGCAATCCCAACATCCGGGCTATTACCCTGACTCTCTTCCTCATCTATTCCCCCTCCATGGTGTCTTTCAGAGCCTCCAGACATTTCTCAACCTCCTTGTCGACCTTGAAAAGACGCTCCTTGCAGAATTTCAGCAACTCCAGAGCTCGTGTGGCATAAGCCGACAGGCTGTCTATGTCGCACTGGTTCGACTCCATTTTCGACACAATGCCTTCAAGCTCGGCAACCGCCTTGCTGTAACTCAATTCCTTATCTTTATCTTCCATAATGATATCGAAGTCGTTTATTAACAATAACTGTCAGCCCTGCTCTTTGCCGTCGACCACGGATCTGACCACGCCGTCAGGGAGGGTTGTCTCTATGATGTCGCCCTCCTTCAGGGCCGACACGCAGGTAACGGCATGTCCGTTCAGGCGTGTTATGCTGTACCCTCTGCCGAGGGTATTGGCGGGGCTTAGAATGCGCTGCATGTCGTCGAGGCGTTCAAGACGGGCGGCGGCATTGTTCAAGGCCGTTTTCGCGGCCATCTCCAGGCGGCCTGCCGTGAGGCGGAGAGTGCCTTGTGCCGTGACGGTACGGTTGCCGAGAGCCCGCGTCATTCTGGAGGCCTTTGTCTGCAGCTCCATACGGGCGCGCATGGTACGCGTGGCCACTATCGCCGGCAAGGAGGCTTCCGTCTGTCCCAGGCGCATATGCTCTCCTTTCAGGGCTTCCGACACGTATCTGCCGATACGGCTGCAACGGTCGTAAACCGCGCTGTAAGCCATGTCGAGACGGTCGAGAATCCAGGCGGCCACGGCCGTAGGCGTCTTGCAGCGCACGCATGCCAGCTCGTCGAGCACCGTACGGTCGCGCTCATGGCCTATGC
This sequence comes from uncultured Muribaculaceae bacterium, assembly GCA_910584525.1. Lineage (GTDB taxonomy): Bacteria > Bacteroidota > Bacteroidia > Bacteroidales > Muribaculaceae > Lepagella. The sequence continues at coordinate 16,829 of CAJUAT010000028.1, read as the reverse complement.
CCACAAGCACCGGCAGCGGAAACGTGCACACACGCCGCGCCAGACTATAGTCGTCGAAGGAATGGAGGTCGGTGGTGGAGCCCCCTCCGCGGATTATCACCACGCAGTCCCACATGTCAGCCGTACGCTCCACCCAGTCGAGAGCCGCCATCACCGTGGGTACCGTACGCTCCCCCTGCATCACCGCCTCGAAGAGACAGGGATAGAGGGCAAAGCCGCGCGGGTCGGACAGCAGCTGGTTGGTGAAGTCGCCGAACCCGGCGGCGCCGCCGGCAGATATCACGGCGATGCGCTGCGGCGTAATGGGGAGTGGAAGCCGGCGGTTACACTCCGCAACACCCTCTCTTGCCAGTCTGTCGAGAATCTCACGGCGTATGCGCTCCATGTCGCCGAGGGTGTAGCTGGGGTCAATGTCGCTGACCACGAAGCTCAGCCCATACACCTCATGATGGTTTGCGGAGCCGCAGAGGAGCATCTTCATGCCGCTGCGCAGGTCGCTGCCTGTGGCGGCCATCATCTTGCGCCGCAGCACGTCGAGCGTGCCACGCCATATCATGGCTCGCATCTTGGCTCGCATACCGCCGGAGTCGTCCTTCTCCACCAGCTCCATATAGCAGTGGCCTCCCGCCACCCGCACGTCGCTGAGCTCGGCGAGTACCCATGCCGACTGCAGCTCGCGGTTCATACGTATAGTATTGCCTACAAGCCGCTGGAACTGACCTAAGGTGAGATACTTATTCGGTGACATCTCCGATCTCCTTGAGAGCGCCTGTGGCTGTGTCGAAAACGGCGAAAGAGCGTGAACGCCTGTCGGAGAAGAGGGATGGCTGCAGCCCGAAAGGCACGCCATACTGCGCCAGCTCGCAATTGCCGCTCCACAGTGTGGTGCCGTCAAGCGTTATGCTTATCCGCGCCGTGCCCGGTATCATGTACATCACGGCATCCTTGGGGAGCTTCTTCTCCTCGCCGTCGGCATTCACTGGGAGTTCGCCGTCATGCCGTTCGCTGACGGTTATTGTCACCGGGTCGCCGCTGAAGTCGTCGGCAGCCACAAAACCGGCAAAGTCGCTCATGCGGAAGAGTGTGCCGCGCGTCTCGTCGGAAGGAATGTAGGTGAACGTGCGGCTGATGGTGTCGGTATATTCAAGACCCGTGAAGGCAGCTGTGAAGCTTCTTTCCTGACGGGCCAGCGAGGCCAGCATCAGCTCCAGCTGCCGCCCGTCGGTGGGCATGTTGTCGGCGGTTCCACGGCTCAGCGACACTTTGGCATCGCGCACCTCCATAAGGCTCTCGGCAAGCATCTGCGCCTGCTTGGCGCTGGACTGCGACGAGATGAAATCGCCGTCGACATATTCGAGATAGGCATCCATCTTCGAGCGCCGCCCCTCGCGCATAGCACGTTCCGACACCGGCGGAACCGTTATGTCTACTTCCTTGTTGATGGCGGCAAGCATGTTGTCGGCACCCACACATATGTAAGTGAGCGCCCCGGGCTTCAGCTGCATGAGATACTGCCGCTCGGTATCGGCCACGCCATAAGGGGTGACCTTGACATCCTTCACCTGCCATTGTTCCGAATCCTCGCGTACCACCTTGTCGGTACCCATATATTTCTTGGCATACTGCCAGTAAGGGCCGGCCTCTCTGACCGTTCGCAAGGCGGTGACCTCTATGCGCAGTGCCGTCACCGGCAACGTGTACACAAGGCCGTATTCATTATGTTTGTCGGCGGTAAGGAGGCGGGTGTTCTGCGCTGACACGCCTATGAACGCCGTGACGGCGGCGACTGCCGCTATGATTCTTTTCATACGCTCTTGGTTTAAAACTGCTTTCTGCCGTCGATAAGACGGCGTATCACTTTACCGGCGAAGCGGGGTATGTCGGAGGCCGTCATGCCGAACTGTCCCATCTCGTCGGCGGCCATATCGCCGGCGGCCCCGTGGATGTATACCCCGAGCAGGGATGCATATTCCGGCTCGTAGTCCTGGCTGAGGAAAGCGGCAATCATGCCTGTGAGCACGTCGCCGGCGCCTGCCGTAGCCATCCCGGCGTTGCCTGTCTGATTGAAGTAGACGCGTCCGGTGGGGCGCACAACGGCCGTATAATGTCCTTTGAGAACGATTATCACATTGTACTGCCGCGCCATGTCTATGGCTGTGCGCAGCCGCTCCTCATCGCTGGAATGTTCTCCGAAAAGCCGATCGAACTCTCCGATATGCGGGGTAAGTATCGTTTTTGGGGGTATGAGTGTAAGCAGAGCCGGCCGAGCCGATATGCAGTTGAGGGCATCGGCATCGAGCACCAGCGGCATCGTGGCATGTTGCAGGAGCCCCTGCAGGGCGTTGATTGTCTGCTCGTTGGTTCCGATGCCGGGACCTGCGGCCACCGCCTGGTGACGGTGATGCACCTTCATGTCGGTGATGTAATGCTCGTTGCGGTCGGGCTCGAACATCGCCTCGGGGAATGCGGTCTGCACTATCGGCATTCCCGACCTTGCGGAATGCACGGTGACCAGGCCGGCTCCCGTGCGGAGCACCGCTCTCGCGCTGAGCACCGCCGCCCCCATCATCCCCACCGACCCGGCGAAAAGCAGCGTCGACCCGTAGTCGCGCTTCCCCGAGAAGGGGTCGCGCTCTCGCAGCAGACTCGCCACATTATGCTCGTCGATCACGTAGAAGTCGGTCTTGGAATCCTTTATGGTCTTTTCGTCAAGGTCTATGTCTATGAGCTTCCATTTGCCGAGCACCTGGGCGTTCTCCCTGAAGAAGAAAGAGAGGCGCGGGAGCTGGAAGGCGAGGGTGACGTCGGCATGCACCACATCGCGGAGACTCAGCTGCGAGTTCCATTCGCCGAAGAGTCCCGAAGGGAGGTCTATGGATACCACGAAGGCTCCCGACTCGTTGACGTAACGGGCCACGGAGACGAATCCGCCCTGAAGGGGCTGGTTGAGACCTGAGCCGAAAAGGCCGTCGACCACCACGTCGTCCTTCCCCAGATAAGGAGGAGTGAATTCCCTGTTGACCTCGGTGAAGTCGATGCCGTCGAGCATGATGAGCCTTTTGCGCTCTTCATCGCAGTCGTGACTCAGCTTGCCTGTGACGTTGAAAAGAAATATCTCCACACGTTTGTAGCCCTGCTCCACGAGCAGACGGGCCACTGCCAGCGCATCTCCGCCATTGTTGCCCGGTCCGGCAAGAATCACAAAACGCTGACTCGGCAGGAACATGGATATAAGCTCGATGCTTACCTGCATCGCCGCCCGCTCCATCAAGTCGATGGAACTGATCTTCTGCCTCTCGCACGTCGCCACATCCACTGCATGGATGCTCTCCGAATTCAATATCTTCATCTGAAATGCATTTCAACATGCAAAAATACGAAAAAAAAGGGATGTCCCGAAACGGACACCCCATTTTTATGAGAGTGAAAGTAGGTTTCTTAGCGTACGAAGAACTTAACGGCCTTGTTGCCTTCCTTTCTAATGGTAAGCTGACCCTTTACAGGAGCTGCGATTTCCACACCCAGAAGGTTGTAGTAGCGCACATTCTCTGTACCGTCAACGTAAACACCTTCTACGCCGCCTCCATCTCTCCAGCCTTCGGGAAGCTCGATAACGGCAGGTATTCTATCCATCCAATTGGGAGAGCCATCTGGGTTCATGCCATTTGTCCACCAGTATGCGCCGAGAGGATCATCTTCGTCTCCTTCAGGGTTGTCGACAATTTTCTGACCGAAATACAGATTCTCTATAGTCATGGTATTCCCCCTGACGTTCGACATAGGACCCATGACATACTCATTATCTATTATCTGCTCTTTCTGGCTGTAGCCGTTGAACACGTTAATGCCTTCCTGATTATTCAGATAATAGTAGCACTTCGTGCCATCCTTATATAAGGAGGCCATACCTGATTCCACCAATGGAACCACGGTAACACAATCTTCATACGAGTAGTCTACAATAAGGTAGCCAACGCCATCACCATACCTTCCGAATTGCTCTGCCCACCGGGAATCTCCGTAAGGATTCAATATCACGAGTTCCTTAGGTTTTGCTGGATTACGCATCACTACTACGTCCTTATTGTTGATGGCCTCACCACCCTTACCGACAATATAGGAGTTGAACCAGCCGTCATTGAACTTAGCAGTACCCACATTCAGATAACCGTCAAGGCTTGCAGGTGTGTTTAGCGGTATCCTCTCTATTTTTTCGATTACCACACATGAGAAATCGATAATTTGGCCATCCTTAGGATAGCCCACAATTACGGCTGTTCCTGTGGGGAAAACAATATTGTTGTCGGCATCAATAGCGGCTACTATCTCATTGAGAGGCTTGGTGACAGGTTTATGGTCCTCATACTCACCCTTAAACTCGCGAGTATAAAGATAAACTGCCTTATAACCATCCTTGGTGTACACCTGACCCAGAGGGGTCTGGTTATTGAAGGTAACGGTACCGGCGGCAATGTTAACCTCCACATCACAGTTATACTGGCTTGAGATGAAGTTCTTAAGAGTAAGTGTGGTTGTATTCTTCTCCACTATGTTCAGGAAGAAGTTGTGAGTACTGGAGATACTGTGAATATCCTCACCGACAATCTTGCCGAAACCTACGAGTTCGTCCAGGCTGGTGATGGCTTTGCCTTCTGCCTTCGATATTGCGGCCGGTGCCCCTACTGCTACAATCTCGGCTGGCGCCGACTTCAAAACCTGCGGCAGCGACACTTTAGCACTTTGGGGAGCTGCCATGGCGTTCAACCCTGCCAACAGTGCTATGCTCATTGCGTAAACCTTCTTCATAATGGAATGTTTTGTGATTATTTCTTTTTTTCGATTATACAATAAAGATGTTTAAACGACTTCACTTTGAACGACCATTAAACGCCGACAGCCCTAAAGCAAAACTTTCCTCACAACGATATTGCCGTTGATGTTTATCCTCACAAGCATCAGCTTCCCTTTCTGAAGATGAATGTTGAAGGCGTAATTCCCCGCAGACATCTGATAATTATGAATTATTCTCCTTGAGAACTCTCCTTTATGGTCAAGGATATCGACGGTCAGGCCGGAGGCCTCCGGCAGCGACAAAGACAGACACACTCCTTCCCCGGCATGTTGAATTTTAATCTCGTTTTCAATAATGTTGCCGGCGAAACTGTGTGGATTCTCCATATGAACTTCCTGCTGATCCGAATAAGGAATCAAATAACATAATAGCCTTTTAAGATTGACTAAAGTTGTTCTTATTATCTGACGTCCCTCGGCATCATACATTTCTGTATCGTTTGAAAGATGTATGCTTTCCAGTCTTTTGCGGTTGTTCTCTACCCGAGCTACATACAGCTCCTCAAACAAGGGGATTGAGCTTGTTATTCCCCGGTTAAGTTTGTCAAATACCAGATATCTTACAGCTTCGTTATTCAAACAATACTTCATCAGATTCCCATAGGAGTCTCCATCTTTTTTTATCACTTCAAGATTGCTGTGGATGGTATTGTTCCACACGTTGTCCCAGGCTGTGTACAGGTCATTGAATTTTGACAATACGTCGTCTTCTATTTCAGAAATCCGGCTTCTCAGGAATAATTCCTGATGCCCGGATAATGCGACATTGTCCATCACCGCCTTATTCTCGGCCAATGCCATATCCAGAGTTATCGGATTCTTGGGCGAGTCATCGCTGAGTCTGTAATGATAGAGCACCTTGCCGTAATCGTCTCCTTCCAAAGCGTAACGGGGATGGAATATTCTTTCTTTGGTGCCCAGCTTGCTCTCCCAGTCATATCCATGATGATTGCCATCGGAATTGCGTCTTATCGACGCATGGGTGATTATTTCCTGAGCAGTGTTTCCGGTAAATGTATATTTCCCCCATAAATCAATCACACTGTTTTCTTCTGTCGCACCCTTTCTAGTATATCTCGCACACCCCGGATATCTTTCCTTGGCATAGAACCTGTCAAAACTACTCAGCGGGAGGCCTGGTGACTCCTGTGATTTATCATTGGTAATTCCGCCTGCCCAGCTGAAGCAGTTATAGGCCGAATTTACCGGTGTGGCCTGAATGGCGTCATCATCCTTTAAATTTGCAAAAGCTATATTGGAGGTATAGTTCTTACAGCCGATATATAACTCACAGGAGCCTATAGGGGCATACGAACTGGCAGAAAAAACAAGGATGCGTGAAGTATTTGTCTCAGGAGCAAATGTGCGGTTGATTCTCGCATTCAAACCCCAGTCAAAATCTCCATCGCCTACATAATCATCATTGTAGGCCCATACTACGCCATTGAAGTCATTCCCCTTGTTGATGCTTAGAAAAGGGTCGCTTTCGTTGCTGACAGTCAACACATTGTATTTGTCGGTTTTAAAACAAAAATTTGACCGCACCCCCATCGTACACATCGGCATTTCCTCATAAAAAGCTTCATCGTTGATGTTTAAGTTGCATAATCCGATACTGCCGTTTTTATGAGTTCTTACTCTCACAAAATATACACCTGTATAGGGGACACTTTTTATCGAGTAATCAATCGTTCCGTTTGACGAAACACTAACCCAGGAATAAGAATCCGGAAGATCAGCGCTGAATATCTCAATGAAATGCCTTTGTCCTCCTTGCGCCTCGGAGACACAGTGGAAAGGTTCTCCTTGCTTAAGATACACCGTCGTATAGAATGAATATCCGAACCATGGGATTTCAACATAATTAAACGAATAAGGCACCTGGTCCAAATCAGGGTCGATTGTGGCACTTATCAGAGAGTCGGTCTCAGGGGTGGCAATATCTCCAGTTCCCAAGACGTTCCTTCTGATGTCTCTCTTTATATCGGCGACATATTCGTCGTATGCAGTCGATGTCATGGCTTGGCTTTTGCCGTTTGCCGGATTCTGTACCCTTACAAATTCCACTGCAGGTATCTGAGGCAAATCCGAGGCGATGGTTATTAAATTGGCACCCTCTCTGAGAGACACTGACGGCAACGACAGGAAAGACCATCCGGCTTTACCAGCCGACACTACTTTCTCCAACCCATTTATTGTTATCTTGTAAGTCTGCAGACTTCCATCCTTCTTTTTTGCGGCACACTGCCATAGGATTATATCATAATTCCCGCTCTGGCCCGCATTCACCTTGTAGGCGAGTTTCCCTCCGGCCTCACCGGCGGTTTTTCCGACAAGAAGGGGTTTCAAATTCTCTTTGGGCTGGACATTCCCGGCGCTTCGACCGGTATGCGCACAGAATACAAGCAATGCTAATGTCAGCAATATACAGGACTTCCTTGACTTTGACATATCCTATACAATTATGAGCCATTACTGACCGGCCGTTTGTCAATATTGGCATTTAATTCGCTCATTCATTGCTCTTATCATGCGTTAGTCGTATTGTTGTCGTCTCTTCAATAAAGACTTCGTCTGTTCGGAATATTACCGTAGACATTAACAAAAGATTGCAGACATTTACAATAAATCGGCCCAAGCTATTCTCTCTTTGTAGAATTAACTCCAAATAAAATAAATTATTGTATTTTATCATAAAAATTAACACAAGTAAAAAAATGAACATTCAATATTTGTGATGTCCATCTATGTTGCATTTCAAATGAACGAAAAAAAGGGATGTCCCGAAACGGACACCCCATTTTTATCATAAGTTACTGTGATTGCGCGGCAATTACTCAGCCTTACCTTCGGAGCCGAGCACAGCTACGATCTTGTGCTTGTAGAGCTTCTCCATCTCGTCGCGAGCCGGGCCGAGGTATTTACGCGGGTCGAACTCCGCGGGCTTGTCGTGGAACACCTTGCGGATAGCAGCTGTCATAGCCAGACGCGAGTCGGAGTCGATGTTGATCTTGCAAACATCCATCTTGGCAGCCTTGCGGAGCTCTTCCTCGGGGATACCGATGGCATCGGGCAGTTTGCCGCCATATTCGTTGATGATGTCGACATACTCCTGAGGCACGCTGGAAGAACCGTGGAGCACGATGGGGAAGTCGGGGAGCTTAGCCTCCACAGCCTCAAGCACGTTGAAGGCGAGCGGCGGGGGCACGAGGCGTCCAGTCTTCGGGTCGCGTGTGCACTGCTCGGGAGTGAACTTGTAGGCGCCGTGGCTTGTGCCGATGGAGATGGCCAGGCTGTCGCAGCCGGTGCGCGTCACGAAGTCGATAACCTCGTTGGGGTCGGTGTAGGTGTGGTGGTCGCTCGATACCTCGTCCTCAACGCCGGCAAGTACGCCGAGCTCGCCCTCTACGGTCACATCGTACTGGTGGGCATAGTCCACAACCTTCTTGGTGAGGGCCACATTCTCCTCATAGGGGAGATGGCTGCCGTCGATCATCACCGACGAGAAGCCGTTGTCGATACAGTCTTTGCAGAGCTCGAAAGTATCGCCATGGTCAAGATGGAGCACAATCTGGGGATGCTCCCAGCCCAGCGACTTGGCATATGCCACGGCTCCCTGCGCCATGTAACGCAGAAGAATAGGGTTGGCATAGTTGCGGGCTCCCTTCGACACCTGAAGTATCACCGGCGACTTCGTGTCGGCCGCTGCCTTGATGATGGCCTGGAGCTGCTCCATATTGTTGAAATTGAAGGCCGGTATTGCATAGCCTCCGTGTACTGCCTTGGCAAACATCTCGCGCGTGTTGACCAGGCCTAAGCTTTTATAATCTACCATGGTTGTATATTTGGGTTTCCTATTTATTCTGTTTCCTATTTATTCAACGGCTTAAGCCGCCATTGGTTATATCATTAACGTTTTTTGGGGTAACCACTTCCGCATCACCTTTCTCCGGCGTCGGTTCTCTTATTCAGAGTGCAAAAATAGGCATTTTTCATGAAATATCAAAACGCCGGAAAAGTTACATATATAAGACATGAATCCGAAAGCGAGCATAATATTATTGACCTACAACCAGGCCGGGAGCGTGGGGCGTGCGATGGAGAGTATTCTGTCGCAGCATTGCTCCTTCCCTTTCGAGATTGTAGTGGCCGACGACGGGAGCACCGACGGCACCCGTCAGATATGCGAGGATTACGCGCGCCGGTATCCCGGGATTGTGAGGATGCTGCCCCGGGAGCCCAACAAAGGTGTGGTCGACAATTATTTCGGTGCGATGCTTGCGTGTCGCGGCGAATATATTGCCGACTGTGCCGGCGATGACGTCTGGAGCGACTCCCGGCGGCTGCAATACCAGATTGAATGGCTCGACAGCCATCCCGGCGACGTGGCCGTGATGTCCGACTGGGATATCGTCACCGACGGCGTGGCCATATCGTCGGCAAATGCCGCAAAGTATGAATGCTGGCGACGTAACATCCGGGGGCCGGAAATGACGGCGTCTGTGCTCGGCTGCCGCTCCGCATTCCCTCTGCTATCGGCAATGCTTTTCCGGCACGCACCCGTCATCGACATGCTTCACGACAATCCCTCGGCGCTGCGACGCAAGGAATGGGGCTGCGAGGATCTCCCTCTTGTGGCTGCTCTCGGCCAAAAAGGCGATTTCGGCTATCTCCCCCTGACCGCCTCGGCATATACCGCCGACAATCAGGAGGGCATCTCCAACAATCGGCGCGCCGGTCATCTTTTCGACTTCTACGCCAAGGCGGCCAGATGCGTCACCGACCTCTCGGCATTATACCGCATAGAGAACGCCGAAACAGACATGGCCATACGCGGCAGGCTGCTGTATCTGTCGTCGTTGCTGCTGCACGACTTCACCCGGGAGCGTCTGCAGGTGCTGCGCAACCTGTGTCGCGACAACAGCCGCCGCGCCGGCACAAAAATACGCATATACCTCATCCTGTCGGCATCGGCTCCCGGCAGATATATTCTCAGAAAACTAAAGAGTTCGTTTCTTAAGGGTATCAGATTCTGAGCCGTAAGCGCGTGTATACTGTGCCGCCTCCTCCATACGACACTTTCTGACGGAGCAGTCCCGCGTTAAGGATGGCGCCGTTCTCCTCGGTGCTTATGCCGAAGTCAAAATATCGCCGGTCGGCGAAAACGCGGGTGATAAGGTGATGGAAAAGGAGCGAGAGCATATCCTGTTTTCTTGCCGCGGGCGTTGTGGCTATATACTGGGCGTGCGCCACTATGCCGGTGTCATATACGCATACGCCGGCCTGTGGCTCTTCGGAGCCGGCAACCATCAGCTGAAAGATACGTATGTTGTCAGGGAAACGGTCGCGCAGCAGCTGCATCTCCTGCGAAGTATGCACCGCCCTCACGCCATGACGCTCCTGCAGACAGCTGTCGAGCAGCCGCATGAATTGTGCCGTGTCCCGGCTCTCCACAATCTCATGGTCGAGCTGCGAGGCTTTACGCAGGTGCCGCCGCTGCATCTGGCTGAACGTTACCGGCTGACGCAGGTCGATGCTTGTGCTCAGGCCGCAACCCGTCATCTCCGCGCCGAGCCTGTAGAGTACATAAAGGTCATCGTCGGCGGGCATACGGTGATATATCGCCGGCACCGGCTTATAGTCAAGCTCTCTGATGCCGGCATTACGCCAAGCCTCCGCAGCTGCCGAAAATATCGCCAGCAGCTCGGCGCCGTCAACATGCCCCACAGGAAGTATCCAGCCGCCGTAACTCAGTCCCTGATGGCTGTGGAGCACCCCGTCGGCCGTGATGTTGGCCGGAAGCAGCGCCCGGAGGCTCCCTCCTTTGAATACCATCCACGAGCAGTCGGTGAAACGGTCGCTGTGATAGTCCATATACCCGCGGTCGAACAGGAAGGTGCCGTTGCGGCTCGACGCCACGAAACGGTTCCACGTTCCAAGGTCGTCGCTCCCGGGAGCATTGTCGTAGCGCCGTATCGTTACCGTATCCATGAAAGGGGATTCTGTTTCTCGCGGTTATGCCATACCTCGAAATGTATGAGACCATGGCCTGGATTATCCTCGCTGTCGGCCACGCTTCCCACGCCCTGCCCCTGCTTGACGACATCGCCTACCTTCACCGTCGCCGACGTCAGGTTGCCGTAGACGGTATAGTAATTTCCGTGGCTTACGATAACCACCGTTCCGTAACCGGGAATCATATACACACCCGACACCTTGCCGCCATACACGGCTACTGCCGAGGCGCCATGTCCGACTTCGGCGTCAATACCCGGATTGTCATACTTCACATCGGGGAGGTCGGGGAGGCTATGCACGCCAAAATAGCTTGTCACGCGGAATGCGCCGCTTACCGGGCGTGGCAGCGAACCCTTCATCGAGGCGAAACCGGAAGCTGCCGGGGCAGCGGTCTGTGCCGGTTTCTGCGGCTGTGTTTTCGCGGGGGCCGATGCCTTCGACTCCTCGTTTTTCGGGCGACGCTTGCGAGCCTGCGCATATTCGCCGCCGCTATGCTTCTCCTCCTGCTTTTTGCTCTTGGTGTCGCTGGCGGTCTGGCGGCGTGCCGGCTCCTCTTTTTTCTTCTTCGTTTTCTTTTCCTGGCGTGCCACATTCTTTTCGGCGGCTTTCTCGGCTTCGGCCTTTTCGGCGGCGGCACGTTCAGCAGCAGCCTTTTCAGCAGCGGCCTTCTCCGCGGCGGCTCTCTGTGCGGCAGCCTTTCTTTCGGCAGCGGCTCGTTCGGCGGCAGCCTTACGCTCCGCCTCGGCCTGCTCCGCGGCTATCAGTGCCGCCACACGGCTACGCAACGCGTTGGCCTCTCCCTGCTTCTTGGCAAGATGCGTGCGCAATGCCTCGCCGTTGGCCCGCAACTCCGTGACCAACGCATCCTTCTGACGATACTGGCCCTCAAGACTGTTCTGGGCGGCAAGCTGCGTGGCCAGAGCCTTGTCGTGTTGCTGCTTGCTCGTGGTAAGCTGCTCTTTCTGCGTCTTGAGCACGTTGACCTTCGCCTTTATGTCGCTGGTCTGCCTGTCGCGCCATTCGCGAAACTCCCGCAAATAGCGCATACGGCGGCGCCCCTCTCCCAAGGATCCGGCTGAAAAGAGGTATACGAGTTCCGAATTACCCCCTTTCTTGGCTCTGATGGCTTTCACCGACTTCAGATATTCCTCACGTAGCCGGGCCAGTTCTTTCTCTCCGGCGGTTATATTGCTTTGCAGGCCGGTTATTCTCGACTGAAGGGCGGTGACCTGCTGACGCGAGGAGGCCACGAGCTTACGCGACGCCGCGATGTCACCCTCCAGTTTGCCCAGGTCGGAAAGCGTGCGCGACACCTCCTTCTCATTCTGGACAATCTTCTGTCTGGTCTCGGCAATCTCCTTCTGGGCCGCTTTCTGCTGTCGTTGCAGGTCGGCGCGGCTTTCCGTGCGTGGCTTCGCGGCGCTCTTGCTCCGCTTCCTGGGCTTAGCCCCTTCCATCCCTCCGGCCATCAGCAACGCCGCAAGTATTATTACCGCTCCTCTCCTCAGTCTCATAAACGTTCCTCCATTGTCATCGCGCTTCAACGTATGTTGCGCACAAAATCATAAATACCCATCCTCGTATATCCCGACAGCTTTATCGGCGACAGGGGGGTGCCGCCCCACCGGATGCTGCTGTAATCCAGCGTTACGTCAACATCCGTTTTTGACGTATGCAGCTTTACCTGCATGTCCATGCTGTTGCCGGGATATGTATATCGTATCTCGAGGTTTTCGGGACGTTCCTCCATCATTCCATAGAATGCTGCGGTGCGTCCCATGGCGTTGGCCACATAGCCATAACGGATTTTGCCGCCCCACAATTGCTCCCGGGGGAGTATCAGCCATTCGCCATTGTCGGTAGGGCGCAACTCCACATTACCCTGATTCTCAAGCGACAATTCGCCGCTCCCGGGAATCACTATGCGCCCCAACAGCAGACTCTGCAAATCGCCCAACACTCCGGGATACATCTCGTTGATGTGGCGCATAGACTCCAGACAATAGGTCTTCTTCCATTTGTTGACGAGCAGACAACTGTCGGTGCTGACCTCCACGCGACCGAGCTCGCCGAGGAAGGGTGCCCGCAACGAAATCTGCAGGTAAGCGCTGTTCTCGGCATATATCTTCACAGTAGGGCTTACCGGCAGCGCCGAAGAGCGTATCTTCCCTTCGAACGTCACTTTGGTCCACGGCACATATCTCGCGAGTATGTCGGTTACCATCCGCATGGCCTCTTCGTCAAGACGGGTCTCAGTCTCCTCACGCTGTGTGGCGCCATACGACGACAGCATCCCTGCGCCGCATAGCGTGGCAAGCGTAAACACCGCTATCCCTCGTATTATCAATGTAATGGCTTTCATTGTTGTGTCTCCTTTTCCGCATTTTTAATTTTTTCGCGTATGTCGTTCCGCGAGTCATCTATGTCGAGGGCCTTCTTCCAGGCCTCTATGGCGGCAGCTTTGTCACCGGTCTTGTCGAGTATGTCGCCGTAATGTTCGTAGACCTCAGTGTCGCCGCCATGGTCGCCCATGATTTCCACAGCCTTGGCCTGGACTTCGCGGGCTTTCTCATAATCGCCCTTGAGAAACAGAATCCAGGCATATGTGTCGAGATATGTGGGGTTGTTGGCGTTCTCGCCTTCCAGCGAACGGCTGCTGAGCTGCAGCGCTCTGTCAAGGTCGCCGCCATGCATGGCCGAAAAATAGGCGAAGTTGTTGGCGGCCAGCGCATTGTCGGGATTCATCTCCAGGGCGTTGGTATAATTGCGGTAGCTGCCCGTCGTGTCGCCCAGGTTTATGGCCACATCGCCCATCGCCGACAATACGTCGCTGAGCATGTTCAGTTCCTCCATGCTTATGTCGCGGCGCACATCCTTAAGCGTCATAAGAGTGTCGGCATGCAGTCCGGAATCTATGTCGGCCACCACGCCGCGGTATATCTCGAGCGACTTGGAGTAGTTCTTGGCCTGATGCATGAGCATTGCGCCGTAAACACGCAAGTCGCGCGACAATGGTATCTTCGTGGCTGCCTCTTCATAAGTTCTGAGGGCGCCGGCCGCATCGTCGGCACTCACCTGGATATACATCTTCTGACGCCACAGCTGCTCGTTGGTGGGATTCTGGTCGATGGCATAACCTATGTATTCTTCGGCCTGCGGATAATTCTTGCGATATCCGGCATATCGGGAGGCGAACTCCAGGACTTCCCAATCGTGAGGATATTGCTGCAGGAGCACGTCGAAGAGATGCGCCCCGCGGTCGGCCGACGACTGGTCCATGATCAGATGACGCATGTACATGCCTAAGAGCTGTATCTTCTCGTCGCGGTCGAGGTCTTCGGTAAGCAGAGCCTCATACGCCTTTCGGTCGTAAGCCGCGGAATCGCCCTTGGCATGGTATGTCTCCATGAGCGCCATCTTGGGAGTGCCCGACTCCGGGGCTACCGCCTCCGCCGCAAGATAGTAATACTCCGCCGAGTCGGGCTTGCTGACAGCATCGTAAAGGTTTCCCTTCAGAATCAGGAAGTCGGGATTCTTTGGGTCTGTGGCTATCAGTCTGTCGGCCTCGCGGACGGCTCCGGCCGTGTCGGAACTCTCGAGCATCATCGACATCTTGTGAAGGCTCAGAGCGGCGCTTTTCCCCTCGAGTTTCTCGTAACGGTCCATCACTTCCACGGCCTCGGGAGTATGTCCGCTGTTATGGTAGGCCTGCGACAGCAAGAGGAGTATCATACCCCGGTCAGGGTATTCGTCGGCAAGTCGCGACATAACCCTTATGCTCTCCATGCTGTCTTCGGCTTCCGTGGCCGCATAGCCATATTGCATACCCTCATACAGCTCGGCGGGGTAAGCGTCGACAAACCTGCGCATCAGCGCCAGGCTGCCGCGGAGACTGTCGCCGCTCTGCATATTTGCTGTCATCAGCGATCCGCGAAGCACCCCGAGCTTGAAACCTGCCTCCAGATTTTCCGTATCAAGACGCCACGCCCGCTTGAAACATTCATACGCGGCATCGGTATTCCCCTCGGTCTCCTGCCTGAGTCCCTCGTAATAATAGTAGCGCGACTTGGCCGCGTCGGCACGTCCCGCGCCTTTGGATCCGGACGCAGCCGTCGCCATCAACGCAAACAACGCCAATACAGCCGTAGTCAGTATAATGTTTCTCTTCGTCAATTTCTCTTATACTCTATAGCAGGATTATAACAACTGAATCCGTCTGTGTGTTTCATAGACCGGTATGACCGAATCCTCCAGCGCCCCGCTCAGTGGCCTCGAGGTCTTCAGTCTCAAGCCATGTCACACACGTATAGGGCGCCACTATCATCTGCGCTATCCTGTCGCCATTATTTATGACCACGTTTTCCTCTCCGAGATTAATGAGAATCACACCTATTTCGCCGCGATAGTCGCAGTCTATGGTGCCCGGGGAGTTAAGCACTGTAATCCCTTTATTCAAAGCCAGGCCGGATCGTGGACGTATCTGTGCCTCATAACCCTCCGGCAGCGCTATGCGTATGCCCGTGGGGATCAGGCGTCGCTCTCCCGGCGCCAATGTCACCGGTACCGCAAGACAAGCCCGCAGGTCCATTCCTGCCGACCCGCCTGTGGCATATCCGGGAAGCTCTACTCCCGATGCCGCGCTTATCTTTACTTTCTTTCCTTCCATATATTGCTATTGAAAAAGGCCGCTCCGAAACGGAACAGCCCTTTTAGTTGTGACCGGTAAAGGTTATCCCTCTTCGATAGCATCGTTGGGGCATACCGATGCGCAGCTGCCGCAGCTGATGCATGTATCGGGATCGATGTGGTAGATCTCGCCCTCGGAGATGGCCTCTACAGGACATACTGAAATGCAGGTTCCGCATGCGATGCAGCGGTCGGTGATTACATAAGCCATGATGTCTTTTGCTTTTTTTAATTGATGTTCCTTGTTTTTACGACTTAGTTTTAATACCTTTACGCCATTAAAACGCGTTCGCCCTTTTTGCAGCGCAAATTTAACCCTTATTATTGAATCATACAAAAAAATACCCACTTTTTATTATTGAAAAATATCATGATAAACGCGGAATCAAGAGTCTCTCCCTCAATATCAGCTAAGAGGAAGGAGTGCGATACCCTTATTTCGGTAATCACCATCACCTACAATGCGGCCACGGTGATAGCCCCTACCCTCGAGTCGCTCAACGACCAGTCGTTCCGAAATTTCGAGCATATCGTTGTTGATGGCGCCAGCACCGACAATACCGTGGCCCTCATCAGAGAGATGTCGCCAGATTCGTCAGTGGTCTCCGAACCCGACAAGGGGCTCTATGATGCCATGAACAAAGGTATGGCCCGTGCTCGAGGAAAATATCTTCTCTTCCTGAATGCCGGCGACTCCCTGCACTCTTGCGACACCCTCGCCGCTTACGCCAGAGCCATACATACCAATGACCATCCGCATATCGTATATGCCGATACCGTGATTGTTAATGCCGAAAGACATATCCTTGGTCCGCGACATCTCTCAGCGCCTTCGCATCTCACCTTCAAGTCGTTTGCCAAGGGGATGCTCGTATGCCACCAGGCCTTTATGGTCAGCAAAGAAATAGCCCCTGAGTACAACACCTCTTACCGGTTCAGCGCCGACTATGAATGGACGCTGCGCTGTCTGAAGAAAGCAGATCCATGCAAGAACATCAACCTGAACATGGTGGCCATCGACTATCTTAGCGACGGGTTGACCGACCGGAACCACCGAGCGAGCCTCAAGGAGCGATTCCACATCATGAGCGCCTATTACGGCACCATCCCCACCATCCTGCGGCACCTCGGCTTCCTTCTCCGCGCCCTGCGCCGCCGCCTCAGCTGAAAATCCCCCGCGCTCCTCACGCTCCCCGATAAATCCCGATTAATCTCGATAAATCCCGAAATGAAAAAAGGGAACCCTTTCGGATTCCCTTCTTGAAGGTGGCGAT
>CAJUAT010000027.1 GCA_910584525.1 uncultured Muribaculaceae bacterium | reverse complement strand
GACCGCTCTACAAGCCGAAATTCGATGTGTTCAAATTTTTGTCATGTACTTAATAAAAAAACAATAAACAGGGAGGAGAGTTTAAAAAGAAGTTGTCTCGACTAATTTTTATGTTTATGAATAAACGTAAATTAGTAGAGACAACTTCAATTGATAATCAGCTGATACTTGATAATCAGTCGATATAGAATGTGTTGAATTCTTCAGTGCGTCGTTCGAGGAGACCTTTGTGCGGACGACCTTTGTAGCGGGAGTAGGAGAGATATTCGTCCTGGATTTCGCGGTCGCCGGCTTCGATTTTTCGCAGCATCTCGCTTTTGGATTTCTCGGAAGTTCCGAGAATCCGGTAAGGGCCAACGCTGTATGCGAGAACGGCGAGTAGGAGCTGGTCTTTGCCGGCGCCTTCGAAGAGGTCGATCATTGTCTGGAGGTCTTTGCGGAGTAGAGCGTCGGCTTCCGCTTCCGACATCTGTCGGCGTGGTATTTTCTCACCTCGCTGAACGCGGTGTCCATAACCTACCAGGGGCCAATGTGCCGGCGTGTGAATAGTCTCGTAACGTTTGATGAGCTCTACCGCCTTTTCGAAGTCTGCGGCGGTGTAGGATGCGTTGCAGGTGTCAAGAGCAACGGAGTCGATGGATTGCGACACCGGCATTGTCTCGGCATGTGCCGTAGTGCCGGTTGTCAACGTCGAGGAGAATGTCTGGGCAAGCAGAAGAGCTGCCCCGAGTGTTAAAAGCAATTTCTTCATAGGAGTTCTTTTTGGGCCTGCCCCGGATGAGGATCGAGGATTGGTAACGCCGCGAGGAGAAAAGAGAGAGGATAAGGAGAGAAGGAGAGAAGGAGAGGAGGAGAGTGGCGGCTTATCCGGGTGGGCGATTCAGGAATTAAATCACCCAAGGAGAGACAACAGGCTGTTGAATAGTCCTGAAAATCAAGTCTTTTGTGGTTAATAAAAACACTTTTATTGAGAATAAAAGCGCCAACGTCCTGCTGGCACTCTTGCCTCAGGATGCTGGATAATTATGTTGTAAAACATATAAATAACGCCGAGGCAGAAAGGATATTGTAGTGATAAACGATAAAAGATCAAAGATTAACTCTGATTTTGGGAAACGCAGAACTCAGCCGCTACCTGCCTGATTCGCTGTGGCGGCTTGCGCCGTCACACGCAGCTCCAAAGATTAGCGACAGACGCAGCTCCAAAGATTAGCGACAGACGCAGCTTCAAAGATTAGCGACAGACGCAGCTCCAAAGATTAATTATTAAAACTGGTCGGGGAGGAGGTGGGCATGGATGATTTTGCCGTCGGCGATTTTGGTGACGAGCATGGTACCGATGGGAAGGTTGGGGTCGATGCCGAAACGGGATGGCGTGAGCCAATATCTGTCGCCGTCAACATCCACCACGCGCCATGCAGCCGGGGTCTTTCCTTTGCCGAATCGTGATTCGCCGCCCTCCTTATGGTAATCTTTGCTTACTTCTATATCCGGGAGCATCTGCATCACGTAATTGTCGGCGATGGCTACAAGGCGGTCGTAGACAGGTTGCGGGTCTTTGGCAACGGTGCCGTCGGGGATTGATGAACGGACTTTGACGAAAGCTGGCGACAGATGCCATTTTTTGCCTGTATAGAAAGCTTTGACCTTGTCCAATTCATAGAGGGCATAATCGTACTGGTTTGCGGCGGCAAGTGTTTCGGCCATGGCTATGCGTATCTTGCCTCTGAACTCTTCATGTGCGGCTGTTCTGAGTGCCATAGCGAGCATTGCGGCTTTGAGGCGGCGTTGCGACGGGCCGGGCAGCAGTTCGGCAAGTTCGGACCACAGGTAATAAACCGCGCGGTTAGCGGGGAGTATGCGGCGGTAAATTTCAGCGGCATCTCGGCGGTTACCCTCGGCGACGAGCAGACGTGCCCGTTGACGCTGCAGCCGCGGTGAGTCGGCAAAATCTTTGACGGCACGTCCGAAAACGGTTTTAAACTCTTCGGACAGGGGGAGGTTGTGGTCGATGGATTCGTTGACATAAGCGGAGACAAGCTTTTCGACGGTGGCGTTGACCGTTTTGCCCTCCAGCTGTTTTCGGCGCCAGTCGCCGGGCCGCAGGTTGGCGAGGTCCCAGAGTTTTACGAATCTGACGATTGAGAAATTGTCGGGAGCGTCGCGGTAGAGGCGTATGGCCTCGGTCAGGATCATGGAATGGAGCTTGTGGGGCTTGGTAAGCACGAGCTTGAGATAGTTGCCGAGCATCCTGCGGCGTTCGGGCCATTGGCCGGCGGTGCTTTGGTGCAAGGCATAATATATGATCCAGCCGAAGGCGTAATGACGCCCGGTGGGCAATTCGCCACGGTCAAAATAGGGCGTGATCTCATTGTAAACGTTCAAGGCGTCGCCATGTTTGGCTCGTTCGAAACCATTGCTGACGTAGTCGGATAGTTCTGTGGTGGTCATGGTGTGATAGGAGTGATTGGAGTGAATGAAAATTATTCCATATCGTCGAGGAGGATGAAAGCGGCCCAGAATGTGGGCGAGGCATAAGGGTGGCTTACTCTGACGTTTCCGAAGGAATCGGTACGTGATACCGCGTAGTCCCTGACATACTTCTGGGCGAGGGCGAGAGCTTCATGCTTGGATTTTCCGGCGAGAGAATGTTTGTAGAACTGAGTCATAAGCATGCCGGTGGCTAAGTCGTTGACTTTCCATAGGCTCATGAGGAGGGAATTGGCGCCGGCTTTTTTGAAACCGCGCTGCAGGCCGAAGACGCCGTCGCCGGAAATTTCGCCGAGGCCAGTCTGACAAGCGGAGAGGACTACGAGGTCGAGACCACGGAGGTCGATGGAGGCAATTTCGCGGGCGGTGAGGATGCCGTCGTTGCAGTTGTCGGGGAGAGTATATCCCGACAAGGCATTCTGTGCGCCGGCGAAGAGGAGGCCGGAACGTGAGAGGGCCTTCTCTTCCTCGGCATATGAATGCGACTGCTGTCCGGCGGCGAGGAATGCGAGATTGCGGCGGTTGTCGGCCTCTTCGCGAGTCCAGTAGAAGCCATGGGTGGCGATATGCACCAGGCCGGTACCTTTGCCCGACAAAGCCTTGAAGGCTCCTTCGGTGGCGTCGGCGCCCGTGAAGAGTGCGGCATCTATGGGGGAATGGCTCATGGATTCGCGAATGTTCTCCACTTCCGTCAGGGTGCCGGGAAGAGGCTGTATGCCGCGGCGTAACTCATCGGGCAGGGTAGCATCATCGGCAGCTAAGTTACGGAAAGTATCCGTGGGATAACGTTCGGCATCGGTGCGGA
Source organism: uncultured Muribaculaceae bacterium (assembly GCA_910584525.1). GTDB lineage: Bacteria > Bacteroidota > Bacteroidia > Bacteroidales > Muribaculaceae > Lepagella. The sequence goes on along the minus strand of CAJUAT010000027.1, from coordinate 30,840 downwards.
GCACATCGTTGTCGACGTCATATTGCATACCGCCGTAAAGGGCAGCTTTAGTGACGGGCTGACCGGAATGAGACGCGGCGAGCTGTCGGGTTGAGGATAGGCGGTATAGTGAATGACGGTCGCTCATCAGGCCATCGCCGTCATATGCTGGAAGCGACTCTACGGCAATGTTGTAGATATTTCCGGCGGGCGAGAAATAGATGACGCGGGCGTCGCGGATAAATCGGTCGAGTGGCTGCCATAATAATTTCGACAGTTTGTCGGTACGGTATAGTTCGGAGGGTCGGATGCTGTCGAGATCCGATTGGCAGAAGAGGTGCACGAAAGCGGGGGAGGACATGGCCGATGACAGTACATAAGCGCCATAGATGGTTGAGCCGACGCTGTCGGGGAAGTCAACGAACTCCACGGCCACAGCAGAGTCGCCGAGGCCACGGCGAATATCTTTCCAGTTGATAGCCATGTTGCGGGTGAAGTCGCCGAATATTTTGGATCGGTCGATAAGGCGGTGTTCAAGATTGTTGGCCACATTAGCGAGGGAGTCAAGATTGATGGCTGTAGACGAGGAGGGCTGTTCGCGCAGGCTGTTGATCCAGAGACGCGTGAGCCGCATCTCGTTGTAAATAGCGAGCGCTGTCGAGTCGCCGCTTTCGGTGATAAGAGAAGTGAAATCGCGGTCAGTGCCGAGAAGAATCCCTTTGGAAAGGAGCACGGCATCATAACCGCACTCCACCATTGCAGGCACGGGATAGCTGTCGGTGATTCGGTTGATGAGGTGGTAATGGCTGCTTGTCTTATTCCAGTAGTTGGCTCTTTCCGCCGAGGAGAGAGAGGAGAAAGATGTGCGGACGATTTCCGACTGTCGGTTGTTGGCGTCTATGGCGTAACGAGCTGCGGCATCGGGTTGGCCGTTGCCCTGAGCAAATAGAGCGAGGTTCTGTAAAGCGGTGACACATTCCGAAAACTGTTTGCCGAAGCAATCCTCACGTATTTTCAATGACTCTTCGGTCAGTTGAATGGCATGTTTTTTATCGCCGGCAGCATAGGAGAAAAGGGCAAGGTTTCCGAGAGCGACAGCGTAGGCGGGGTGACGGGTGCCGAGTGCACGCCCGCGGATGTCGAGCGACATTCTGCCGACATTGATGGCTTCGTCGATATTCCCGGCATAGTATAGGTGTAAAGAGAGATTTCCGAGAGCTATGGCATAATCGTCGTGATCGGCGCCGATGACATTCTTATATATTTCGGCAGCTTTCCGGGAAAGGCTTACAGCATTTGGGTAGTCGCCGTAATCAGAATACAGACATGCCATGTTATTGACGGCACGGGCATAGTCGGGATGGTATTCGCCCAGCACGCGGCCGGTGGTGGTCATGACTTCCGTGAATATCCGCAGAGCCTCGGGATAATTCCCCAATGCCTGATGATAAGAGGCCAGATTCGTCAGGGACGTCAGATAGTCGGGATGGTCAGTGCCGAGCAGCCGCTTCTGGATTTCGAGAGCTTCGGAGACGAGTCGTATAGCTTGAGGGTAATCGTCGATGTTGGAATAATAGTTCGACAGGTTGTTGATACATAAGGCGTAGGTAGTGTTTTGATTCTCATGAGAAGAGTTCGCAATATCAAGAGCATCCCTGGATATTTGGATAGCTGACTGATAGTCGCCAGCCTTTGCATAATAAGATGCGATGTTTATAAGGCTGGTGATATTTTCGGGGTGCTGTCTGCCCAATAACTTTTCCGAATTCACCAAAGCCTCTCTGGAAATTTCAATAGCCTTTGAATAATCACCCAATCCGGAATAATTCGCTGCTAAATTAGAAAGGACAGTGGCATAGTTGGGATGAATGGTATTGCCTGACTCTATATAGAACTGTCTTGCCAGAAGATTGTATTTAATTGCCTCATTATAATTAGAAAGAGCATCAAGGGCCATTGCCACATTGCCGAGGGCAACAGCGTATGATAGAGTATTGGCTTCTTCGATTTGCAAATATAAATCCAACGACCGCTTACCGTATTCCAAAGCGTTGGAAAAATCTCCGAGATGGCAATAATAGAGACAAAGGTTGTTTAGATTCGACGCATATTGCGAGTGTTTGCCGTCATACAGATTTTCGAGGATTGTCATTGATTGCTCGGTAAGCTTTATCGCATCCTTAAAATTGTCGAGGTGGTCATGACACCACCCGAGATGTGCGAGCAGCACCGCATATTCGAGGTTATTTGTTTCGGATAAACGGTCTAAAATGTTCTTGACGTCATTCATCAGATTTAGAGCGACCGCATATTCTGTCCGGCCATAATGGCATAGTGCCAGTCTATGGAGCACGCCGACATAATTCTCGTTTTCAGTGCCGTATAATTTCTCGGTAATGCGAAGCTCTTCCGAACATGTGGCTATAGCGTCATCGTATCTTGCCAGGTTCAGTAAATAGGAAGAAAGATTGCTCAGATATTCCGTGTATTGATTGTTTTCTTTACCATGCACTTTCTCGACGATTTCCAGAGCTTCAGTGACATACTTCACAGCATCGTCGGCTTTACCAAGTTTTTCGGCAATAATGCCCATGTTGTCGAGGGCGATGGCGCAGTCCTCCTGATATTTGCCGTACAGCGCATCATAGATGGTATAGGCATCGCATTGCAAGGCAAAAGCATCTTCATAATTGCCTTCGTTGTAGAGTCGGGAAGACAAAGTCTGCATCTCCAGAGCATCATCAGCGGAGTATTCGGTAGCTGCGGAGTCGACATTTTCCACGACGTTGGATACGGCTCCCATAACTGGCAATATGCCGCCAATAACAATAATAGCCAAGAGCGTCAGTCGTAAAGAATATCGACGTAAATAACTCATAAGTGTAATAGAGGTTATGTTGAGAACAACTTCATTGCAAATTTAGGCAAGAATGTCCGGATGTGCAAGAATATTTTGAAGAAGTCAGTCGAGGAGGATGAAAGGAGCCCAGAAGATGATTGCGGGGTAAAGGTGTCGGGTCTGACGGAGGGCGTTGCGGTATGCGGTGTATTTGCTGCGTGAAGTACGCCATTCATGGTAGAAAGTTGCCATGAAAATGGCGGTTGGGAGGTCGTTGACCTTCCAAAGGCTCACGAGCAGAGAGCGAGCTCCTGCCTGTTTGAAACCGCGAGTAAGGCCGAAAACGCCTTCGAGGTTGAAGTCGCCGAGTGCCGACTCGCAGGCAGAAAGGGCCACCAGCGAGGTGCCGTGGAGGTTCATCGACGATATTTCGGCGGCGCTGAGGATACCGTTTTCGGCCGCCGAGAGGGTAGAGTCGGCCGCCTGCCATGCATGTTCGCCATAGGCGAGCACCACTCCGGAGCGTTCCATGGGCACGCCGGCGCGGCCGCTACCCTTGAAATAGGGGAATTTTTCGGTCTTGTCGGCAGGTATGTAGAAACCGTGTGTTGCCAGATGAAGCACTTTGGGCGTCTCGCGGCATAGCTGGCGGACCTGTTTTTCGGAGGCATCGGTACGCTGGAGGCGTCGTATGACGCTGCCGGGGCACTCGTTGGCGATGGTGTCGCCCTCGAAGGCTGTGTAATAGAGATAACCGAAGCTGTCGGTGACAATGTATCGGGATGCAGCTGTGTCGTTCTCTTCGCTGAGGGCTACGGGGTCGACACCCCTGTCGGCAAGCAGCGATGCCATCTCCTCCTCGCGAAGCTGCTGCATGCGCGCCATGAGGGCGGGACCGGGGCGCAAGCCTTTTCTGTTGACCTGCCGCTTGCTGTATACGATGTCGGAAACCATGGCGATGTCGTCGGGCAGAGGACCGTCGTATTCGTCGATACCTTCGGCGATGCGGGCGGTGGAGGTGAGCTGGCGGAGGTCGTAGCGGTCCATGAGCAGCGAGCCATCGGGGGTGGTTATCGCGTTGAAGGGGATGGTATAGAGAATGCCGGGAGCCGAGAAATATACACGGTCGGCATCTTTGAGGACATTTTCCATGGGCTGCCACAGCATGGAGTAGAGGTCAATCTTGTCGCTGGCGAAGAGACGGGAGACGAGGGCGGCGGCATTTGTGGCGTTGAGACTGCGCAATGCGTCGGTGAGCTGTTTGTGGTCGCAAAGGGTAATGGCTTCAGGGGCTTTGGAATTGTGTCGGAGCACGAGAGCCATAAGCTGTGAGGAGGAGAAAACGAACTCCACGGCGGCCTGACCGGGAGCGAGCCGGTCGCGAATCATCTGCCAGGTAATGACGGGGTTAGCCTGAGCACGCAACTTGGCGGTGCGGTCCATCACCTGCTGTTCGAGGCGGTCGGCGATGAAGCGCTGCATGGTTCTCGACTCGGGATTCATGAACGACTGGAGATTGTCGGCCTCCATAAGAGAAATCTGTCGGCGAAGAGCCTGCAGGGAGTCAACCATGGCGATAAGTTCGGGGTCGTTGCTTTGCTCAATAAGTCGGCGTGTCTGCTGCTGAGAGCGCAGCTGCAAGCCGGTGCGGTGCACCACGGCATCGTAAGTCTCGCCGGCCAGCTTGTCGGGGAACAGCTCCAGCATCTGTGCCGGAATGTTGGCATAAGAGCCGGAGGAGGCATCCATGGCGTTCTGTTCGGCCTCGGTCATCAGGGCATAATTGCCGTCGACCATCGAGCGCCAAGTGCGGTAGGCTTCGCGCCCGACGTCGACAGCCTCCTTATCGCGACCCTGCATGATAAAAGCCTGATACCGGAATCCGAGTAAACTCAGTTTTACGCTTGTCGGCAGATGTTCAGGAATCTGGATATTCTCGGCTTCGGCGAAGAGAGGCCGAAGCTTCTCCATGGTCTCGGTGTCATAATCAAACGACAGGCCATCGTCATCCCATGAATAAGCTAATATGGTAGCCAGAATAGCCCCGGAACGAAATGCCGGATTCGTATTGTCAGCGAGTATCTTCCCGGCATACTCAGTCATCAAGTCAAGAAATTCGTGTGAATCTTCGTTGTCGGAACATAGGAGCATTACGGAACCGTAAGACATCATGCAGAGATGAATGGTCGGAATGAAATTATTGAAAGCTTTCATGTCATCCGGACTGTCGAGCAAACCAATTTCAGTGGCCTTGACTTGGTCAAAGAGAGTCTTGAGATCTGCCAACTGTGTATCGAGTCTCGACTGCATTTGGTCGGCTTCGGTGTCTTTCCCCTGAGAACGCAGGAAGTTGCGCTGCGACACTGAGGCATTACACCACCCTATTGCAGCCTCAAAGCGCAGAACTAAAGAAGTGAGGATGTAGCGTTTCAGCAAAATGGGTTCAGTGCTGTTGGCAGTTATAAGATTGGCCAGGAATGAACAGTAGGTGTATACATAGACGCTTTTGTCATCCATGTTTCCTTCGGCGCTTGCAAGAGTCTGGATATAATTCATCAAACCTTGCGGGGCTTGGAAATTGGGATATCTCATAAGAGCGGCAAACTCCTCCTTGTCGTGATTCTTTACGGAAGCGGCCTCGGCGAATCCCCCTGTGGAGTTAAGGAGATTAATAAGATAAGTGCGGAGGGTGTAATAAAGGTTAGAGTGCAGCCCGGTGATGTAGTTTACATTTTTTTCTTCTCTGGCTAAGAGCATGTCGATGTGCCTTCGGCTACGTAGGGAGTCGCTCATCATCATGGCAAGATTCACAGGCATGAGACAAGAGTTGTAGTCAAGTTGTTCCGGATGTAGGTAAGCGGAATCGACAAATTCCACTGCCAGCCGTCTTGCCTCCGGATTGTTGATATCACATAAGAGGAGCATATTGGCCAGTAAACCTTTGTTGATGAGTACATCAGGATAATCGTTCACAAGATTTCTGAATGTGGCTATTGCGTTGATGGAGTCTCCGGCATTGAGGTAACAGAGAGCCTTACCTTGTCGTAGCTTATGGGTAAGATTGTATTTGCGGTTGAATTGTAAGGGCTTCATTACCGCCAGCAGGGAATCGGCTTTGACATTGAAGCCTTGATCCAATTGCATTGAAAAGGGATTAGTCCATGAGTCAATCAGTGCATTGAAATAATGAGGGGATTCCGGGCCGTAGAAGCTTCGGCAGTCGTCGGCATATTTCCGGGCGACCCCCCTGTAGAGGGAGTCGTTGGGTATGGAGTTTAAGTAATAATTCAAGAGATTTTTTCCAAGCCGCAGCGACGCCACACTTCCGTTATGATTGTGGATATAATGGTCGTACACATCCTGCATAAGGTTCGACTTTGTAAAGAAATCAAATGAAGGGAATAACTGAGTGAGCAGTATGTTTCGCTTGATTGCATTGGAAGGATAAGCTTCCCGGCATACAGAATCAATGTCGAGCGACAGCTGGAAAGCATCATATCCTGACTGGAGACGCAAAGGGATTGACATAAGCCAGAGGTGCAGGTAATTGCCGTTTTCGGGACCCAGAATGCATTTTTCCAGTTCGGCAGTGGCGGTCAGGGTGTTGAGAAGCTTGGCGTCGGGGTGCTGTACGCGGGAAATGATGCTCTGATGGTTAAGGAGCAAAGCTACGGGGGAATAGGGCTGCATTGTCAGCGTGGCATAACGCAGGAGGTCGTTATGTTCGTCGGCCGGGAACAGGCCGATAAGCTGTCGAGCGGTGACATGTGAGGCACGCATTTCAAGGGTCACGGGATGCCAATCGCCATACATGCAGCGAGCCGTCTCTTCCGCTTCTGCGGCATATCTGACCATGTTGGCATACACGTTGTCGCCGATATGCGGGAAGTCGGCATATGTGCCGTTGACATAGGGATTTTCTTCGGGTTTGACGGCGAGACCAATCTCGTCATGATATGATATTGACGCGATGGCGTTGCCGAGGAGACTGTAACAGCTTATACGGTTGAGCGAGGCATCTTGGGAATCGAGGGGGAAAGTCTTGAGTGCGAGCCGTTCGAGTTCGAAGAGCTCGGGATAATATTTGGGGTTGTCGGCACCTTCATGGATGTTTCGATGCAGGAAGAAGCAGAGACTGGAGAGTAGAAGGAGTTCTTTTTCCTTCGGGTCGGAAGAAGAGTCGGCGATTTTTTGCTGGTTAGCCATCAGCGCTTCGATATCTTTTAGCTGTTGGCAGCCGTCGGGGTTGTCATGATTGGCGTAATTATGGTTGTCGGCGAGGGCTTGCAGGCGGATAAACCGGGCGGCGTAGCTGCCGGGGATTATGGAGTCGGCATAGTTGGCGATGGCGTTTAAAGCATGGCGTCGGTGCCGCATAAGGGTGTCCGGCTCGAGGTTGAGGAAATGCTGCAGGTAATCGTTGACGGCGGGTATTCGTTCGCCGACAGCGGCGAGGAGTCGTATAGGCTCATCCTGGTCGAACTCATATGCGATAGCCATACACGCTTCCTTGAGCAGCCGGGAATCGTCGATAGAGTCGGGACGGGGATAGTTGGCGCGAAACCATTCCCGACACTCATCTCGATGATCGAAGGCCGTGACCTGCCCGCAGGCTTCGCCCGCGTAGAGAAGACATAATGACAACGACATCATCAATGCTCGGAAATATGTTAGGAATCGTTTCATTGTCAGAAGTATGGATAAGAAGGCTCAAAGGCATCGTTTCATATTTCGATGTCAGAATTCTCGTCAATGCTGTTGTCGTCGTACCAGTCGTCAAGTTCGCCGGTGTTTATGTTATAATCGTTGTCGACGTACATGTCGTGTATCGGATCGCCGTTGTAGGAATAGAGGTCTTCGTATTCGTCCATGATTGCAGAGCATATTGCGTTTCACTGCAAAGTTAGTGATTAGAGAGCAGTTTTACAAATAAAGTATACGTGAAGGGCCGATGGGCGAATGCTCTTAATGGAATGCTACTTATAGTATGTTGACAATAAGAGGGATAAGCCATTATTTTGCAAATAAAAAGAGTTACTTATGCCTCGTATCAATCAACTGGCACATATATTTGGCGATAATGTCAGGAAAAGTCGGGAACAAATGAATATCAGTCAGGAAGAGCTTGCCGACCGCGCCTCCTTGCATCGCACGTATATAGGGATGGTTGAGCGGGCGGAGCGGTCAATATCACTGGTTAACGCCAAACGTATAGCAGACGCACTTGGCACAGATCTCAATACACTGACAAGCAGCCATGACAAGGAATGAATTTGCCGATAAGGTAATAGAATACGCCGCAGAGCTCGGGATGAAGAGCCAGCCGATGGACCGCATACGCAACAATGCGGTGGTACGTCGCAATTTAGATGCGAGGGAGCCATCAAATGTGCCATATTTTGCCTTTATACGGGAAGACGAGCCCCCAAGCGGCACCTATTCTGATTTTTCGCTTGTATTCTTTCCCGAGCAAAATGAATCGGAAGAGGGTCATCCTTCCCGCTATCTGATGAGTATAGGGGTAGGTTCCGACGGCTTCAAGGAGGATTATGACGATGCCCTGCAGCCTGGCCTCAGACGTCTTTTTATAAAATTACTTCCCTGGCAAGAAAAGTACCATTCCTTTGCCAAGCCCTCCTTTACCGATATAGAATCTGCCATAGACATCGATGTTCCAAATATAAATGTCGACAAATACAAGACGGTGCTCGAGGTAGGCTGTGTGGTGGATATAAATATAGACGACGACATAAAGTTGATAGAGTCATGGGTAGCACAGTATGCTCTCTATCGGAGATGGTCGGGAAATAAGATCAAAAGGGAAAAGGCATCGAAGAGTGTAAGTGAAGGCCGGCAGCTGGTAATGAAGGAAGAGGATACTGGCGCCATTGTCCGAGCACTTCTTGCAGAGCGCCGATACGTGATACTCCAAGGCGCTCCCGGCACCGGCAAGACATATATGGCTCTCGACATAGCCGACGAATACGACAAGAAATTCTTTATACAGTTTCATGCCTCGACGTCCTACAAAGATTTTGTGTATGGACTTGTTCCGTCGGTCAATGACAGAGGCGATCTGATATATGAGGGGGTTAACGGGACATTGACAGAAGCCATACTATATGCCGAAGGGCATCCTGGGGATAAGGTTGTACTGATAATCGACGAGATCAACCGAGCGAATCTCGCCAATGTTCTTGGGCCGGTATTCTACCTGTTCGAGAGCACGCGTACCAATGGTGAGCCGGTGAAAATCACTGATACTGTTACTATCAACAGGATGCCGGCCAATCTGCATGTAATAGGCACACTGAATACGGCAGACAGAAGTATCACGATAGTTGATTTCGCGCTGCGTCGGCGGTTCGCGTGGGTCACAGTGAAGCCGGAACCTTTCGATGATATGATAGCCACGGGGCGTGAATGGTTTGAGGAAATGGCGGCCATCTTCGAGCATTATGCCAACGATAATGAATTGAATCTACAGCCGGGACCGGCATATTTCACAGCTGATGACTTGGCACACCTGCAACGACGTATGGAATTTGAAGTGATGCCTTTGATCAAGGAATATCTTCTCCAGGATATGTTGGTGCCGGCAACGCGTGCGCTCGACGACTTCTTTTATCAGAAGATACATAAGCGTATTTTTTTATAAGTTTTTTCGAAGGAGCGCTCTAATTCTATAGGCTATGGCTTCCGATATAACTATGCACGTTCTTGAAGAACGATTCATACCCTTGGAAACTCTGGCAAAGGAGTGGAAGCTGCGCGATAAACGTTATCCGGAAGCGGCTCTGCAGAAGTTTATGCAACTAAACTCGGCACCAATGCGATTCCTTGCCATAGACAGCCGAATAGATTATAGGGAAGGAAAAGCGGGTCTATTGCTGATATCGTCAAATTATGTGGGGTGCATACCGCTGAGGTCGCCCGGCAACGGCAAGAAATATGCAGATCTGAGATGCGAGATGAGGTATGGCGACAATATCGGAGAATTGATATCTTTGCTTGGCGATTCGATAGAAATAGAATATGCACATTGGGATCTCAACCGGCCATCACAATTCAGGCCACCTTTCTATCTGTTGAGTCTACAAGCATTCGAGGCTTATCGAGATGCCATGGCCAATCCATGGCACAAATTCCGCGATGTCAAAGAGACGCGCGACACACCCGAGGGAGATACCGACTGGACGGAATACTCTATAATGAGCGCCGATCCGACGAACCGAATGAGATTTGCCAACAGGCTGAGCATTCAAGCAGCTGATCATAGGGAGTGGCGCAGCCTACAGGCTCTGATATCGGATGCTCTTAATAAGTTCAATTCCTCTTCGGTGCCACCGAACATACGGGCCAGATATCAACGCACACTCGACTATATCGGAAGGTCGCTACCGAAACACAACTCTGAAAAGATTCCCCGCACATATCGCCATAATTCTCTTGACCCTCCGAAAATCAAGCGGCTTAAAGAGGCATGCAACGAGCTGCTTGACGCTTCACGGATGAATCAACATTCCTGGCGAAGATATGGCGACGGTGTTTGAACGGTATGTGCAGCACATCTTTGGCGCTGTGGCCCGGAGAGTAAGATTGAAGATGACTCCCAATCCTCGTTTCCCGATACGTTACACATCGCATGTTTCCTGGGGATTGCGTTATCTGGAGCCGGATCTTTTGTTGACCGGCAATGATGTTTTTATTGCTATCGACGCCAAGTATAAATCTCACATGCTCAATACGAGGAGCTCCGACATTCGCCAATTGAAGGAAACGTTTCGAGGCGATCTACATCAAATTGTGGCCTATACAGCTTTCGGTACAGGAGGAGAGAGGCGTGGGATCATCGTGTATCCCGGAACGAATTACCGCGATATAAAGCTGGAGCTTCGTCAACCATTCCAGAATAACATGATTACGGTGGACCTGATAAGCATACCGATGGCCGTGGGCGCCATCCCCGATATTATCGGTGGCATACTCCATGACTTCGAAGGAATGGTTATCTGACGAATTTAGAGAGCGATCTTATACTCCCTTATCAAGAAACATCTTGGAGAAGGCTTTTTCGAGACGTTCTATGGCAAACTGGTAGTGGTTGCCCGGCACCAGCTCGAAAAGCACATCGAGTCCATTGCGATGAAGATAGTCTACAATCTCCATTGTGTCGGTCTTTACGGGCTGGAAAGCCTTCACATTGGTCAGAGCCTCCTCTTTGCCGAGGAGGAAATAACCTTTGCCTTTGTCGTCAGGGATGTGTTGCGATGTGACCCATTCCACAAATCCATCATACCAGAATGAGCCGGAAATGCTGATAATGTTACGGAAGGTATCATTCAGCATCCATTGCCAGAGGGCGAAGAGGCCTGACAGGGAAATGCCGGTAAGGGTCCGCTCCGTGTCGGGATGAATATCCAGCTGATGTTCCACGGCCGGCACCACATCCGACACAAGCGTGGACAGAAAAGAGGTGGCATTCCCTTTGAAGTCGGGACATCCCTTCGGAACTCCTTTGGCTTTCCAGGGGGTGAGGTCGTCATCCCAGTCCATGCCTGTAATCACTGCCAGCGACACACCAAATTTATGCGCCGCATGCACCATCCATTCATCAAGAGAGTCAAACGGCGACAGAATATAGCATATTTTGTCGGCCGATGCCAGGACGGTGGCAATATCAAGATTCGCGATTCTGAGAGTATTCATATTTCATAATTCCAGAGAGAGTCCTGAATCCGACGCTCTGATACAGAGAGCAGGCGTCGTGGGTAGTCTCCAGCCATATTTTGCCGCAGTTGAGTTGTCGGGCCAGCGTGATCAACCGGTTTACGATAGCATGTCCGATTCCCTGTCCGCGATATTGGCTGCGTACATAAATATTCATCAGGTATGCGCAACGGCCTGAAGGATTGTCGGGAGAGGGGAGCTCATCGGTAATGCAGATGGCTCCGCAACCGGCATCTTCATTGTCCAGGCGAGCCATGACGGCGATATGCGACCCGTCGGCGATGTGTTGCCTGTAATATGCCCGATTGGCCGCGAGGAGCCTCTTTGACGGTACAATACCGAACACATTCTCTATCACCTCTTTGCGCCAGGCTATCAAGGTGGGCAGCGCCTTTATTTCCTCTATGTCAACATTCATTGCCTGTCCCTTTCTTTCATTACCACCGGCAGCAGGCGGTCATTGACCTTTCCGCGTGCGGTGAGCGGAATCTCCTCCATTTTTACAAAGAATTCAGGCACCATGAAATCGGCGAGCCGAGAGAGAAGAAACTCCTTTATGCGGCTGATTATGCAGTTTTTGTGCGAGGGCACAAAATAGGCGGTAAGATATGCGAGCCCCTGCTCGTCATAGAAAGCGCGAACCACTCCTCGCTCTACACATGGCGATTCGTTGAGCACATTCTCCACTTCTTCAGGCTCCACACGCCTGCCGAGTATCATCACCTGCCGGTCCTTGCGGTGCAGAAAAGCTAAGTTGCCGTCGGGGAGACGATAACCGAGGTCGCCGCTGCGGTAAAGCCTGCGCCCTTCGGCATCCGTGACAAAGTTTTTCCCTTCTGGAGGATTCCCGAGGTATCCCCGGGAAACGCCTTCGCCAAGAATACATATTTCCCCGACATTACCGTCAGGGGTTTCCAGCATGTTTTCGTCGAGAATCCTCACCTCCACGCCTTTGACAGGCTTTCCTACGGGATAAGTGCCGTCGTCAAGTGGAAGAGCGTTGTCGACGCGGAAATAAGTGGCACAAACGGTGGTTTCACTCGGGCCGTAGGTGTTATATATCACAAAGTCGCGGTCTTTGAGCCAGCTGATATATGCGGCGCGTATCACGTCTCCACCGCTTATGAGCAGTCGCAAATCGCGGGGATGACATTTATATCTGTTCATGTCGGCGAGCAGATAGGGGAAGCCGCTGATTTCCGTCACACCGTGACGGTTGCAGAAGTCCATGAGGTCAGCAAGACTCCCGTCACGTATCTCTTTCGAGGGGATGGCTATGGCCGCTCCATTGAGGAGAGTGGTGAACACCTCTTCCACAAATATGTCGAAGGAGCATACAGAATACTGAAGCATCACATCTCCCGGGCCGACATTGAATTCTTTTTCAAAGGCTTCCGCGTAGTTCACCACGCTGTGGTTCTCGACAATCACGCCTTTCGGACGGCCGGAGGTGCCCGAAGTATACAGTATATAAGCGGGTCCGTCGGGAAGGGATCTGTCGGAAAAATGGCCGGGCTTCGGCAGCTGGCGGCAGAACTCGTCAGTGATGACGAACTCCACGCCAGCGGTCTGCATCATATACCGGATGCGCTCCGTGGGGAGGGAGTGTTCTGCGGGCAAATAGGCGGAACCGTTCTTTAGAATGGCGAGCATCGCTGCTGTCACCTCTATGCCATGACTCATCACCAGACCTATCGCCCGATATGGTTGATGGCCGAACTTGGTGATAATGGCATCGGCCATTTCATCAAGCTCACGATATGTGGCCGACCGGCCATCCTCCACCACCGCTATAGCGTCTGGCTGAAGCTTGACCCATCGCGCAAATCTGCTGTATATAGTCTTAATGTTCATATTATGTCTCTCTATAAAAACAAGAGACGTGACGGCAGATTTGTTCACATTTTTTACTAAAAGGGACTTATAAAGAAAAAAGCGACTCCGTGGGGAATCGCTTGAAATCATGCTCGGGAGGTCGGTTATCTGACGGTTGTTTTCTTGGCCATGGTGCCGGAACGGCGGATGTAGATGCCTGGTTGAACCGGTTTGCCGGGAAGCCGGAGGCCGGAAAGGGTGAACCAGACGTCGTCAGCACTGTCAGCGGCGTCAATGCCGTTGATGCCGCTGTAGATGCCGGAATATGAAGAGGTCATGGCATTGCCGAAGACGGTATAGTCAAGTGTCACCTCCATAGACCCTCCTTCCGAGGTTTTGCCGACAGAGTACCATCCGCCGGAATATGTGGCGTTCTCGCCGTTGATGATCACAGATGCCATCTTCACGCCGGCTACAAGAGGCTGGATACGGACAGATGTACCGGAGGGGTCGGTCTCATAGGAAAACATTTCCTCCACATCTGAGGAAGTGAGCTGACGGTAAAGCTCGGCGGCGCCGCCGGGCACGTATACCTTGCGCCAGCCATTGCCCACGGTCACTCCGCCGTTGACCATCGATATATATAGCGACGCCACTCCCGGACACTCTTCCTGCTCATCAAGCCAGCTTATCTTAGGATTGTTGACAACAATCTGTGGCGAGTCGGTGATGAAGTCGACAGTCTGATATCGCACCTGTGCGCCATTGTCGGGGAAATAGAGTCGGATAAGGGATGGGCAACCGGCGAAGGCGCTGCGCGACCACCAGTTTACGCCCATCATGTTCAGGCCCACAATGCCGGAACGCGCGAAGGCATCTTCATAGAGGTCGGTGGTAGTATCCTTGAGATATACCTTTTCGAGCTGACGGCAGTCGGCGAAGCATCCGCGGGGGACAGACTTGAAGCCGGAGGGCCAGTGAACGGTCTTCAGGCCGCTGCCGGCAAAGATATATCCCTGGCGCGTGTCGATGTCGCGCACGCAGCCGAAGGGGAATGATGTGAGACTCTCGCAGCCGGCAAACTCCCGATGGCTGAGGCTCCTGATTTTCATGGAAGAGGTGAGCGGGAAAGAAGCCAGACTGCGGCATCCTTCGAAGGCGCGGGTGTAGATGCTGATGTCTTTGGTGTTGGAGGCGAACGTCACCGATTGAAGCGACACACAGCCCTTGAATGCGCATGTGTGAATGTCGAGCACCCCTCCGTCGGTGGCTCCGAGCGTTATGGATTCCAGATTGCGGCAGCCCATGAAGGCTCCCGGCCATATGCGCGAGGGAGCATCGCCGAGAAAGGTGACTTTTCTGACCTCCGACTCAAGAAACATGTCGTCGCCGGCACCCTGGTCGGATACGGAAGCGGGAAACACCACCTCCTCGACCTGCGAGCTGCAGAAGGCTCCCGAGGAAAGAAACTTGCACCTTTCCGGTACAGTGTATTTGCCATAAATCCTCCCGGGGCACAGGCCCTCGAAGATGGGACCGTATAATATGGCGCCATCGCTGTCGGTACTGTATTGCGAAGAGTTGGTGCAGTCGACAGCTTCGATGGAACGGTTGTTGTACTGCCAGCATTCCAGCAGCGTCTGACCGCCTATCAGGAATATTTTCTTCAGATGACGGTTGGCGGCAAAGGCACCGAACGAGATGAAATCTATGTCGGCGGGCACCACAAACTGGGTAGCCGTGGCTCCCGAGGGATATCTGAAGAGACGCCTATAAGTATCGCTGCCGGATTTGCTCAGCTCCACGAGCGAGCCATTGATGGTGGTATACGTTTCCGAACCGCTTTCAACCTCGTAGCCCTCTATTGAATGGCAGTTTTTGAACTCGATACGTCCGATAGAGCGCATATACTTCGGAATCCGCACAGATGTAATGTTGTCGAAACCTCCGATTACGGGAATGTCGCCCTCATGCCCCGAATGGTTCGACCATCCGAGGCATGTCACCTTCACCTCCTTACCTTCGTGGCTGACAGTGGTAGGGAAGTAGAGCATGCCTGCAGGCTCGAATCCGTCGGCAAGTCCCGTGATGACAGCCTCGGACTCATCGCTGCCCACAAACGTGACAATCTCATACCTGAAGTTGCCGGCGGTCACATCCTCGGCTTGTGCGGCGAACGCCGACATGAGCGCGAGAAGCGCCGTAGCGTAACTGATAAGTCGCATATAATATAAGAATGATATTGGTTGTTTCGCCGGCAAAATTAGCAGACAATGCGCACAGAGTGGCAAAAGGGGCATATCTGAAAGCGTCTACAAGCCGCATAACATGGGTGTAGATACTTTGTAGACGCCCTCTTTTTTACTGTTTGCTCTCTTTTGCTAATTTTGCAGCGGAATGAGAAGATATAGTCTGTATTGCATATTGGGGCTCTTACTCCTGGCTGTGGCATCAGGCTGCCGACGAGGGGAGGAATTTGTCGCGCCCACAGGCTGGGCGACAACCTCACCCGTCGCCGACTCGCTTACCGGGGAAATAGAACTGAGTTTTCAGAATGGTTCGGGCCCTGATTCCACGATGGCGCTCATGAGGCGTTACAGGAGAGTGGCCATGACGCCTGGGGATAGCCGGGAGGCAGAAAGCCGGCTGCTTTACTGGCATGGCCGCATAGAGATACGCAGCAACCGAAAAACCGAGGGGCAGGCCCTGCTGGATTCTGCCTATAATGTGGCTACAGGTGCCACAAGGGAGTATATCGGCAGATTGCTGGAATGGCGCAGGGAGGAGAGAGCCGACTATTCGGCGCAGGAATGGTATTCGCGCAAACTCTCGCAGGCGGAATATTTCAAGGGCCGCAACGATTGGCAGATGCTCTATAACGTGAACCGGGAGCTTATGGAACTTATGCGTGATGCAGGGCTTCACGAGCGGGCGCTGTATTATCTGGGGCTGATCACGGATTGCAACCGTCGCATCGACCCTGTGATGGCGGAGCTTGACGATAAGATGAACCGCGCGGCCATACTCTCCGACATGGGGCGCGACCGAGAGGCTGTGGGGCTGTTGCGTGAGCTTCGGGCCGACACTGGGTATATGCGCGAGCCGGTGAATTGTCAGCTGGTAAACCTCAACATACATAATCTCGCCGGCGACAGCGCGGCCCTCCACGCCGCTTACAGAAGCATTTCGCGTTATGGCGACCGAGCCGACCTCCTTCCCAAGGTATATTTCTATATGGGAGAGGAGGCTTTGGCCAGACAAGACTGCTTCTGGGCACGAAGATGGAGCGACAGTCTGGCGAAGGTGTTGCCGGAACTGGGACCCGGTGAACTGCGGGTAAAGAGTCTCAAAGGGATTGCGCGGGCGCGCGAGATGTGCGGAACACTGGCCGAGAGCGAGGCTGCATACCGGGCCTATGCTCTTGCGGCCGATTCGCTGAATGTGCTTTTGCGCAGCGACAATGTCGCGGGTATGGAGCTTGCGCGGGCCATTGACGAGACAGACCGCAATATCGAGGCGGAAAAGAAGAAAACGAGAATGATGTTATGGTTGGCCGCAGGGCTTGCGGGAGTTTGTGCGCTTGCCGGGCTGCTGCTGGTACGGCGTTGGTGGCTTAAGACGGGAGAGGCGCGTAAGGAAGTGGAGAGTATGCGGGAAGAGACGGAGCGCCGCCGGATAGCCCTGCAGCTCGATGCCGACAGGCGCGGGCTGCCTACGGAAATAGGCACCGACAATTTCCTGACTCTTTTCTCGAAGCAATATCCGCTGTTTATCAGCAGACTACGGGAGATGTCGCCGCGCATCAGCGATACGGCGCTGCGTCTTGCCGGCTATATCGCCATAGGGTTGAGCACCAAGGAGATAGCCGAGCTGATGAACGTGCGGCCGGAGAGCGTGCGCCAGGCTAAATGGCGACTGCGCAAGACTCTCGGCCGCGACAGCGAGGAGGATCTGTTTCCGCTTCTGTCGTCGCTACTTCACAGTTAGAGGTATGTTATCTGGTTTTGGGAACGCGTTCTTAGCTGAGTGTTATCTGATTTTGCGCATACGGTTCCAGGCCGGAATACCGCGGACAAGGTGGATTGCGGCGGTCACGGCCATGGCAATGCCGAAACTGTAATGCCACAGGCCGAGGTGTGGAATCTTGACCGGCGACAGAAGTTTGACGGTGCCTGTAAAGAATGTGGCCAGGAAGAGGAGGAGGAGAATCCACGTGTCGGCCACAAACCAGGCGAAACGTTTCCGCAGGGCTGAAAGCATTTTGTGGAACTGTGTCCAGTGGATCAGGAGGAGCGCCGTCATAGCATACCCCAACGACCAATGGACTATTTTGATCACGCTGCGGGGTTGAAGCACGATTCCGTGACCTTTGAGATGAAGTATTATGCCTGTGGCGAGAGTGGCTATCAGCACAATCACCAATGCCAGGCCGATGTTCGCTTTCTTTTTCATGACTTACTTATCGTTTAGTGTGATAATTTATAACGTGTCAGCTCGCGGCATCCGGAGCAAACTTCGTCTATGATGATGCGGCACCGTTGCGCCGGCAGTTTTATTTTGGTTCCCACGGCGATGAAATCTTCCAATCGAGGAGTACCGGTGCCGTTCACCGAGGTAGCGTGTTCGCCATTATACCCGTCTTTGCAGAGCGTCAGGTCGTAAGCCGGAGCAAGACGCCATTGCCATGTGTTGTGGTGGCGCAACACGTAAAAACTGAAATTCTTGCAATGATCATCCTTATTTTCGGTAAGGTAGTTGAACACCATACGACGGTACATCTGTTCCACATCTTCGGTGTTTTGTGTCAAGTATCCTGTCAGAGCCAGAAGATTGGAATAGTCCAGAAAGGGTTCTCTAAGAGATATTCCCAGTAGTGCCCCGGCAGTGGCGGTATGAATGCGGTTGCCGTTGCTGTCTATATCGAATCTGCGTGACGCGAAATACCGGCCATTGAAAAGTTTGGAATCGGGAACAGTAATTCCGCATTTTTGTGCCGTTATATTGTAGCGGTACTCTTGAATGCCTATGTCGGCCGGGTCGTAAGTATGGCGAAACTTTACGAGCCAATGGCCATCGGAATCCGTGAATATCGCTTTGGGACGGGCTCCGCCGCTGTTGCCGCTGTTATATAGCAGCAATGATGCGTCATTGTCGCTTTTTTCTCTAAGAACCTCAAGGGCTTTATGCTGAAGAAGGTCAAGGTCGGTTATTGCTTTTTCTTGTTCGATGCGTATGGCAGGAGAATATGAGAGTGCCCCCATACCGTTGTCACCGACAATTGCGAGACGGTCAAGAGATGAAAGAGAGGTGTCGTCTATTCCATTGCGCAATAAGGTGCGATGAAGAAGGTAGCGGCCATATCCGTCGGGCAGACTGTCTTCGAAAATACCGAAGTTGCCATAAAAAGGTATAGGCTTGGCTATGAACATGCCCTCCTTTAGAGGCAACTCCAGAGGCGAGATACTGAATCCTTCGGCTATCCAGGATTTGTTGTATTCGAACGTGCATAGCCGATTGTCAGGAGTAAACGCCAGGCTCCCCACCGGTTTATCCTGAAACTTTACAGATAGAGTTTCGATTTTATTCATTGTTGTCTTTCTTTTTTGAGGGGTATGCTCGTTTGTCGCCGCGTTTGTTTCTGATTATGTTGAGTTCCTCCATGGTGTTGAATTTTGGAGAGCTGAAAATATTTTTGACTTCGGGGGCATAACCGAGCGCCATTGCGAGACGCACAAGGGATTCGAATGATATCAGACCTTTCTGTTCGAAACGGGCCACGGAAGATAAAGGGACTCCCGACATCTCGGCGATACGGCTGCGAGTGATATTCTTTTCCACGCGTCGTTTGCGGAAGTCGTCGGCTATCTGCTGCGCGATACCTTCGGCGGTCTCCAGTTCGAAGCCGTCCAATAAGTATAAGAAATTGTCAGTATTAATCGGATTATTCATAATACAATTAATATCTTGTTACAAAGATAATACAATTCTTTGGCTTCCGCAAATGTTCATAAAATTTATATGTAAAACAGAAAGTATTTGTGCATTATGTGGATGCGCATCCGTTGAAATTACTCTCTTCATTCCGGACGCGCCATGGCGCGTCCCTACAAGGGTCAAACGCACATTTACTTTGTTTCCATACTATAATTGAAACCCATATGTATGGTAATAACGAATTGAAGGAAGGGATATTTATATATTATACGACATGAATTGTTGGAAGGTTGCAACATATTGCCTATATTTGCAGGAAAACAGCAATAATATGAAGAAAAAAATAGAATGTTAGTTGCGGTGCTGGCTATAGCGGCGGCACAGGTAATGGCCGGCAAGAGTCCGGAGGATTATACCTACAAGACCTCGTATGAGCCGTCGGAGCCGCTGAAGGAAGGATTCCGATTCACTATAACCGCGCAAGCTGAATTTTCGGCGAATATTGCCGATTTAGACATTGGCTCTGGTTTAAGTTTGCATTATTATTGGAATCCTGCTTCGAAAATATGGAGTATCGCAATCAATCTTGACACAGAGAGCGAATGGGGCAAGGAAGGCCAGACGGCTATGGGCGATGCTTTAAAGAAGGCCGGCTATAAATTGGTGAAAGATGGTGTTCGCAAAGATGACCAGGATGTATACATGTCATTGTATAAGAAGGGGAATGTCCTTGTAATAACGTTTGCTGTTGATGAAGGAGGCAAGGGCGTGACAATGTTGGTCGATGGCAGCGATCCGGAAGTAGAGAGCAATATCATATCCCAGATTGTGCCGAAAACAAAGAGCGATAGCGTGAGTGTGGCAGCCGATGAAGATTCGATTATAGCCGCAGAAGCCGTGGAAGTTGTAGATTATGATTATGATGATACTGCTGCTGCGGCAGTAGAAGTTGTAGAAGTTGCAGAGCCTTACTGATAACGGCAAGCTCATGCGATAGAGCTGAAGGATTAGGGCGCCGGATGATTTTTGTGGTCATCCGCCGCCTGATGTTACGGCGCTATATGACTTTTTGAAAATCAGCAGAAAAACACTAATTTTGTATTATGAAAATCAGTAATGGCAAGAAGGTGGTGGTTACAGGCCGCGACATATGTTTTGTGGCCGGCATAGTGACATTGGCGGTAGGTATCTATTGGTTGGTGAGGGCGTTGTTTTTCGACGATACCAATCTGCCGGCAATGCTTTCGAGTATTTCGTGTGCATTAATTTTGCTTCTCTACGTGGTTAAACGTCGCTGATCAATAGCTACAGCGCCGACATTGATATGCAGCCAATATGGAAAAGATAACAGAGCAGTTGCCCGACTGGGCATATGGAATGAATTGCGCGGTGACAGTTGCCGATGCCGACTGCCGCATCATATATATGAACGAACGTTCGCGGGCCACGTTTGCCTCACGCGGAGGTGGCGAGCTTATAGGCCATAATCTGATGGACTATCACAACGAGCGCTCGAAAGCCATAATACGCAAGCTGCTCGCCGAGGGCGGCGTGAACTGCTACACCATTGAAAAGGAGGGACTGCGGAAGATGATATACCAGACGGCATGGCGCGACAGCTCCGGCCGGGTGGCTGGTCTGGTGGAAATCTCGATGGTGATACCCGACGAAATGCCGCATTACGTAAGGTGACGCCAAGTAGGCATGAAACTTATCCTGTATTATAATACATTTGCATATTCGGCCTGATTGCTATTTACATAATCGATAATAGAGCTCGTTGACTTATGGGAGGAGTCTTTTTCATTAGACAATTAATGGCAATGAAAAGAATAGTTGTTTCTATTGTTTTCTCAATAATGTGTGTGTCTGCAAGCGCAGATAAATTTTATTTCCCTGTCTCTATTCAAATCCAGGATCCTTATGTTAAGGAGTATCGCATAACATATGACACTGATACAAAATGCCTGATTGTAAACAGGCTTATGGGGATGGTAATGGGTTTACTGCCTGCGTATGGCGATGAGATTAATATTATCAATGTAAAAGTTAAAAATATTCAACGTACCAGTAAATCAAACGCTGTAGGATGCAAGGATGATGAATTGCTTTTTGTTGATGATGACAATAGAATTCGATTTGGTATATATGTAGATAAATATCAAAAAGGTAAAGATGCTTATCATGATTGTTATTTGTTTATGCCAGACCATACAGGTAATCTTCAGATAGAAAATGCATGTATGGTAGATAACCAGATATATCAGAAATGGAATGTGCTTCGTAAAGGAGCTGATTTAAGAACAAGTGGTATTGCGACTTCCAATTTCGCTAATGATAAGAATAATTGCCAGTTAACAAGAAGAGATGATAATATAATGAAATATATTGCGTCTCCATTTGGAGCTGTGAGTCCTGCATCTCTTGAAAATGTATTCTTGACGGACGTTAACGATATAATAATTGAGAAAGCGGGACTTCATCCTGTATGGGATGTTGGTAATAGAACAATTCGCGGAAGAGTGAGCAAGCCTGAACTTAATACAATAATTGAAGGCCAAAATGTTTATATGGCGGATATAACCATTGACTCCAATCAAAGAAAAATATCCTGGAGTTATTTGTGGTCACTTGAGTCTGATACAAAAAGAGCAAAGGAATATTTGCGGAATCTTGTGGATCAATTGCAGAAAGAAAACATAAAAATGGATAAGATTAAGGTTAAGGATAGTGACGAATTTTATGAAGGTCATTTAAATATTAACAATCATGACGCAACAGTCTATATGATACTGGGAAAGAAAACCCGTCATGATACACGGAATAGTATCTTAATGTCAGTATCATATCGATGGTGACCTGTTTCTCAATTTGATTGGTTATAATGTTGGGAACTTTTGTTAACTTTGCAGAGCCTTAGCGTTTATCACATCATGTTGAAATACTCATAATATCAGTCCCACCAAGTCCTAAGTTTGTATTGTCGGAGCTTATGGTAGAGTTGCCATGCCTTTTCAACCCTTAGGTGGTCTTTCATCAAAACTTCGGTTTTCGGGTCTTCGAAGTGTTCCGATGTCCATTTAGAATTAAATCGTGAGGCATTCTTTGTATTCACATATCTTTCCATTTTCCAATTTGTATCAGGATTTAGTTCCAGATAGCCATTATCCTTGAATTTGAAAGGTTCATTGCACAATAGCTCCGCCTCTCCGTTTTCTTCGATTATGTCAAGGAGTCTGAGGGCAAGATTCATTGATGCTACATCTTGTTTCCAATTAACGTGATTTCTGTAATGGTTGATACTGTCGCGCACTCTCTTTATCTGATGGCGTTCAACAGATAAAATGCTGGAGTAATCAAAATCGTAGGTTCTCCATAAAACAGGAAAGTAGGAGAACCATCGAGAGATGTTATCTCCAAAACGTCTGATATTGTTTATAATCTTCATAATTTGTAGGAGTCTTACATCTCGGATACTCTGTTGAAACGGCTTATCCGTTCATTTACAATACGGATGTAGTTGCGTTTCAGTTTGTCGGTGAGAAAACTATGGTCAACAAGTCGCTTTGCACCTTCAGGGAAAGCGGTGTATTTGTTTAGGATTCTATCAATGCGTTTCTTTACCAAACCGATTTTCTCTCCGAATTTCTCAAAATCCAGACGGCAGGGATGACCGGTTCTATCGTAAACGTCGCTCTTTTCTAAATCAGATGACAGTCCGCCGTCAAGACCGAAGTCATCGCCATTGACATGTAAACTTGTATTGATTAGATCGTAAGCAGGAGCCAGACGGTAATCGTGCCCATTCAGAATCAACGAGAAATTTTTAAGGTGATCATCGCCATTCGCATAAATGTAATTGAAAACCACAAGTTCAAAGAATCTCTCCATATCAACCATCCACGCGGCGACATTTGCCCTAATCGCTTTGGCAATATCCTCATAGCAACCGTTGTATTTGAACTGGAGTCCGGCAGTCTGTTCATTCTTGCCTATTATCGAGGCGAAATCCTCCATCGGGAGTTTTGAACCGTCGGGGAGGATGTCGAAACGGCGAGTAATATATATCGACTGCCCCTTGGACGTAAAACAGAGACCATTCGCTGCGGTCTGTATGCCGTAAATCTGTGAGGCAATCTGCATCGTAAGATGTTCGTTGGCAGGAATTATCTTGCGGTCACGAAGAGTCTTGTCCCACGGTGCAGGTTTCAATATATGCGTAGAACGTTCATTGTCACCTGCTATATTGATTGCATCGGCATTTATTATGGCCGGGAATTTCTCCTGCACACCTGAAACGGATATGCGGTGCATGGCATCGGCAATCTCGCCGACATTTCGGAATTCGTCAATGTCAAATCCAAGTATCGGATTCACTTTTGTTTTACCAAATAGTAATTTGGCGTATTTCGGGCTATAAGTGTCAAATCCTTCCAAAAGAGAAGAAGGGCAGTTCTTTATTTCAACCATTGGTAATCCTCCTTACATTAACCGCTCCAATAAAATCTCTGTCGGCCATCGCTTCAAGCAGTCCGAAAAAATCCTGTTCATCAATTTTCAACGAGCGGCAAATCACACGGCGGTTTGCTCCCTCCGGAATCATATTAGAGAAGAAAGGGAACAAGTGCTCAGAATAAAAAGCATCTGTTCTTTTGGGTAGCGTCGCGGAAATCGGGGGCATGGGAGAGTCAAGATAATCTTTACAATATTGGAAAGAATATCCGATTCCCGGATGCTGTTCCGTCAATATACCGGCTTTTATTTCATTGAAATATACCTCAAGCTGTTTCATACAGTCTGCCTTATACGATATTCAATCTCAATGCCAAGAACATCAAGAATTTTCTTCACGGTGCTAAGTGCAGGATTACCCTTGCCACGCTCAATATCCTTGATTGTGGCAAGACCCACTTGCGACATTTCAGCAAGATCCTGTTGGGTGAGGGACAGCGTTTCCCTACGCTGTTTCATTATATCCATCAGTTTCATAGTCTGACATAATAAACTTTTTCGCAAAAATAAGGAGAATTTCTGAAACTGCCAAATAAAAGTATAATAAATCATACTTTCGACTATTCTATTATAGTTTGTATTGAAATTGGTCGGATAAAGTATAGTATATCATACTTATGTCGCTTGTGAAAAATTTGCAGAATGCCTGAAATATCCCAACGCATTCCAGAGCAAAATCTCTCAGTGGCTTGGTTTGCCCGACATCGACGACAGCATCTGCGAGGGTGTCGTGATCCGTCCCGTCACGACGCAGTATCTCAGGAATGGTTCCAGAGCCTAAATGTTTTGTCATGTAGCAATACAAAATTGGTAAATCTCAGGGAGACTTCGGTCTTCTTTTTTGTTTTGTATTGCCTTGGACTGTATTACCTTTCGGTCGGGTTGAACCATCTATTGCCCGCCGTGTCATTACTGCCGGTCCCTACATTAATTGACCGGCCCACATATTCGGAGAGTTCTGCAACACCCTCCGCAGACTCAACATGTGACACCATAAAAAAGCGGCGAGGCCGTCGATGGGCCACGCCGCTCACTATAGGATTGCGGTTGTCTCCTCTTAGAGGATCACCTTGGTGCGGTTGATGATGTAGAATCCGCGCTGCAGGTCGTCGATGATGTTGACGCCTGTATATACGGGACGCACTGTCGTCATGCCGTCGGCGCGCACGATGGTGATATGTCCGTCAACGGGCGAGTTGACATAGAGCACGCCTCCGCGGGCTGTGATCGAGATGGCGTTCGCGCTCACGTCGTCGATGGCCGTGACGGTGAAATATCTGCCTGTGAAGCCGTTAGCGTCATAGATAGCCTTGTCCCTGATAGTGACGCCTTCGCCGGTCTGCGAGCCGCCGTTATTGGTGAATATGACATTGGTGTCGGTGAGGTTTTTGTCGGTCTTGATGACGAGCTTGTAGAGGTTGAGCTCCGTGTCGAATGTCATCTGCGTGCCGGGCCATTTGCCGAGGAAGTCGTTGCCGCCTGTGCCGCCGTAGGCGTAGGCATATACCGCGCTCCAGTTGCTCAACGAGTTGTCAAAGTAGATGGTGTAGCCGTCGCCGGGTGTCGGGGGTGTCGGGGGATTGGGGTCATCGGGTATCTCGCCCGCACCCTCTATCACCTTCACCGGGGTAGTGGAGCCACTCTTGTAGTATCCGCCGTTCTTCCATATCATGTCGCCGGTCTTGTTGCTGCTGCTGAATATGATTTTGGCCCCATCGGGTATCTTGTCGGTTCCGGTGTATGTCCACTTCCACACCTTGTTGCCGAGATATGTTGCCGACTGGCCCGGCCAGTTGCCGCCGGTGTAGTTCTTGTTGTCGGTCCACACCCACGCCTTGATGGTGCCGCCCCAGTTGGCGTCATTCTCAAAGAAGGCTGCCTGCTCTCCCTCGGCCATGGAAGGCTCGATGGGTTCGTCCGGTTCGACAATGTCACCACCGCCGCCACCGCCGCCGGCATTGGGCTTCACGGTCCATGTGTCGTCGGGCATGGTCTCGTCGGGCCACTCGGTCCAGGGCTGGTCGACCGACGCTTCGTCATAGAGATACTTACCGTCCTCGCCGATTTTGCCCGGGCCGTTGAGCACGTACACGCGCATGTTGCCTTTGCCCGAGCAGGTGGCCGTCAGCGTGCCGTCGGTCACGTTCTGCACGTCGCCTGTCACGGCATCGACATATCGGCCGTTGAGCACGTCCGTGAATGTCGAGCTGCCGCTGATGGTGACGAGTACGTATGAGTCGGTCTTGCTGTCCTTGTAGCGACGCTTGAACGACATCTTGCCCGAGCATCCTTCGGTGCTGTACTGACCCTTGCGCAGGGCGGGCACGGCTGCGCGTATCTTGTTGAGGCGCTGTATGTGGCGGGCGAGGGGGTAGGTGAGGGTGGAGGCCAGGTTGCCTGTGGCGTCGGAGTAGTCGGCAAAGTCATTCACCTTGACGTCACCCTCGATATAGCCGCCGAAGTATGCGCGGCCGCTCTCTTTCAGAGCTATCACGGCTCCCTTGTCAATATCTTTGCCCTTCTGGAACTCGACCTCCGAGCCATAGTAGATACAGGGGATGCCGCGGAACGTGAACATCAGCGAGAGGTTCTCGGCCCATGTGCTCTGGTCGCCCATGAAGCGGTAGTTGCTGTCGGGGGCGTAGTCGTGGGAGTCGACATAGACGACGTTGTAGGTGGCATCGTTGTACAGGTCATCCTGCCCGTGCACGCCAAACGCGCCCTGTGCCGTGTTGAAGTTCCAGTGCATTGCAAAGTCGATGACGCTCATCCCCGAGAAGTCCTTGTGGTCGGGGGTATGGTAATCGTTGCCCTCGAGCCATGCGTTGTTGCTCTTGCGCAGGATTGACGACGAGTGTCCGAGGTCATCCTTGCCCGACTGCAGTACCGACTCCCAGTTGGTGTGGCCGCTCACGGTCTGGTAGTCTTGTGAGCCTTCATTCTCGGTGGGAATGGCCACTACGTTGTCCCAGGATTTCGGATCCATGTCCCACGCGTAGTCCTTCGACTCTTTCCACGTGTAGTAACAGGGGGAGCAGTTGTAGTTCGCGCCACGGTAGATTACCTCCGTCGAGCGGGCGCATACCTCGCCGTACATGAAGAACGGCGTGTTGCCGCGCTTGGCTATGGCCTCGGGCGACTGTGATGCCTCCAGGAGCTGCGGGAGGAACATCTTGTTGAACGACAGGCGGGGGATATGCCCGGCTGTGTCGATTCGGAAGCCGTCGACACCCATCTTGATAAAGCGCGAGTAGCACTCGACGAGATAGTTGGTCACGGTCGGGTGCTCGGTGTTGAGGTCCACGCAGTCACCAGCTATCTGGCCCCACCAGCGTGAGGGGTCGTCCCAGTCAAACCATGCCTTGTGGTGCCACAGGTTGTGTGTGTCGCGGTTGGTGAAGTCGGTGTTCTTCATCATCGCCAGGCGTGTCCCGTACTGTTCTGCGGGGAGCATGCTGGGATAGTTGGCGGGAAGCTTGCCTCCGCGCTCCTGGGGCACTACGAGCATCGAGGCGTTGATGTCCCCGAGATCCTTGGTGTAGTCTTTCTCAAACATCTTGCAGAGCGTGCCCTCGCCGAAGTTGCCCGTGTGCTGGAGCACGATGTCGAGTATCAGCTTCATGCCGCGCTTGTGCACCTCGTCGATGAGTTCCTGGAACGCCACGTCGGCGCCCTTGTCGTCAAGGTCCTTGGCTACATAGCGGTGGTCAATCTTGCTGAAGTCCATGGCATGGTAGCCGTGGTAGTCGAGGCCCGAGCCGTTCTCGACGATAGGGGTGATCCATACGGCGGTGAATCCGAGCGCCTTGATATAGTCGAGCTTATTGATAAGGCCGCGGAAGTCTCCTCGCCATTCGGGGTCGTTGATGTTCTTCACGCCGTCCCAGCAGTAGACATTGTTTTTGGGGTCTCCGTCATAGAAACGCGTGGTCATGGCAAAGTAGATGGTCTCGTCGCGGAAATCGGTGCGGTCGCCGATAAATGTTGCCGCCGTCGAGTTCATCGCCATGAGAGACATTCCTGCGCCCAGTAGTAGCGTAGATAGTTTTCTCATTGGTTGAATACTGTAAAAAAGGTTGTTGAATACTGTAATAAGGTTGTTGAATACTGTAATAAGGGTAAGAAGTAATGATGATTATAGGTGAAACATAAAGTATTTGTGCAAAATGGGAATTACCTCCGCAACCAATAAAAGACGGGGAACGCTTGACAACGCCCGTTACCAGCATTGTCAGGCAGTCAAGGACAAGGCAGCCGAACTCGGTATCAATCTCATTTTCCTGCCTCCGTATTCTTCGAACCTCAACATAATCGAGAGGCTCTGGAAATATACAAGACGTCATGTCCTGGCCGGAAAGTACTTTGACTCTCCCGCCAAGTTCCATGATGCCCTCAGGCATTTCTTTGAGGTTGATTACGTCAATCATAAATCAAATCTCAGCTCCTTGCTGACTCTCAAATTTCAATCATTCCAAAATGCACATTTACTTTGTGCGTGAACTATAGTAAAGACATATTCTATGCGAGTACATGGTATATTCACTTGGCAAAGATAGCTATAATTTTTTTTCTGCCAAAATTTATTAAATAAAATATGCAAACGCCGGGTGCGTGCCTCTTTCTTCGTTGGCAAAATAATAGTTATCAACAATATACCACATATCTTCGGCATCTTTGTCTGTGCCGATATTGCGGTCAAGCCACGCATTGAGTTTCAGAAGGAACAGACCGTGAAGCGAGGCTATCCGGATTTCAAATTCATTATTGACGCACACCGTTATTGCCTCTCTCAACACTTCGTCGAATCCTTTGACCGACATGGCGATTGTTTCCTCCGGCGGCCAATATATGTTGTCGTCATCCTTTGCCACCGCACCATACGGCACTATGTCCACTTCATAGTCACCGTAGTAAAACCTCTGGGCCTGATGTGTGGCTTTCTCGAAGCCGTCATCAGTAAGTGCCTTGCAGATTTCGTTATACCTGTTCCAGTCCGGCACAGCAATAGCAATATCCAGATCTCTGGTTTTTCTTCTCGCGGATGTGTCGGCAAGAACTTGGAGAATAATATCGCGGGCTGTAGCTCCAATTACAAAGAAATCGTTTCCGATTCTTGAAAACGTGTGATTGAGTTGCCGCAACAAGTCTATCAACAGAGGATTGTCAATCTTTTCAGAGGAGATATTCAAGCTCATTTTCTTTTATCTTTTGAGCAGCTTCGATGCAACGTCCATTGGCCGTGTCCATCAAATCCGCGTAAATCAATACGGCAGGAACGGTATCTGTATCCCCACCTGTCCAAAATTTCTGATATACGGCAATCTCGCCGTCGGTGTCAGGAACCACGGCACCGGTCTTCATCAGAGTGGCAGGAGGAACATCGCTATAAAGAGTGAACTCTCCCGGAGTGATGAACCCGTCCTTGAGTGCGACGGCAGTCTCTCCGCCCCATAACATACCCTCCGGCAGTTCCAGATGTTTCCACTTCCTTCGCTTTTCCTCATCACGAAACGCGAAACGGGTCTGAAACAGTTTCGGTTTAAGATTAAGTCCGTAATTTGTAGCCCAGAGCATCAGGAGCCTGTCTGTATTCGTCAGGAAACGTTTGTTCTTTTCAACGCGAACAAACTGTTGATATATCATACCGTCAATAACGTTTTTGACCGTTCCGATTGCGACACCTGTCGCATCCATTATCTTACGGTAAGGCCGTCCGACATTTCGCTTATCCATCAGCAGATAAAAAATCACTTTCAATCCCTTATCCAAAAAGATCGGATACGCTTTGGCTGTTGTGTCCTCAACA
The DNA here is from genome assembly GCA_910584525.1 of uncultured Muribaculaceae bacterium. Classification (GTDB taxonomy): domain Bacteria; phylum Bacteroidota; class Bacteroidia; order Bacteroidales; family Muribaculaceae; genus Lepagella. The sequence continues at coordinate 1,225 of CAJUAT010000027.1, read as the reverse complement.
GCCTTTTCCCCTTTATTGGCAAGCATCAGAACTATATTCCCGTTCTTCTGTTGGTACTGAATATTGAAATTCCCGGCACAGTCAAGTACGTTGACATCGGGCAACTTTGCAAGTTCCAGCATTTTAGGCGTTGCGTTGACGGTGACGAAAAGGATTCGCGTGTCCCTATCAACCGGTCCGTAATGGTCAGGAATCTTGTCAATCATTACGCCAAGAGCCAGATTTGGTTCTACAACACAGAGAAACCTCTTGCCCATTATGGTAAGATATGGAATTTCGCCATAGTAATCGACCGTCGCTTTTTCCCGGTGTAGATTGCTGTTCAAGGCTTCAACGGCTCTATTGAGTATTTCTTGATTGCTCATTGTTCAGTTATTAAGTCTTGTTCAACGTCATTGAACGCTGTAAAGTTAATGAACAAATGTGACATCGCCAAATTATCTGTTCAAAAATTACAATTTGTTCAATGCGATTGAACGAGAGAGTTGTTTTGAACAGGATATGCGAAAGGCCGAGGGGAGCATTTATCATTTTTTTGCATAAAGGGTGAGAATCATAGCTATGGCAATCCTTGAATGGGATAGTCACATAGATAATAAATTATATCCATATTACACCATTAAGGGTATAAAGCATTTCACGACAATGCTGATTGTACCCTATCGGGGATATTCATACTAAGGCGGCAAGAGGCAGGGCGGTCTGCGTTGTTGTCGGCGATTATGCCGTCATAAGGTGACGGTGGACGAGCCACTGACACCTTCCGACCGCATCACGCCTATATGCACCGGCGGAAATAACATTCGCGAGTGAGCCGAAAGCGCAAGTCGGCGAAGCCGGTGCGCGGTGCGAAGCATTCGGACTCACCGCAACACCGAGAACCGGCAATGCCTCCGAGGGTTGGCAACGGCTTCGCTGATGCCATCTCTGAGACTTATTGCCGTCCCTCCGTGTTCTTTATCGCCGTTGCCTGATAAGGACTTTTACGACCGCCCGGCCACTGGCCGCTTATTTCAGCAGTCCACGGGTCGAGACAGTGATAATCCGGCACCCAAAACTTCAAGCTCCTGGCCTCCGGCCAGATCCGAAAAATCCGACACGTCTGTATTTTTCGCATTATCGGCCTCGAAGTTTTCCTCTGATTATACCCCGTATCTCGCCGATTATTCATAACTTTCCTCTAAAACGTTATTTCATCGTAAGGAGTAGTATCCCCCCTAACCAA
>CAJUAT010000026.1 GCA_910584525.1 uncultured Muribaculaceae bacterium | reverse complement strand
TCGTTTTTTTATGCCCGTATCTCTGAAATTACATACTTGCGAAACTTAAATAATTAACTTAGCCGTTCAATATTTTGGTTAAATATCATGAAAAGATTTCGTAATATATTCAGTTTGGCAGTGATGCTGTCGCTGATAATCGCGATAGATTTGTCGGCATCCAACAATGCGATAAAGGAGAACCGTGAACTGATGCACCGTCTTGACACCGTGGTGCGCAATCACCAGCATTATATTTCCATCAAGGAGCATGAGATATCAGGATTGCGGGAATCACTTGCCAAGGCGAAGAAAGAGAGCGACAAGATAGGAGTGATACGCATGTTGTGCGACGCTTATCTGGTATACAATGCCGATTCGGCATTGTATTACGCATCGCTGTATGGCGACATGCTCTCCAGAGTCAATTCGGAGGATATGAATGAAATAGCGGAATGGCGCCTGAATGAAGCAAATATTTACGCCATCATGGGGCTGTTTGACGATGCCGAGAAATCCATGACCCACATCGACGTGTCTCGCCTCGACCGCGACATGAAGATAAGATATTTCCAGACTATGGAGTACATATATTCTCTACAGTGGCTATATGCTTCACATACCAAGTCGAAGAGCGAAGAACTCGACAGGAAGGGTCTGGCAATGATTGACTCTCTGAAAAGCTATGGAGTGACGAGTGAAAACCTGTGGGTGGGTCTCGCCGCATATGTGCGGTACAGGAGCAAGCACAAACCTGCCGATGAGGAGATAGCCTATATCCGGAAGCAAGTTGACAGCAACAAGGTGTCGAGCCGCCGAAACGCCATCAACGCCTATTGGTTGAGCCGATATTACGAAAAGATGGGCGACGACACGAATATGATGAAGTATCTGATAGTGGCTGCCATAAACGACGCCGAGATAGAGAACCGTGAAGTGGCGGCCCTGCAGGATCTCGCCATATACCTTTACCGTCACGGAGATGTGAAACGCGCTTATGACTATCTTTCATACTGCTCCGACATAGCCAACGCCTATCAGAACCGTAACCGCATGGTGAGCATATCCAATGTGTTTCCAGAAGTCAGAAACGCTTACAAGAACGACATAGATCGTCGCGACCGGCAGCTGGTGGCCGTGACCGTGCTTATGGCTCTGCTCCTGGTTGCGCTGATAATGAGTCTTGTGTTTCTGGCACTAAAGATAAGAAAGGTGCGAAAAACCCAGAAAGAGGTGGAAAGCCTGAACAAGCAATTGCATGCAGCGGTTCTGTCGCGCGACGACGCCATTTCCGAACTCCGGCACATCAATGAGAAGGTGGAGGAGAACAACCGGACGCTCGAGGAGGCCAACAGCCGGCTCACAGAGGCCAACGGCGTTATCCGGGGTATGCTCGCCATGGCCTTCCGCCTGAACTCCGATTATATAGCCGACTTCGACACCTTCAGAAAGAAGATGCTGCGCAAGTTCAGACTCAAGAAATTTGACGAGGCGAAAATGGATCTCGACGACCCGTTGATTATCGACAGTATGCACGAGATTTTCAACCGTGAGCTCGACAATACCATTCTCTCGGTCTTTCCAAATTTCGTGACGGAATATAATGCGCTCGTATCCGAAGAGTCGAAGGCGGATTCCGAGGCCATCGAGAAGAGCAAGACGCTGACAACGAAGATGAGGATATATGCCATACGCCGACTTGGTGTAGATAAAAGCGCCGACATAGCCCGTATGCTCAATATATCAATCCGCACTGTCTACAACAACAAGATATGACTCCTTTACGTGTCCGCGCTGAAACAAAAGACTCCACATCGGCATCCCGATGTGGAGTCTTTCTATAAATTTGCGTTGTTGGCGGGTCAGGAGTTTTTGAACACGAGGTTGTCGCCGTCGCGGTCGATAGTGATGGGATGTTCGCGGTCCACTTTCTGCGCCAGGATGTCCTTCGACAGCTGGTTGAGCACCATACGCTGGATTGTACGCTTAACGGGACGTGCGCCGAACTCCGGGTCGTAGCCATCTTCGGCAAGTAGATCCAGTGCCTCCTTGGTCACGTCGAGCGTGATGCCGTTGGCCATAAGCATCTTCTTGACGCTCTTTACCTGCAGCTCCACAATCTCCAGGATTTCCTTCTTGCCCAGTGGCGTGAACATCACCGTCTCGTCGATTCGGTTGAGGAACTCCGGACGTATGATCTGTTTGAGCCTGTCCATCACATCCTGCTTCGTGGTCTGGATAATGTTCTCCTTCTCATCCTCCTTCTTGTCGTTGAAGTCCTTGAAGTTCTCGCGTATTATGTCGGAACCCATGTTGGAGGTCATGATTATGATGGTGTTCTTGAAGTTGATGAAGCGGCCCTTGTTGTCGGTGAGTCGTCCATCGTCGAGCACCTGCAGAAGGATGTTGAACACGTCGGGGTTGGCCTTCTCGATCTCGTCGAAGAGCACTACGGAATAAGGTTTTCTGCGCACTGCCTCGGTGAGCTGTCCGCCCTCCTCGTAGCCTACGTATCCCGGAGGCGCTCCTACAAGACGGCTCACGGAGTGCTTCTCCATATATTCCGACATGTCAATACGTGTCATCATGTCCTCGTCGTCGAAGAGGTATTCGGCGAGAGCCTTGGCGAGTTCGGTCTTGCCGACGCCGGTGGTGCCGAGGAATATGAACGAGCCTATTGGGCGTCGGGGGTCGTTGAGGCCGGCACGGCTGCGGCGCACGGCATCCGATACGGCGCGTATCGCATCCTCCTGACCCACTACCCTGTGGTGCAGTTCCTCTTCAAGATGGAGCAGCTTCTCCTTCTCGCTCTGGGCCATCTTCTTGACGGGAATGCCTGTCCAGCGGCTCACAATCTCCGCGATGTCCTCGGCATCCACTTCCTCCTTGATCATGGCTCCATCGCCCTGCAGCTCCTTGAGCTTCAGCTGTATCTGGGCGTTCTCGTCTTCTTTCTGTTTGATGCGGCTGTAACGGATCTCGGCAACCTTGGCATAGTCGCCCTCTCGCTCCGCTTTCTCAGCCTCATAGTTGAGCTGTTCTATGTCAATCTTGTTCTGCTGAATCTTGTTGATTTCCGTTTTCTCGGCCTGCCATTTGGCGCGGAGTTCCTTTTCAGTGTCGCGAAGGTTGGCGAGGTCTTCGTCAATCTCCTTGAGCTTGTAATCATCTTTCTCTCGCTTTATGGCCTCGCGTTCAATCTCGAGCTGTTTGATTTTGCGGCTGGCCTCGTCGAGGGCCTGCGGCTGGGAATCCATCTCAAGACGCAGCTTGGAGGCCGCCTCGTCTATAAGGTCTATGGCCTTGTCGGGTAGGAACCTGTCGGTGATATATCTTACCGAGAGCTGTACGGCCGCTATGATGGCCTCGTCCATGATGCGCACCTTGTGGTGGTTCTCATAGCGCTCCTTAAGGCCTCGAAGGATGGATATCGCCGAGAGCTCGTCAGGCTCGTCGACCATAACCTTCTGGAAACGGCGTTCGAGAGCCTTGTCTTTCTCGAAGTATTTCTGGTATTCGTCGAGGGTGGTGGCGCCGATGCTGCGGAGTTCGCCGCGGGCCAGAGCCGGCTTGAGGATATTGGCGGCATCCATGGCTCCCTCGCCCTTGCCTGCTCCCACAAGGGTGTGTATCTCGTCGATGAAGAGAATAATCTCGCCATCGGAACTCGACACTTCGTTGACTATTGCCTTGAGACGTTCTTCAAACTCACCCTTGTATTTTGCGCCGGCTACCAGGGCACCCATGTCGAGCGAGAAGATCTGCTTTGTCTTCAGGTTCTCGGGAACATCGCCGCGCACGATACGCATGGCGAGGCCTTCGGCGATAGCCGTCTTGCCGGTGCCCGGCTCGCCGACAAGCATGGGATTGTTCTTGGTGCGCCGCGACAATATCTGAAGCACGCGGCGTATCTCCTCGTCGCGCCCTATCACCGGGTCGAGCTTGCCGTTACGCGCACGGTCGTTGAGATTTATGGCATATTTGCCGAGAGCCTGATAGGTCTCTTCGGCGCTCTGGTCCTTTACCTTGTTTCCTTTGCGCAGTTCCATAATGGCGGCCTGCAGCTCTTTCTCCGAAAGACCGGCATCCTTGAGCACCTGCGCGGCTTTGCAACGCGTCTGGAAGATTCCCATAAGCATGGCCTCCAGCGAAACATACTCATCGCCCTGCTTCTTGGAATATTCCACAGCCTTCTGCAATGCGTCGTTCGACTCACGCGACAGGAATACCTCACCGCCCGACACCTTCGGCAGTCCGGCAATGTCGGCGTCAATTCCGCTCTTGACAGTCTGCAGATTTACTCCCGTCTTCTGGAAGATAAAGTTGACTATCGACTCACCCTCGGAGAGTATCGCCTTCAGGATATGCGACGGCTCAATCTGCTGTTGGCCAGCCTGTTTGGCATAGTCTATCGCTTTCTGAACCACTTCCTGCGACTTGATGGTGAAATTGTTAAAATTCATAATATTAAATTTATGGAATTTTTGTTAATTCTCGGTTCTGTTGTTATAACATCCCGTGCCCTTGTTGGGTTTATTCCCCCGGCAAGTTTAGGATTATGACCTTAAAGTCCTTACAAAAACCGAACCAAAATAGTCAGCACTTGTTTTTACAATGTCAAACAAGCTGAATAAATTCTAAAATCTGTATATTATGAAAAAGAAGTTTACAACTGGTTTTATCAGCCGTTTCTGGTGGCTGCCGCTGCTTACAGGGCTGATAGCCATAGGTTTCGGTATATGGTGTCTGTGTGCGCCCATGCAGTCGTTGCCGGTCATGGCATACGTGTTTGCCGGCATAATGTGTGCCGCCGGCGTTGCCAATCTGGTGGTGGCCTTCAGCAATACTTCCTATAGCGGATGGGGATGGAGCCTCTGCCTTGCTATTCTGGAGCTGATTGCCGGTATATGGATGTTCTGTATCCCGGCTCCGGAACTCACGCTTACGTTCATGTACATTATAGGAATATGGATTCTGGTGGTGGCCATCAACGGCGTCTGCGAGTCGTGTATGCTCATGGCGTATAATCCGGTATGGGTGATATGGATGATACTCCTCCTTTTCTGTACCATTGGTTTCTCGATAATATGGCTTACCAATCCGATCCAGAGCCTGTATGTGGAATGGCTGTGGCTCGGCATATCGCTGATAGCCTATGGTCTGTACCGTGTCTCCTTCTCCATAAGCATGAAGAGGCTGGGCAGGTATACCGATGGTTTGCTCTGAACCGCTGCGATCCCTAAATCTTAATGAACGCGCTCTAAAGGACGCGCTCTTACCTTATCACCTTGACCACGCCGCCGTCTGATATCTTGATGATATTGGAGGCGGTGTGCGGCAAGGAGTTGTCGCGGCCATATTTGACAATATAGTCTACTTTCTCCTTGATTTCGCGCGGTATGTCGGCGAATGTGGCCGGCGATTTCTGGCCGCTTTTGTTGGCCGACGTCGACACTATCGGCTTGCCGAAGCGCTGGCATAGCGTGCGGGAGAAGTTCTCGTTGGTAATCCGTATGCCCATCGAGCCGTCGGGGGCTATGAGATTGTGGGCAAGACCTTTGGGATGGTCGTAGATGATGGTGAGGGGATGCACGGCACTGTCGATGAGTTCCCACGAAATCTCGGGGATATGTGCCACGGCATTCTGGAGCTGGCCGTCGGAGCCTACGAGCGCGAGCATGGCCTTGCTCTCCGACCGCCCCTTGATATAGTAAATTTTCTCCACAGCCTCGGGGTTTGTGGCGTCACAGCCCAGTCCCCAGATGGTGTCGGTGGGATAGAGGATTACGCCGCCCGCCTTCAGGGTCTCAAGAGCTTTGGTGATGTCTTCACGGGTGAATCGCGGCACTGAGTGTGATGACAGTTCTTTCATGGATTAGATTATTATCGACACCATTGTGCATATCAGTAGTGTGAGCAGCAGAATGGCCACAGGTATTGTCACGGGTGTCAGGGTAATGGTTGATGATGTTATTGACTGCAGACGAAGCGTATAGGGTGTATACCCTGTGCTTTGTCTGTATTTTTTTATGTTGGGAGCCAGCGAGCGGCATATCATGGCGAAAGATGCGCCAATGGTTCCGCCTATCATTGCGCCGACAAGCAAGTCGGAGGGATAATGGACGCCGAGATACATGCGCGTGAAGCATAGCAGCAATGCCCATACCGTCAATATGGCTGTAAAACGTCGCGACAGCGTGAATACCGACAAGGCGCCTACGAGCGCGAAGCAGTTGGAGGCATGGCACGAAGGGAAGCCGTAGGCTCCGCCTCGATAACCGTTGACCACCGTGATGTACTGAGAGAAGGGATTCTCGAGGTTCGACGGTCGTAGCCGCTCGAACATGGGCCTGAGCATATGGCTGCATACCTGATCGGCTGCCGCTACCGCGCATCCTATAACCGCAAGCATCACAAATGCTTTGCTCCAGCCATATTTATAGACAAGTCCCGCAAAGCAGGCGATGTAGAATGGTACCCATATCAAGCTGCCGGTGAATGCCGTCATCAGGAAATCAAGGAATGGCGTGTGATATCCGTTGGCAATAAGTAATATCTGTTCGTCTAAATTCATTTCAGTGTGTTGTTAATGGCGCTGTCGATTCTTCGGAGCCAAATGTCGGCTGAGGCGTCGGAGGGCATACGCCAGTCGCCGCGCGGCGAGAGACATATGGAGCCGACCTTTACGCCGTCGGGCATGCAGCTGCGCTTGAACTGCTGGCTGAAGAACCGGCGGTAGAACACTCTCAGCCAATGCAGAATGCAGGGGAGGTCGTACTTGCCGGCAAACCCTTTGGCAGCCATGGCTGCCGTCTTGCAGGGGTCGGTGCCGTAACGCATCATATGGTAGAGGAAGAAGTCGTGAAGCTCGTAAGGTCCTACGGTGTCTTCCGTTTTCTGTGCAATCTCGCCGTTGGCGTCGGCGGGAAGAAGCTCGGGGCTGATGGGGGTGGCGATGATGTCTTCAAGAGTGTCGCGGAGCTCCGATTCGCCCGCATTGCGTGCATAGCCTCCCACAAGGTAGCGCACCATCGTCTTGGGCACCGAGGCGTTGACGCCGTACATCGACATATGGTCGCCGTTGTAGGTGCACCATCCCAAGGCCAGCTCGGACAGGTCGCCGGTGCCTATCACCAGCCCGTTCACCTTGTTGGCATAGTCCATCAGGATGAGTGTGCGCTGGCGTGCCTGTGAGTTCTCATAGGTGATGTCGTGGTTGTCGGCGTCATGGTCAATGTCGGCGAAATGCTGGTTCACGGCCTTGGCTATCGGAATCTCAAGGGAGGTCACTCCCAGCAGGGCCATGAGGCGGTCGGCATTATTCTTGGTGCGGCTGGTGGTGCCGAAGCCGGGCATCGTGATGGCATATATTCCCTTTCTGTCAAAGCCGAGCATGTCGAAGGCCTTTACGGTAACGAGGAGTGCCAGAGTGGAGTCGAGTCCACCCGAGATGCCAATCACGGCGTGGCGGCAGTTGATGGCCTTTAGCCGTGTGGCAAGTCCCCAAGACTGTATGGAGCTTATCTCGTCGCAGCGCTGGTGCATACGCGAGGTATCCGCGTCGATGAAGGGAGTGGGGTCTATGTCGCGGTATTCCAGCGGCTTCTGTCGGTGGGTGGGGATGGCGGCGTGAACTCTCTCGTATTCGCCGCTTATGCGGCGGCCGAAAGTGTTGCAGTGTATGCGGTCGTGGCGCAGGTGCTGCACGTCGATGTCGGCGACATATATGCCGGCGTCGGTGGTGAAGGGCAGGGAGGAGGCGAGCATACGTCCGTTTTCGGATATGAAGGCATTGCCGGCGAAGGCCAGGTCGGTCGACGACTCGCCGAAGCCAGCCGAGGCGTAGACGTAACCGCAACGGCAGCGTGCCGACTGGCCATTGATAAGGTCTACTGTATAAGCGCGTTTGCCTATCAAGGCATCCGAGGCCGACAGGTTGAGGATGATGTCGGAGCCTGCCTGCGCAAGCTCTCCGCTCGGTGGCGTCGGTACCCACACGTCTTCGCAAAGCTCCACTCCGTACAGTGTGTTCCCGATATCGAAAAGCAGATGGCGCGACAGCTTGAAGGTCAGTGGATTGTCTCCATTGGCATGGCCAGGGATTTCAATGGTCACCCCTTCGTCGGGGATGTCGAACCCGGAGGCGAACCAGCGTCCTTCATAAAATTCATTATAATTTGGGAGATGGCATTTAGGCACTGCCCCTAAAATCCTGCCGTCGCCGATGGCGATGGCGCAGTTGTAGAGAGAACCGTTGTGGCTAATGGGAGCGCCGATGAAAATCACGGTATTGATATTGCGTGAAAAGTCGGCGAGGTCAGCGAGAGCCGACAAGGCATCGTCGAGAAGCAGACTGTCGTGGAAAAGGTCGGCACAGGTGTAGCCTGTGACGCACATCTCAGGAAATACCGCCACCTCAACCCCAGCGGCATTACATTGTTCGGCCTGAAACTTTATGGATGCTATATTTGCCGGAATACCGGCAGGATGTACCTCAGGCACGCATGCCGCCACCCGCGACATGCCCATCTCCTTGTTGCTGATTATTTCTACTGCTGACATTACGTAATTCCTCTCGCAGGCCGTAAAACCGACCCCCATACTTATAATGATATTTTTAGCCCGATTATTGTAAACCAGCGCAGTTTAAGGTCAGTAAGGTCAGTAAAGACCTTACTCTCTTATGCGGGTGTTAAAACTTTTTATGTTAAAAAGCGTTTGAGATATAGGCGGTTGTCTCTGTCAGGCCGGGATGGCGGCGGGGATGGCCTCAAGGACGAAAAGGAAAAGATGATGAGAAAGACAAGACTGGCTCTTTGGGGAGTAATGGCTCTGTTATGCTGTGTAAGCCCTCTGCGGGTTCATGCCTTTGGGAAAGGCGAGAAGTCGGTGGGCGTGATGGGCGGTTTCGCCACATACAACAAGGGTGGATACGTCGACGTGAATTTCCAGTGGGAGTTTGCCGAGCATTTCCGATTGTCGCCCGACGTGGGATGTGTGTTTCAGTCGCACGACAAATCGGCATTCATGCTGGATGTCGACATGCAGTTTCCGTTCCGGCTGGTGAAGGGGTTCGGCATATATCCGCTGGTGGGACTCACCTACAACAGCTGGCGTGTGACTCAGCCGGATCCCGATGACAGCTTCACCCTCAACAGGGTGGGAGGCAACTTCGGTCTGGGTTTCGACCTCTATTTCACGCGCAATCTCAAGATGCAGGTCCAGGGCAAATACAGCTGGATGAAGGATACCGGAGGGGCTTTCTTCGGTTTGGGTCTCAGCTACGTGTTCTGAGACGGCTGAATAGGGAGACGAAATAATAAGAGGCTGCATCCTGAAGGTGCAGCCTCTATTGTGAGATTGAGTTGATTGTTATTTAAGAGCCTCTTTGACGGCGTCGTTGGGAACCATTTCCTCCTTGAAGACATAAGCGCCGGTTTTGGGAGACTTTTCCATCTTGATGATTTTGGAGTAAGTACGGCCTTCACCTTTCTGGATTGAGGCCACAGTTTTCTTTGCCATTGCTCAGTCTTATTTAATTTCTTTGTGAATGGTGTATTTTTTGAGGATGGGGTTGTATTTCTTCAACTCCAGACGGCCCGTAGTGTTTTTGCGGTTTTTGGTGGTGATGTAACGAGACATACCGGGCATACCGCTGGCCTTATGTTCGGTGCATTCCAGGATTACCTGGACGCGATTACCTTTTGCTTTCTTTGCCATTTTGTGTAGGATGCTTTAGAAGGAGATGATTTTAATGTCGCGGAGGTCAAGATTACCCTCTGCCTCAGCTTTCTTGATAGCGGCGTTGAGACCGATCTTGTTGATGGTACGCAGGGCGCTGCAGCTCAATGTAAGCTCTATCCACATGTTTTGCTCTACCCAGAAGAATTTCTTCGTATGCAAGTTTACCTCGAACTTGCGCTTGGTACGACGCTTCGAGTGGGAAACATTATTGCCCACCGACGCCTTTTTGCCTGTGATCTGACAAGTTTTAGCCATGGCTGTAACTCAGTTCTAATTCTTAAAAGATTAATACATTGTTCCGGTGCCATCTCACTTTCTCATATCGCCGTCGGCTGCATCTTTCCGTCAGCTTTTAAGGATGTGCCACAAAACAGCTGCAAAATTAATAAAAATTTTTCTGACATCCAAATATCGGCTTGAATGTCAGAAAAATTAAGGTCTCTAAGGTGTCTAAGGTCTTTAAGGTCTATCAGAGTTCGCGGTCGTCGAAGCGGATGGCGGCGAGCTTGTATTTATGGTTGCGGATGAAGTCTACAATGGCGTCGCGCTCCACGCCCGGGTCGACGTCGGCCTCTATGCGCCGCACGGCGTTGAACGTCGAGGTGTTCGACTGGTACAGGTGCCGGAAACATTTGGCGATATTGTCGATGGTATCCTCGCTGAACTTCCCCTTGCGGAGAATGAAGGCGTTAACGCCATAATATTCTATGGGGTTGTGGGCCATCACCACATATGGGGGCACATTGCTGTTGACGCGGCAGCCACCCTTTATAAGAGCCCACTGGCCTATTTCGCAGCGCTCATGAACAAGCGCCGAGCTGGACAGTATGGAGTAGTCTCCGATGGTCACCGAGCCGGCTATTTTCACAGAGTTGCCGAGCACCACATGGTTGCCGATGCTTGCGTCGTGGCCTATATGCGTCTGGGCCATGATGAAGCTGTGGCTTCCTATGCGCGTGCTCTGATGCTCATAGATGCTCCTGTTGATTATCACATGTTCACGGATGATGTTGTCATCGCCGATCTCCACATACGACTCCTCGCCTTGCCAGCGGAAGTCCTGGGGAGTGGCCGCGATGATGCATCCCTCGTAGAACCGGTTGTTGCTGCCGATACGGGCTCCCTGCAATATGGACACGTGGGGACGTATCTCGCATCCGTCGCCTATCACTACATCCCTGTCGATATAGGCAAATGCACTGATTGTAACATCCTTGCCTATCTTCGCCTCCGGATGTACAAATGCCAATGGGCTGATTTCCGACATAGTCATGAGTTTTTATGGTTATTATGTAGGTAAACGCGCAGGGCATCCTTTCGAGAAAGAATGCCCTGCCATGTCATTGTTCTAAGTTAAGAAACGCGCTCTAAGGTCAGCGACCGCCGCCCACAGCCTGATAGAGGTTGATGAGCGCCGTCACCTTGTTGTGCCAGCAGTTCAGACTTGCCAGCTGAGCGCTAAGCAGACTCGACTGCGCCGTCAGCACTTCAAGGTAAGTGGTTTTCTGGTCCAAAGATAATAATTCCTGAGTAATTTCCACAGATTTTTCAAGATTATTTATCTGCTGGAGCAGATATTCCCTTTTTTCGTGATTGTTTTTGTATAAGGAGAGGGCGTCGCTGACATCTGCGGAGGCGGCGAGCACGCTGTTCTCGAAGTTGTTGAAGGCCTGTTGTTGTTTGGCTTTGGCCACTTCAAGATTGGCTATGTTCTGACCTCTGGAGAATATAGGAGCCACCAGCGAGCCGGCAAGCTGTATGAACCATTTGCCGGGGTTTGACACCATTTGGCCGAGCATGTTGGTGAATCCACCGTTAGAGCTAATCGTCAAGCTTGGGTAGAAAGCGGCGCGTGCGGAGTTGACGCCGTAATAAGCGGCGGCAAGGCCTCTTTCGGCGGCACGCACGTCAGGCCGGGCCGCCAGATAGCATACAGGCACACCCTTGGCTACATCCACCGGCAGGTCGAATGTCAGATTGTCGGTCACGGCATAGTCGCGTGCGTTCTGGTGAAGGAGAAGCGACATGGTGTTCTGCAGCTCGTGGATGCTCTGCTTTATGTCGGGAATCGACGACATGATGCTCCAGTAGTTGGCGGCACTCTGCACCACGGCGGCCTCGTTGACATAGGCGGCCTCTTTCATCAGCTTCATCGACTCCACCTGGTCCTTCCAAATCACAGAAGTACGTTCTGTGAGGGCCAGCTGCTGCTTGAGAAGCACAAGACCATAATAAGTGTTGGCCACGGCGGAGATTATCTGCGACCTTACAGCCTGGCGGTAGTCCTCCATTTGTTCGACGGTGACCTTGGCACCGCGCTTGCGGTTGAGCATCTTGCCGAACACGTCGATTTCCCATTGCACCGACATTGGAATGGTGTAGGTCCAAGTATCCATTTTACCGGCGCCATACTTGGCGGCGCCACCGTTGGGATTGAGAGCCACAGAGGGCAGATAGGCAAGCTTGGCACCTTTGAGCTGCGCCTGGGCTATCTCCACATTCAGGCGGGCGTCGTCGATGTCGGTATTTTCGGCGAGCGCTGTGCGTATGTAGCCGGCAAGCAGAGGATCGGTGAACACCTTCTCCCAGCCAAGATAGGGCAGGGAGGTGGAGTCGGCCTTCGCCTCAGATTCCGCATATCTGTTGACATACGGATTCTCTATCGGCATCTCGTATTTCTTGTATAAGCCGCAGCTGGTCATGGATATGGCCAGCACGGCTGTCAGTATGATTCTTATCGGTTTCATTTCTGATAGTTTACTTTTGTTCGCGGTTCTGGTCGATGCTGTACTGTTCGAGTTCAGGGTTGAGTCCGGAGGTATCGGTGTCTTTCCACTGCATGGGAGTGAACTTCTCCTGGAGATACTGGAAAGCCACGAACAAAGCGGGCACCACAAGCACCTGTAGGATCATACCTATCAACATACCGCCGATAGCACCTGTACCGAGGGCGCGGTAGCCGTTGGCACCGGCGCCGCTGGCGAACATCAGAGGCAACAGACCTATAATCATGGCCAGAGAAGTCATGAGGATAGGACGCAGACGGGCGGCGGCTCCCAGGATGGCCGACTTGACAACGCTTACGCCGGCTCTGCGGCGCTCCAGCGCGAACTCTACTATCAGAATGGCATTCTTGGCAAGAAGTCCGATAAGCATGATGAGCGCGATCTGAAGGTAGATGTTGTTGTCGATGCCCATGAACTTGGCGAAGATGAATGAACCCATAAGGCCGAAGGGCACGGAGAGAATCACGGCCCACGGGATGATGTACGATTCATACTGTGCCGACAGCAGCAGGTATACGAATAGAATCACGAGGCCGAACACATAGGCAGTCTGGCTGGAACCCTGCGTAGCCTCCTCGCGGGTAAGACCCGAGTACTCGTAGCCGAATCCGGCAGGCAATGACTGTGCGGCCACTTCCTCGATGGCGGCGATGGCCTGACCTGAGGAAGTACCGGGCGATGGCGAACCCGTCACGGCTATCGACGTGAACATGTTGAAGCGGTTGATGATGTCGGGACCATATACGCGTGTAAGCTTCACGAAGTTGTCGATGGGGGCCATTGTGGCGCCGTTGCGAACCTTGATACGCTTCAGGGTCTCCGGCGACACGCGGGCCTCGGGATTCGCCTGCATCATCACGCGGTAGAGCTTGCCGAACTTGTTGAAGTTCGATATGTACATACCGCCGTAATAACCCTGCAGAGTTGTGAGAATGGCATTCTGAGTCAGACCGGCCTGCTTGATCTTGGCCACATCAAGCTCGACGAGATACTGCGGATAGGCAGGGTTGAACGTCGAATATGCCATTGCTATTTCCGGACGGGCATTGAGGGCGGCGATGAACTGCTGATAAACCTTGAAGAAGTTCTCAAGGCTACCGCCGGTCTTGTCCTGCAGACGGATTTCGAAGCCGGAAGTGGCCGAGTAACCCGAGATCATAGGAGGCTGGAAGAACATAATACGGCCGTCGGGCACGCTGGCAGTCTTCTGGTATAGCTGGGCGAGTACCGCCTGCGCCGACTCGGTCTTGGCGTCACGCTCGTTCCATGGTTTCAGCTTGATGATGAATGAGCCGTAGGTGTTGCCCTGTCCCGACACGAAGCTGTAGCCTGTGATGGCGTTACGCACGCTGATGGCGGGAATGGTGCCGCATATGGAGTCCACGCGGTCCATGATGCTCTTGGTGCGCTCCATTGATGTGGCGGGCGGCATGTCCACTACGCCCATTATCGTACCCGTGTCCTCATTGGGCACAAGCGATGTAGGAGTACGCATCATCATGATTACCAGCGCAGCCATGGCCACGCCTACCGTGCAGAAACTCAGTATCTTGTGGTTGATGAAGAAACTTGTCCATTTCTGGTACTTGTTCTGCAGCTTGCCGAACACATTGTTGAAGGCGTCGATAAAGCTCTTCTGGAATATGCCGATTACGGCGAGGATAGCCACGGCGTAAGCGAGCACACTGAGAGCCACATTCTCGAACTCATACCATCCGAGCACGAGGAACACGATAGCAGCCACGAGGAGCAGCGATGTCACGAGGGGAGGGAAGTGGAAGCCGAGACGCTTTTTGTAAGTGTTCTTCACCACTTCGCCGGTAGTGGCGTAAGCATCCCTCATACGCTCCTTGAGATTCTTCTCCTCTCCGTTGTGAGGCTTGAGGAATACGGCGCAGAGGGCCGGCGTGAGGGTAAGGGCGTTCAATGCCGAGAGGAATATGGCCATGGCCATGGTGAGACCGAACTGACGGTAGAACACACCCGACGTTCCGCCCATGAAGGATACGGGGATGAACACGAGCATCATTACCAGCGTGATGGAAATGATGGCTGAGGCAATCTCGTTCATGGCGTCGATGGAAGCTCGCCGCGCCGATGTGTAGCCCTGGTCAAGCTTGGCATGCACGGCCTCCACCACCACTATGGCGTCGTCGACAACAATCGCGATTGCCAGCACAAGAGCCGACAGCGTCAGCAGGTTGATGGAGAACCCGAAGATGTACATCAGGAAGAATGTACCGATCAGAGCCACAGGAATGGCAATCATCGGGATGAGCGTAGAACGGAAATCCTGCAGGAAGATGAACACTACCAGGAACACCAGCAGGAAGGCCTCGATAAGGGTCTTGATCACCTCGTGGATTGACTCGAAGAGGAACTCGTTGACATCCATGGTGGTGATGATCTTTATACCCTCGGGAGCCTCTTTCTGGAATTTGTCGAGCTCTTTCTGAATATCCTTGACCACCTGTGTGGCGTTTGAGCCGG
Organism: uncultured Muribaculaceae bacterium; assembly: GCA_910584525.1. Lineage (GTDB taxonomy): Bacteria > Bacteroidota > Bacteroidia > Bacteroidales > Muribaculaceae > Lepagella. The sequence continues at coordinate 19,574 of CAJUAT010000026.1, read as the reverse complement.
GCGACTGCATAATCATGGCGGCTACGCCGATCTTGCCGTTGGTGGTGGAATGGAAGCCGTATGATAGACGTCCCAATTCCACGTCGGCCACATCGCTGAGACGTAGAATCTCGCCGTCGGGGGTGGCGCGGACTATGATGTCCTTGAATTCCTTCTCCTCGGTGAGACGTCCCTTGTAACGCATCACATACTGATAGGACTGGTCGCCGTTTTCGCCGAACTGACCCGGAGCAGCCTCAATGTTCTGCTCTGCAAGAGCGGCGGTGATATCGCTGGGCATCAGTCCGTAGGAGGCCATGGCCTCAGGCTTGAGCCATATGCGCATGGAATAGTCGGCACCCATGACCATGGCTTCGCCGACGCCTTCCACACGCTTCACCACAGGGATGATGTTGATGGCGGCATAGTTCTCCACGAACTCCTCGGAGTATTTGCCGGTTTCGTCGTAGACGTTGAACACCATAAGCATTGAGCTCTGGCGTTTCTGGGTGATCACGCCCACCTGGTTGACCTCGCTGGGGAGCTGGCTGGCGGCTTTGGCCACACGGTTCTGCACGTCCACCGCCGCCATGTCGGGGTCGGTGCCCGGCTTGAAGTATACCTGAATCTGCGCCGAGCCGTTGTTGGCAGCCGACGAATACATGTAGTCCATGTTCTCGGCGCCGTTGATCTGCTCTTCGAGAGGAGCGATCACCGAGTTGAGCACAGCCTGTGCGTTGGCGCCGGTGTAGTTGGTCGATACCGAGATGGTAGGAGGAGCTATGTTGGGGTACTGCTCAATAGGCAGCGACATAAGTCCCAGCAAGCCCAGCAGTACTATGAAGATGGATATTACCGTCGACAGTACCGGCCTGTTTATGAATGTGGATAATTTCATAACTCGCTCTTATTTCTTGGGCTTGATTACCATATCGTCCTTGACGGAAATACCAACGCCTTCTGTGACAATCTGCTGACCCGGCTTCAGGCCGCCTATCACTATATAGTTCTTGCCGTCGTTCTCTTCGGCAATGGTGATGGGTGCCGAATGCACTTTGTTGCTGTCGCCCAGCACGTAGACGAATTTCATGTCCTGCATCTCATACGTTGCCGACTGAGGCACGAGTATGGCGTTGTTATGAGCCTGTGGAATCATCACCCTTCCGGTGTTTCCGCTGTGAAGCATACCGTTGGGATTGGGGAATACGGCCTTAGCTGTAGCGGCGCCGGTGGCCGGGTCAATCACGCCGGAAATCGACTCCACTCTGCCCGGGCGCCCATAGCGTTCGCCGTTGGCAAGCATCAGCGTCACGGGAGGCATGGCGGCAATGGCCTGCTGCAGGGTGCGCTTGCCGTTGTCGGTAAGGGCCAGAATATCCTTCTCGTTAAGCGAGAAATAGGCGTCGATGGAGCTGTTGTTGGAAATCACGGTAAGCTCGCTCTGGGGTGAAACGAGAGAGCCCTCGCGATAAGGTATGGTTCCCACGAGGCCGCTTATGGGAGCCGTCACCGTCGAGTACGACAGATTCTTGCGTGCCGAGGCAAGGTTGGCGGCAGCCTGGTTGTACTGGGCCTTGGCGGCGTTGAGAGCGTCTACCGATGTCTGGTAGGCCGGCGCCGATATGATGTTCTTGTCAAGAAGAATCTTGTTGTTGTTGGCATTAGTGGTGGCGGTGTTAACGTTAGCCTGCGCCACCTGCACAGCAGCCTGGGCGGCGTCGACAGCCGCCTTGAGCGTAACCTGGTCTATCGTGAAGAGCACCTGTCCGGCGCGTACCTGCTGACCTTCCTCTACGTATACCTTCGTGAGGAAGCCCTGAATCTGAGGATGTATCTGCACGTCGTTGGTGCCTTTCAGTGTGGCGGGAAACCCTGTCTCAAGTTGCGCGTTCTCCTCACCGATGGTCATGACCGCCAGTTCAGGAATCTGCTGAACGTTCTCCTGCTGTTTCCCTTTGCACGAGCTTAGCGACAGCACACATAATGCCATCGCCGCCGGATACCAAATGGTTCTGTACTTCATTTTCTTCTCTATTATGTTCTTTCTTTTCCTCTATGTATATTGTCCGCATTCGGGACACCCGTTTCAATATCGAGGAAACCGAAATTTAAAAATCAGTTTCCGACATGATTTTAATCGGCGGCTGGCGTCAATTATTTAAGCAAATGCGCTATATTCGCCAAAAATACGCCGATTGTAACAGCTGATATTTTCGAGACATTATGAAAATCCCTCTTTATACCCGGGTATAAAGAGGATTTTCAGATCTTATTTTCTCGGAGCGAACGGAGGCGGGGTGTCGTCGTCGTCATCATCATTGGCTACGGCCTGAGGTTCAGGCAGTTTGTCGGCGTCGGTGCCGATACCCAAAGCCTTGGCACGTTTCTCCTCTTCCTCCTGCTTCTTGTTGAGAGCTATTATCTCATCGGTACGGCTCACCCATTTGCGCGGGCCAAGGATACGCTCCACATCATCGTGATAAATCACTTCATGCTCTATAAGCTGGTCGCGAATCTCGTTATGCTGGCGGGCGTATTCCTTAAGAATCGACTTGGCGCGTTCATACTGTTCGTTGATGATACGTTTTATCTCATCGTCGATAATCTGGGCCGTTTCCTCGCTGTAAGGACGCGTGAAGCCCATGTCCTGACCCGAAGAGTCGTTGTAGTTGAGGTTTGGCAGTTTGTCGCTCATGCCATAAACGAGTACGAGAGACCGGGCTATTTTTGTGCATTTCTCGAGATCGTCGCTGGCACCGGTACCGATCTGGCCGAGGAACACCTCTTCGGCGGCACGACCTGCAAGCAGACCGCACATCGTGTCGAGCAACGCCTGCGTGGGAATAATCTGACGCTCCTCGGGAGCATACCAGGCAGCACCAAGGGCGCGGCCACGCGGAACGATTGTTACCTTTACCAGCGGATTGCCGTACTGAATCATCCATGTCACCGTGGCATGTCCTGCCTCATGGGTGGCTATCGCCTTCTTCTCATCATCGGTGATGATGCGGCTCTTCTTCTCCAGACCGCCCACTATGCGGTCGATTGCCGCCATGAAGTCGTCCCAGTCTACCGACTTCTTGTTGTTGCGGGCGGCAATCAGGGCAGCCTCGTTGCATACGTTGGCTATATCGGCGCCCGAGAAGCCCTGCGTCTGACGGGCAAGCTGCTCCACATCAAGCTTCGAATTGACCTTTATGTTGCGCAGGTGCACCTTGAAGATGGCCTCACGGTCGGAAAGCTCGGGGAGGTCCACATATATCTGGCGGTCGAAACGTCCCGGACGCAGGAGTGCTTTGTCGAGCATGTCGGCGCGGTTGGTGGCCGCAAGGCATATCACGCCGTTGTTCGACTGGAAGCCGTCCATCTCGGTAAGCATCTGGTTGAGAGTGTTCTCCCTTTCATCGTTGCTACCCATGTTGGGGTTACGTCCACGGGCGCGGCCCACAGCGTCGATCTCGTCGATGAACACTATGCAGGGAGCCTTCTCCTTGGCCTGCTTGAAGAGGTCGCGCACGCGAGCGGCACCTACGCCCACGAACATCTCCACGAAGTCGGAACCCGACATGGAGAGGAAGGGCACGCTTGCCTCGCCGGCCACGGCCTTGGCCAGCAGTGTCTTGCCCGTTCCCGGAGGGCCTACCAGGAGTGCCCCTTTGGGTATCTTGGCGCCCAGGTCGGTATAGCGCTGGGGATTCTTGAGAAACTCCACAATTTCCTCTATCTCTACCTTGGCTTCCGAGAGGCCGGCCACATCCTCGAAGGTGACGTTGGTGCCGTTGTCCTTGTCGAAAACCATGGCCTTTGACTTGCCGACGTTGAAGATTCCGCCGCCCCCGGCGCCGCTGCTCATCCGCCGTGACATGTAGAGCATGAAGCCCACTATGAGTATCAGTGGCCCGAAGTACCAGAAGAACTTCATCAGGTCGGAACTCTTTTCATACACCACCTTAATCTCCGGTTTGCCGGCGGCTGCCAGCTGGCTGTTCCACGCATCTATCTTGTCCTGTATTTTGTCGGACGAGGGGATTGTGGTAATGAGTTTTTTCTCGCCGGAGAATGTCGGCGACATATCGAACTTCTGGTTTTTGGCGCCTTGCTGGGTCAGAATACCTTCGGCGGTGCCGTTGGAGGCCATTACGGCTATCTTGTCGAAGTCGCCGGCGAGCGCCGCCTTCTCGAAGTCGCTCCAGTCGGTCTCCTTGCTTTGGCTGCCATCTTGAAAATAGTATAGCGCCAACAGCGACAATATGATGAGGGCGTACATCCAGTACATGTTGAAGAGAGGCCTTTTGCTGGAGCCGCCTTTTCCTTTCTTGGGAGCTGGGAATAAGTTCATGGGGGGATATGTTAGTCAATGTCTGGCAATACCTCAATGGAGGCATCGCTCCAGAGGTCTTCGAGATTATAGAGGTCGTGGGTCTCGGGAAGGAACACATGAACCATCACGGAGCCATAGTCCACGACAACCCACTGTGAATTGCGGGTTCCGTCGATGTTGTAAGGCTTGATGCCTGTGGCTTCCCTGACTTTGTCGACGATATTGTCGGCAATCGAGCCCACCTGGGTTGTCGACTTGCCCTGGCATATTACGAAGCGGGAGGCCGGTGCCGTTTCCAGTGAGTCGAGGTCAATCACCGTGATGCCTTTCCCTTTCAAGTCGCGCACCGCTTCCACGACTATGTCGCTGAGCGTGGCAGAATCCGCCTTTTTGCCGGTAGTTGTTATTTGTGTATTTTCTATCTGCATGTATGTTAATTGTTTCCGGGACAATGGCTCTGTCGGCAGTGGAATCCGGCGGCCGCCCCGTTGGGAGTTTATCTTATATAACAAAAGTCACGCCAATATGGCTCAGGAACTTTGTTCAAAGACAAACTTGGCGCAAAGTTACGAAAAAATAAATACATATCGGGGAGAGCCGATGTGAAAATACAACGTTTACTGAAGTATTAACCTTGATTAACAACTCTTTATGATATCTAAAATTAGCACCCTCGAATGAGAATAGGACAAATCAGAATAGAGCAAACAGCACAGGGATACCGTCGCGGCATCCCTGTGCATGGATATATATTGTAGGTCTAATTTGTAGATCCGTTATTTTACTGGTTCGAGCTTGACGGTGAAGTGTCTCATCAGCTCGGCTTCCCAGGTTATTCTTACGCCGTGGTTTATTGACTCCCGTCGGTCGTAAACGTTCTTGAGGGCGGCGGCAATCACGCGGATGTGGTTGTCGGTGTAAACCCTGCGGGGGATTGCGAGGCGCACGAAGTCGTTGCCGCCGAAGCGGTTTTCGCGAGTCACTGGGTCACGGTCGGCGAGGATGTAGCCGATCTCGCAGGCGCGTATGCCTGCCTCGCGGTAGAGCTCCACGGTAAGCGTCTGGGCCGGGAACTCCTCCTTGGGCACATTCGTGAGCACCTTGAGGGCATCCACGAAGATAGCGTGGCCGCCGGCGGGGCGCTGATAGGGTATGCCGTATTCGTCAAGGAGCTTGCCGAGCAGTGCCACCTGATGGATGCGCGTGTGAAGCATGTCGAACTCGGTGTTCTCGTCGAGACCTACGGCCAACGCGGCCATGTCGCGGCCGTTCATGCCTCCGTAGGTGAGGTAACCCTCGTAAGGTATCGCGAATTTCTTGCATCCTTCGTAAACGTCCTCCCAGCGAGTGGCTATGAAGCCGCCCATGTTCACGAGGCCATCTTTTTTCGACGACATGGTCATCGTGTCGGCGAGGTCGAACATCTCGCGGCATATCTCCTTGATGGTTTTGTCGGCGTAACCCTCTTCACGCGTCTTGATGAAGTAGGCGTTTTCGGCGAAGCGTGCCGAGTCGAACACCACACGCTTGCCATACTTGTCGGCCAGAGCCCTCACTTCGCGAAGGTTCTGCATCGATACGGGCTGTCCGCCGGCGGTGTTGTTGGTGATGGTCACGATGATGAAAGGCACCTTGTCGCCATACTCCTTAAGGGCTTTCTCGAGCTTTGCGGGATCCACATTGCCTTTGAAGGGCACTTCGAGCTGGGTATTCCTGGCATCATCGACTGTGCAGTCAACGGCAAAAGCCTTGCGGGCCTCTATATGTCCTTTGGTGGTGTCGAAATGAGAATTGCCGGGCACATAGTCGCCGGCGTGTACCAGGTGAGAGAAGAGGACGTTCTCGGCAGCGCGGCCCTGGTGAGTGGGCACTACGTATTCAAAGCCGGTGATGCGGCGTATGGTGTCGCGTAGCTCATAGAAGGACGTAGAGCCGGCATAGCTCTCGTCGCCGGTCATCATGGCGGCCCATTGGCGGTCGCTCATCGCCCCCGTGCCTGAGTCGGTAAGCAAATCGATGTATACTTCCGACGCTTTCAGCTGAAACACATTGTAATGCGCAGCTTTCAGCCATTCTTCACGCTCTTCGGCCGTGCTCTTCCGAACAGGCTCTACCATCTTGATCTTCCAAGATTCCGCGTAGGGTAGTTCCATGGTATTAGAATCGTTTTAAGTTATTTTCTTTTGAGGTTTCGCCTGATCCGAATTTTAAATGAATCCGACGCGATAAATCCCCACAAATTTTCGGTTACAAATTTAGCGATAAATTTTGCCATATGCAAAATTTATCGCTAAAATATTTTATTTCCGAATGGCCTGATATTGCAGGCTTATTTGGCCTTGAGGAATAGAACGATGTCTTTTGGCGAGAACTTGCGCCCTTTCAGAAGGATAGAGCTGGTATATATCTTTCCGGAGAAAGAGAGGGCGAGGAAGGCCCATCCGTAGAGAAGGATGCATTGAAGAGCCGTTTCCCAAACAGGCATGTCGCCGGCGAAGGCTGCCACGGTGCATACCGAGGGTGCCGTGAATGGCACGAAGCAGCATATCTGGGTGATTGCCGAGGTGCCGTTGTCGACGGCAAACTGTCCCACATACATTGAGATGAGGAGGAGCATGGTTATGGCGGTCATGTAGCCCTGGTTCTCGTTGTCCTTGTCGGTGATGGCTCCGCAGGCGGCATAGATGGAGCCGTAGAAGAGGTAGCCGCCGAAGAAGAAGAGGGTGAGCCACATGATGCTCAGCCACAGATGCGGTTCGGCAAGCCAGTCCATAGGCATTGCCGCGGCGGCCACCGCTATGAATATGCCCATGGCGGCAAGCCCGAACAATACCCATACGGCAAGCTGCACAAAGCCTACTATCAGCACCGATATCACCTTGCCTATCATCAGCGTTCTGCCAGTGACTGAAGTGGCCAGTACTTCCATGATGCGGTTGATTTTCTCTTTCCTCACCTTGGCGTAAATCTGTGAGCCGTATATCATGAGAAAGAGGGTGAGCAGCAGGCCTCCCATCATGCCGGCAATCTGCCATCCGCTGAGGTTCTCCTCGTCGGGTGCCGTGGGATTGGCGAATTTTGCGAACGTGTCAGACTCGGCAGCCATCATGCCCACAATCAGCCCGAACACCACGTACAGCACCGGTACCACAAGAGTCATTACCCAGAATGACTTGCTTGTGAGGTCGGTCATGACCTCGTTCTTTATTATCAGTTTAAGTTTTGACATGCGTATTCAGTTTGGGATGCGGTATCCGTTTGCGGAGCCGGGATATGGAGATTAATGTCACCGGTGGTGTACCTCATGAAGATGTCGTTGAGCGAGGGGAGAGCCTCCTCGAAGTGAAGCACGTCGGCCTGGAGGGATATGTCGCGGAGGAGTTCGCCGTTAGGGATGCCGGGACGTTTCTTGAGTCGGTAAGCGAATCCTTTTCGGCCGTTGCGGAGCACATCGTCGCCGATTTCGAGGAAATGGCCGGAATCCATGGCCAGTTCGCGGTCAAGCGGAGCGGCGGTGGTGAGCAGAAGCTCGTCGGTCTTGTTGGCTTCCTTGACGTCGTCGAGACGCCCGTCCACGAGTATGCGGCCATGGCTCACAAGCGCTATGTGGGAGCACATCTCCTCCACAGCGTGCATATTGTGCGACGACAGGATTATCGTGGCGCCGCGATTGTGCAGACGGTCTATGAGTTCCTGCAGAAGAGCACCGTTTATGGGGTCGAAGCCGCTGAAAGGCTCGTCGAGAATCACCAGTTCAGGCTCATGCACCAGCGTGGCGATTATCTGCACCTTCTGCTGGTTCCCCTTGCTCAGTTCCTTGACCTTGCGACGCTCCTGGCCGGTAAGGTTGAACAGCTCTATGTATTCTTTCATCACCTGCCGCATTCTTGCCGGGTCGCCATCCTTGAGCATTCCGAAAAACATTATCTGTTTCTCCACGGTGGCGTTGTCGTAAAGACCTCTTTCCTCGGGCATGTACCCTATGTGACGTGAAGTGTCGAGCGATGCCGGCTTGCCGGCTATCGTCACGGAGCCGCCGTCGATGGTGAGGAGTCCGTTGATGATACGCAACAAGGTGGTTTTGCCGGCGCCGTTGGGGCCGAGCAGTCCCAGAATGCTTCCACGCGTCACGTCAAGACTCACTCCGTCAAGGGCCGTAACCGATGAAAATCGCTTGTAAAGCCCTCGTATTTCAAGTATATTCATGTATTGATAACGATTGCGCCTCTTATTTATTGGAATTTTGGCTCTTGGGGAGAAGTATGCGCTCGCCCAGCTCCTTGGCTATCTTGCGGCGCAGCTTCATGAGCGAGTTTAGCTTGGCCTGCAGCGAATGCTCCTCTTCAATGTTCATGTTGGAGGCCATGTCCTGGAACTTGCGCAACAGCTCGCGTAGCCGCTGGTTGAGAATCTCCGATTTCCATTCGAGGATGGTTCGGGGCACAAGCATCTCCAGTCGGTCTTCTTCCTTCTCATTGCCGGGCGCATTGGCATAGATGTTGCTCAGATGATGCTTTTCGCGCAGAAGATCGAACGACGTGGAGCGTATAATGTCGTTCTCATGGCTCGACAGAAATCGTGCAGGCCAGTCCTTGACGTATTCGTTGACTTCCGATGCGGCATACTCCCGTAGCGATTCCTCAAGCTTGCTCTCCTTGATTTTGAGCTCGTCGATGGAATAGCTTCCTGAGCCTATCTCCTCGATGCCTTCGCGGCGTTTGCGGGCCACATCCTCTTCTATCTCCATTTTGCGGCGCTGCAACGCCTCGTAGAACATTGGCTTCACACGCTGCAGCTCCTGAAATATAAGACTGTACTCTTCAACGGAAAACCGCATTCCGTCCGACTCCAGTTCCTCCTGCACGTAGTCGAGCACGTCTATGAGAGTGTCGTCATCCTCATCCATAGGCTGGAACACCCCTTTGTAGCCATATCTGACGCATAGCTTTATCAGCGGTGTTTCCAAGGGGCGGAAAGGTATGTCGGTTTTTCTTGAGGGCTGTTGTGAGAGAGCCGTATTGGCATCGAGCTGTGCCTGGTAGGAGGATGTGCCGACAGTGTCGGCCGGCTGCGGGGTGACTGCCACCGACTCGCGCGTGGCATTCCATTCGCGTTCCTTCTTCCACTTCTGTATGAGCATGGCCCTGGCGCGTCCCACCGACTGGATGATGGATTCCTCGGTGACACCGAGAAGACGGGCGCATTCCTGCACATATACATCCCTCGCCACAGGGTCAGGTATGTGGGCTATCGACTGCACAACGCTGTTGACGGCTTCTATGCGTTTCTGAGGGTCGCGGGCTGTCTGCTCGTCAAGCAGCACGTCGATTTTGAAACGTATGATGTCCGTTTCGTGCTTATCCACATACTCCCTGAACTCCTCGGGCGTATGCTTGCGGGCGAAAGAGTCGGGGTCTTCGCCGTTGGGGAGAAGGAGCACCTTGACATTCAGCTTATGGTTCAGGAGCATGTCGATACCCCTGAGCGAGGCCTTTATGCCGGCGGCGTCGCCGTCGTAGATGAGGGTTATGTTGTCGGTGAGACGGTGTATGAGGGCTATCTGGCCGTCGGTAAGTGCCGTGCCCGACGAGGCCACTACATTCTTCATGCCCGACTGCCACATGCCAATCACGTCCATGTAGCCCTCCACCAAAAAGCACTTGTTTTCCTTCACGATAGCCGCGCGGGCCTGGAAGATACCGTAAAGCTCGTTGCTTTTCTTATAGACTGCCGACTCCGGGGAGTTGATATATTTGGCCAATCCTCCTTTTAGGTCGCGGCCGCCGAAGGCTATCACCTTCCCTGAATTGTTGAGAATCGGGAAAATCACGCGTCCTCGGAAGCGGTCATAGTCATGTCCCTGTTGTGACGTGCCGATGAGTCCTGTTTTCTTCAGCACCTCAAGGTCGTAGCCGGCCTTTCGCGCCTCATCGGCAAGATGGTGGCCGCTGTCGAGGGCGTAACCCAGATGAAAAGCCTTCATGGCCGCATCGGTCACGCCTCGCTGCACCAGATACTGAAGTCCAATGTCGCGCCCGTCGGCTGTTGACACCATGTCATGCTCCATTAGCTTCATGGCCCATTCATTGGCCACAAGCATCCCTTCCCGTTCCGATTGCCGTTGACGCTCCTCGTCGCTCAGCTCTCGCTCCTGTACCTCTATGCCATATTTCTTGGCAAGATGCAGGAGTGCCTCCTTGTACGACAGTCCCTCCTTCTCCATGATGAAGTTCACCGGCGACCCTCCTTTCTTGCAGGAGAAGCAGAAGCAGAAATTGCGTTTGCGGTTTACTGAAAAGGAAGGGGTACGTTCGTTGTGGAAAGGGCAGAGCCCCATATAGTTCTGGCCACGACGCACCAGATGGACGTAGTCGGAAACAACCTCCACGATATCGGCGGCATCCTTGATGCGTTGCGCTGTGGCCTGGTCAATCATGAGAATGCCTCCAGAAAACGGTCTATCTTGTTGCCGGTTTCAATGCTTGTAGGCACAAGCGGCAGTCTGAGAACATTGTGTATGAGCCCCATCTCATGGAGCAGATACTTGATGCCTGCGGGGTTGCCGTCGATAAAGAGCTCGTCGTAAAGTTTCTGGAAACGGTAGTGTACGGGCAATGCACTTTTGAAGTCGCCGTCGAGGCAGAGGCGCACCATCTTGCCGAACTCTTTTGGGAAGGCGTTGCCGACCACCGATATCACGCCTACGGCGCCTAACGACATCAGGGGGTAAGTGAGCGCGTCATCGCCCGATATTACCTGGAAGTCGGCCGGTCCGTTGGTGATCAGCTCCTCGATCTGTTTGAAATTGCCCGATGCTTCTTTCACGCCGATGATATTGGGGAAGTCGGCGGCGAGACGCAGAGTGGTGGCGGAGGATATGTTGACGCCCGTACGTCCCGGAACATTGTAGAGAATCACGGGAAGAGGGGAGGCCTTGGCCACCTCGGCAAAATGACAGTAAAGGCCTTTTTGCGACGGCTTGTTGTAGAAGGGAGCCACGGAGAGAATGGCCGAATAACCGGAGAGGTCGGCTGAAGATATTTCGTTCACGAGACGGCGGGTGTTGTTGCCGCCCATGCCGGCAATCAGCGGAATGCGTCCGCCGGCCTTTTCAGCAATAAAACGGCGTATCGCATGTTTCTCGTCATCGTCAAGCGTGGCGGTTTCGCCGGTGGTGCCCAGCACCACCAGATAGTCGGCCCCGCCCCCTATGACATGGTCCAGTACTTTCTCCAGCGATGTATAATCTATGTTATGGTCTGTGTCGAAGGGAGTGACCAGCGCAACTCCCATTCCCTTAAGATCAAGAGATTTCATATATAGCGCGGTTGTTTTGAATTGCAAAAATAGGAAATTAAATCGTGATTCGCAATAACCTTAGGACTTTAAGGACCTTAGAGACCTTAAAGACCTTACAGTCCTATTTTGAAGGCCAGGGGAAATTTGCGGGGTTGAGGGTGAGGTGCAGGTGCTCCTCTTTGAGGCGAACGCCGATATAGTCGGTCAGTTTCTTCCTTTCGGCGGCGGAGAGGCCAGCTGGCGCGTTTACGAATATCATGTTTACCGTGTCGACGCTTTCGCTGCCGGTGGATGTGGCCACCATCTGCGACAGGGCTATGTCGCGGATGTTGGGGAAAAGCACTTTCACCTCAGGAGCGATACGTCGGCTCTCGTCGCTGAACATCTGCGACATGGCTATAATCGACTGCAGAGAGTCTACTTCCGTCTGTTTGCGCGAGAGCTCCGCCTGCATTAGATGATAGAACTGGCTCTCTGTGTCGTCGTTGTCAAGAGCCTCGTTGTTGTTGAGCGCAAATCCCTGCTTGATGTTGAGGATGGTGCCTCCGAGGCCGCAGGAGTCCATCTTGTTGATCATCACCAGCTGCAGCGAGTCCTTGGGCAGAGCCTCGCCGATGAGTGTGACGTCGATATAGCGTTTGCCGCCGGCAACGTATTCCTTCGAGTTGAGCACCTGCGTGTTGGGGAACACCATCTCGTTTTCCACAAACCGAGTGGCCCTTTCTATGAATATGTTGTTCTGGATCATGATTACCGTAAGATAGGCGCTGAGACCTATCATGGCGGTCACGATGATATAAACGATGGTCTTGACTTTCCTGGCCCTGGCGGCATCCTGATAAACCACATTCTTGAAACCGAACACCTTGACGCCTATCCATGAAGCCACGAATATGAACATCATGTTGGTGAAGAAGAGGTAGAAAGCTCCGAGGAAGAACTTCATCTGTAGAGTAGCGAGGCCATACCCGGCGGTACAGAGGGGAGGCATGAGAGAAGTAGCGATAGCCACACCGGGCATCACCTGCCCTTTGTTTTTGGCGGCGATGCTGAGTATGCCGGCGGCTCCGCCGAAGAGGGCTATCAGCACATCGTAGATCGACGGTGATGTGCGGGCCAGCAGCTGGCTCGACCCTTCGTACTGTGGAGATATCAGGAAATATAGCGCCGAGGTGAGCAGCGACCCTATGATGGCGGCCGTGATATTCTTGAGGCTGCGTTTCAGCAGCGTGAAGTCGCGGATGCCTATGCCGAGCCCCATGCCGATTATCGGACCCATCAGCGGCGATATGAGCATCGCACCGATTATCACCGGGATGCTGTCGGTGTTCAGCCCTAATGAGGCTATGAATATGGCGAATATCAGAATAAGCAGCTGCGACCCCTTGAACGATACGCCCGAGCGTATCGATTCCTCGATATCTTTCTGCGACTCCAGATCGGCCATGGGATTGAGATAGGATTTTATCTCGTCGCCCATGGCGCGCATTCTCTTCCGGAATGTCGTCAGTGTTCTGCCGTCGGTTTCTGTATTATCAGTCATCAGAATATAGAATCGGGCACCTCAGGTGCTACCTTATGCTCCTCTGCCGGCAATTCGGCCGGCTCGGACACGTGTGCCGGAACTATGCTGTCGGTTTTCGTCTCTGGTGCCTTGGCGCTGTCTTTCTCTTCTTTGCGTTCGCTAACCTTTTCCTCCTTTTCCTTATCCGACATCTTGTAGTTGGGGTCGGTAGGGAAATAAGTTATGTCGTATCCTTCGCTGCGGTTTACCTGCCGGTCGCGTTTGCCGGGGAGAACAATCACGGGCATTCCCGGTTTCACGAGCTCCACAAGCTCGAGAATGTTTTCGTTGGTGAGCCTGATGCATCCGTGCGAGGCGCGGTGTCCTATCGACCATGGCGCGCAGGTGCCGTGTATACCTATGGAGTAGATGCCCGGAATGCTCAGACGTATGAAGCGAGGTCCGAACTGTCCTTTCTTCTTTGAAGTGCGGCCATTGTCGTCGGTGTATAGCCAGTCGGTGCTGTCGTATACGCCCTGTACGCTGAAGAAGCCCTCTGGAGTACGGTTGTCGCCCTTCTTGTGTTTCGTGCCGTAATTGCGTGAGCATGCCATACCGTATTCCTTGAGCACGTATCCGTAGCGGTCATAGAGGATAACCTTCATCCTGGCCTTGTCGACGATGAGAAAACCATCCTGACCGGAGGCTGCGAGCTTTGCCGCATATTCGGGGCTTGTCTCTTCTATTACGGGTATGATGCCGTTGTCGAATACGGCCTTGGAATAGTCGAGCGGCTCCTCCTCCTTTTCCTTGACGGCGGTGTCGGCCACTATGGGCTTTGCGGTGTCGAGGGCCGTTATCTCTTCCGACAGGGTTGCCGTGTCATTGTCGCCGCCGTTGCGGTTGCCCCCGCAACCCCACAGCATCAGCAGCATCCCCATGACCATGCAGACAACCATGGTTGCCCGCCCTACAGTCCACTTCTTTATGATGTTTGTCAATTGTCCTCTCATAATTAAGGCGCGAAGTTAGCTATTTTTTTATCATTATCCTAATAATCGGTGTTAATGACCCTGAAAATGATTCGGAAAACCGGCACCTGTTAAGAAAGATAGAGGAGAGTATATTGGTGATTGCGGAATTTTTTGTATTTTTGCAATGATGAAAACTACGGCAGTAATAGGGATGACATTACTGGGGCTTGTCTGGCTATGGCTTGCCTGGGGAGTGTTGTCGGCCGGATTCACCCTCTACAATCTGCTGATGGTAGCCGCGTCGGGCGTGATAATATTCGTGCCTTTATGGCGTAAATACGGCAAACGCAAAGAGGGCAAAGGGAAATGAACTTTAGGCTCTTACATGGAACACGAGGATAGACAATTAACGCAGACAACGTTGCTCGACAGAATAGCTGCGCCGGCCGATTTGCGGAAGCTTGACGAGAGTCAGCTGCCGCAGGTATGCGCGGAAATCCGGCAATCGATAATCAACGGCCTCTCCGACAATCCGGGACATTTCGGGTCGAGCATGGGTGCCGTGGACATCATAGTGGCCATGCATTATGTCTTTAACACTCCTTTTGACAGAATTGTCTATGATGTAGGACACCAGGCCTATGCCCATAAGCTACTGACGGGACGTCGTGAGGCATTCGTCACCCAGCGCACACTCGGCGGCATAAGCGGATTCCCGGCACCTTCGGAGAGCTGCTACGACACGTTCACCTGCGGCCATGCCGGCAATTCGATATCGGCGGCGTTGGGAATGGCCATAGCCGACCTCAACACTCCCGGCCGGGAGGAGGCTCATACCGTGGCCCTTATCGGCGACGCCTCCATGAGCAACGGCCTCGCCTTCGAAGGGCTCAACAATGCCGCCATCAATCCCAACAATCTCCTGATAATCCTCAACGACAACGACATGTCGATATCTCCCAATGTCGGCTCGCTGCACCGTTATCTGTCGGAACTCACCACTTCGGGAGGATATAACCGCTGGCGTCACCGCGTATATAACGCTTTCCGCAATAAAGGACTTATGGACGACCGCCGCCGGGGGCGCGTGCTGCGCTTCGGCAACGCTCTCAAATCGCTCGTGTCAAACCAGCAGAACATCTTCGAGGGTCTCGACATACGTTATTTCGGGCCCTTCAACGGCAACCACGTCAGGAAGGTGGTTCAGGTACTCAATGAAATCAAGGATATGAAGGGGCCGCGTATCCTTCATCTGCATACGGTCAAGGGTTACGGCTACGAGCCGGCCATGCGTAATCCGAGCGATTGGCATGCTCCGGGCAAATTCGATCCGGCCACGGGGCAGCGGTCGCAGTCGACAGGGGGCAGCGCCAAATGGCAGGATGTGTTCGGCAGGACGCTCGTAGACCTCGCCGACCGTCACGAGAATGTGGTGGGAATCACGGCCGCGATGCTCTCGGGAACATCTGTCGACATGCTTCAGAAGACCCACCCCGAACGCGTGTACGATGTAGGCATATCGGAAGGTCACGCCGTGACCTTCGCCGGAGGTCTTGCCTCGCAGGGCAAGCATCCTTTTGTGGCGGTATATTCGGCGTTCCTGCAGCGTGCATACGACAATATCATCCACGATGTGGCGATACAGCGGCTTCCCGTGACGTTCTGCATAGACCGCGCCGGCCTTGTGGGGGAGGATGGCGTGACTCATCACGGACTTTTCGACCTCAGTTACCTCTCCAATATTCCGGGGATGCCTGTGGCGGCGCCGTCGGAAGGATGGATGCTGCGCACGCTGATGGCCACGGCATATGCCTATGACGGCCCTATGGCCATGCGTTATCCGCGCGGCTCGTGCGGCGAGATGCCGGCAAATTCCATCGACGAGCCGATGACCATAGGCAAGGGAAGGGTAGTGGCGGAAACGGAGGGTGCCGACACGGCCATTGTGACCATAGGCCCTGTGCTCGCCGATGCCCGTAAGGCTGTGGAAATCCTTGCACAACGGGGAATAAAGACGAGTCTTTACGACATGATATGGGTGAATCCTCTCGACGGCGAGCTGCTGAGGCGCATAGCCGAACGGCATAAACATATCGTCACTGTAGAGGACGGAATACGTAAGGGAGGATTCGGCAGCAAGGTGCTGGAATGGCTTGCCGACCGGGGAATCGACATAAGGGTTACACGCCTCGGCGTCCCCGACGAATGGATAGCCCACGGTACGGTCAAGGAGTTGAGAAACATTTGCGGTTTCGACACCGATGCCATAGTGGCGGCGGTAGCGGGGCAGGCGTCAGACTGTAGGAAATGAAGATAGTTATAGCCGGTTCGGGCGAAGTAGGAAGGCATCTTGCCAAGATGCTGTCGAAGGAAAACCAGGACATTACATTGCTGGACCGTGACCAGTCGCGTCTTGACGTAATCGACTCCAATTACAATCTGATGACCTGGAACGGTTCTCCTTACAGCTTCCAGAGTCTGAAGGATGTGGCGGTGGATGAAGCCGACCTCTTCATAGCCGTGACCCCTTACGAGACCGACAATATCCTCTCTTGCGCCATAGCCAAGAAGCTGGGAGCCACGAAAACCGTGGCCCGTATCGACAACAGCGAGTTCATTGTGCCTAAATATGGCGGAGTGCTCAAGGAATTGGGCGTTGACTTCATGATATATCCCGAGAATCTTGCTGCCAATGAAATCGCCATGTCGCTGAGCCATAATTGGGCCCGTTACTGGGGAGAGCTGCATGAGGGAAAACTGCTCATGATAGGTGTAAAGGTTTACGGCAATTCTCCGTTGCTCAATACCAGGATAAAGGATCTTCCCGTCACTACCCATGATTTCCACATAGCGGCCATAAAGCGGCATAACGAGACAATCATCCCTAACGGAAATGACGAGATACTTCCCGACGACATAGTCTACTTCATCACCACGCCGCCGTTCATAGAGGATGTCAGGGAACTGTGCGGCAAGACCAGACGGGTGATACACGACGTTATCATTCTGGGCGGCAGCCGTATTGCGCGAAGGTTCGCCAGGCTCTTCCACGACAGGTTCCATATCAAGATTCTCGACTATGACATGGCCAAGTGCGAGAAGATGGCTACCGAGCTTCCCCCCGACTGCGAGATTGTATATGGCGACGGCCGTGACATAGAGGTGCTCCGGGAAAACACCATCTACCGTTACGATGCTTTCATGGCTCTGACCGGTTCGTCGGAAACGAATATCCTTGCCTGCATGACGGCTAAGGAATTCGGTGTTCCGAAGACTGTGGCCGATGTGGAGAACCTGCAGTTTGTGGACCTTGCCGAGAATATGAACATCGGCACCACCATCAACAAGAAGCTTCTGGCTTCGAGCCGTATCTATAAGATTCTCATAGATTCCGACCAGAGCAATTCGCGTTTTCTGACATTGGCGGATGCCGATGTCGCGGAGATCATGGTTCATGAGGGAGCGCGGATCACGAAAAAGCCGGTAAGTCAGCTGAAGCTTCCTTTCGGTATGACTCTTGCGGCCCTTATCCGCGACGACAAGGTTTCGCTCGTAGGCGGCGACACGCAGATACGTGCCGGCGACTATGTGGTGGTGTTCAGTCTGCAAGGTACTCTCGACAAGATTGAGAAATGGTTCAGCTAAAGCGTAATATCAAAGGGCGGGCCCTGAAGGTAAGGCTCCCACGGCTGGCGCATAAGAAGTATATCAATCTGCTGATGCTTCTGCGTGTGGAAGGGTGGCTGCTGTCGATAGAGGCCATTTTCATGCTGATACCATGCGTTATAGCGTTGATATACGAGCCTGAGAGTTCGTTGCCTTTTTTTATTGTGGCGGGCATCACGGGTAGCGTCGGCGTGCTGATGACGCTGATAAATCCCAAGTCGAAGGAGATGGGGCGCCGCGAGGCCATTCTGCTTACCGGACTCACCTGGGTGATTCTCTCGCTCTTCGGCATGCTTCCCTTTATTTTCTATGGCACCCACATGTCGGTGACGGATGCCTTTTTCGAGACCATGAGCGGTTTCACCACCACTGGCGCTACCGTGCTTTATTCCCTGGTGGATGTGCCGAAGTCGATTATTCTGTGGCGCTGTCTGATACAATGGTTCGGCGGTCTGGGAATCCTGCTTTTCACGCTGGCTGTGGTGCCGATGCTCAATTCATCGGGCGGTATGCTCCTCTTCAATGCGGAGGTGACGGGCATCACCCACGACAAGCTGCGTCCGCGTGTCAGCGCCACAGCCAAGGGCCTTTGGCTCGTGTACATAGTGCTTACGGCCATGCTTGTGGTGCTCCTCGCCTTTTCCGACATGGACTTCTTCAATGCGCTTTGTTACGCCATGTCCACGATGTCTACGGGAGGTTTCAGCACCTCCGACGACGGTATCGCGCTCTACAACACGCTGTATGTCAAGGTGGTGATGGTGGTGTTCATGTTTCTCGGCGGCGTCAATCTATCGCTTATTTACAATGCCGTTAGCGGAAAGGTGATGAATATCTTCCGCAACACCGTTTTCAAGGCTTATCTGTGTTTCGTACTTGCCGGCTATCTGCTCATTTCGGCCGATGTGCTGTTGGAGGGACTTTATGAGGATGTGTCGGATGTCACGATCGACCCTCTTTTCCAGACGGTGTCGATGCTGTCGTCGACAGGTATAGCTGCACCCGGATTCAGCAGCTGGGGACCTCTGGCCGTGGTGGTGATACTGGTGCTGATGTTCGTGGGAGCCTGTGCCGGAAGTACTTCAGGCGGTGCTAAGATCGACAGGTTCATCGTCCTTTTCAAATTCATCAAGAATGAGTTTTACAAGATAATGCATCCCAGCTCAGTCACCACCGTGATATTGAACGGGCGTGGCACCAATCCGGCCATCATACACAAGACGCTCGCTTTTCTGTTCCTCTATATCATAGTGATTGTAGTGGGAGGCACGGTGATCAGTCTTTTCGGCATACCGCTGGCCGACGGAGTGTTCTGTGCCTTGCAGGCAGTTTCCAACATGGGCATGGGCACAGATACCACCGGCCTCAACGGCGACTATTCCCTGATGCCCGACGCTGTGAAATGGCTGTTGTCGTTCCTGATGCTCGTAGGCCGTCTTGAAATTTTCACTGTAATCCTCGTATTCACCCCCGGATTCTGGAAAAGATAAAAAATACTGACACTTCCGGCATCCCGGATAAATATGTTGTATAACATATTTGATAATTTTGATTTGTAAATATTCTTAAATAACTTTGTTGCGAAACAACAATAGGGATTTTATTGTGAATATCATGAAGGGAATTAAGGTTTTGTTGGCAGTAGCACTGATTTTTGTAATGTGTGGCTGTTGTTCATTTGCGCGAGGAGAGAAATTGCTGACACTTGAGGAGATATGGCAAGATGGAGCGACGTGGCAAGAAGTCATGTCATGCGGTGACGAATTTACTTTTTTTAATTATTCAAGTTTCGCAAGTTCAACTTGCTGATTTCAGATTATAAAATTGAGCG
>CAJUAT010000025.1 GCA_910584525.1 uncultured Muribaculaceae bacterium | reverse complement strand
ATTTTTATATCTTAAAAGACTTTTTATGTTTTTGAAATAAGTTTAAATCACTTCGGTATATGCAAATAAAATCGACAAACAATAAAAACGGAAATCATACCGGAGGCTGGGATGCAGCTTATGTGACGGATGTTACGAATGTGATTTATGTTGGGTCAGAGATGGCCGAAGGATTTGCAGAACGGGGCTATGACGCATTCCTGGCAGTCGGGTTTGCGGGCCTTGCATACGTAACGGCCATGCAGAATGAGCCAGTGATGGGCTTTGGGCAGCAATTCTGCCGGTATATGCCGGCATAATGTCTTTTCGGTAGCCAAAGGTGTCTTTGAGTCACGCGTAAGTCCTATTCGGTTGCTGACACGGAACACGTGGGTATCCACGGGCATCGCGGCATCGCCCCACAACACCGCTAAAATCACATTGGCTGTTTTCCTGCCGACTCCCGGCAACTTCATCAGATTGTCGATGTCGCGCGGCATCTCGCCATTGAACTCATCTTCCAGTATATTGGCCATTTTGATCAGTGACCTGCTCTTGGCGTTGGGATAGGTTACACTCTTCACATAAGGATGCACCTCCTCGAAAGTGGCCTTTGCCAGCTCGGCGCTGGTCGGGAAGCGTTCGAAAAGAGCAGGCGTAACCATATTGATACGCTTGTCGGTGCACTGCGCCGACAGGATTACGGCCACCAGCAGCTGGTAAGGCGACTCATAGTGCAGTTCCGTCTGCGGCTCGGGAATACTTTGCGCAAATGCCTCCAACACACCGCGGTATCTTTCTTTGATTGTCATAATCATAAAATTGTCATAATCATAAAGCGGACGAGGCCGCGCATATATTGCGCAGCCTCGCCTGATTTATCGATGAAGTCGGTTATCCGATCATTCAGCCGTTGTTCTGACGGAGTTTGATTTCCTCGGGAGTCAGCTCGGGATCCTGGCCCCAATTCTGGGCAGCCAGACGCTTGTAGTTGTTATAGCGCCACTTGGCATTCTCCTTGCAGGCTTCGAAGAGTTCCTCGGCCTGTGCAGGATACATCTTCTGCAGCGAAGCAAAACGCACCTCACCCTTGAGGAAGTCGACAAACTTGTCCCAGTCGGGTTCCTTGCTGTCGAGGCTGAAAGGATTCTCGCCCTTGGCCTCAGCCTCGGGATTGTAACGCCAGAGGTGCCAGTAGCCGCATTCCACAGCGAGCTTCTCCTCTTCCTGGCTCAAGCCCATACCCTTCTTGATACCATGGTTGATACAGGGGGCGTAAGCAATCACCAGCGAGGGACCATCGTAAGCCTCGGCTTCGCGGAGAGCCTTGAGAGTCTGGGCATTGTCGGCGCCCATGGCTATCTGGGCCACATATACATAGCCGTAGGTGGTAGCGATAAGGCCGAGGTCCTTCTTGCGGATGCGCTTGCCGGCGGCGGCAAACTTAGCGATGGCGCCGATAGGCGTAGACTTCGACGACTGGCCGCCGGTGTTGGAGTAAACCTCCGTATCGAGAACCAGAATGTTGACATTCTTGCCGGAAGCAATCACGTGGTCGAGACCGCCGAAGCCAATATCGTAGCTTGCGCCGTCACCGCCGATGATCCACTGGCTGCGCTTGGTGAGATAGTTTGCGAGGTTCACCATCGTGGAGCAGAGTTCGCAACCCTTGTCGGCACCCTTCTTGGCAGCCTCCACCAGAGCATAACCTGTAAGCTGCGACTGACGGGCGTCATCACGATTGTCAAGCCATGCCTGGGCGGCAGCCTTCAGTTCCTCGGGAGCCTCAGCGCTTTCTGTCATGGCCGTGGCCGTGACAACGGCACGCTCGCGAAGCTTCTCATAACCGATGTACATACCGAGGCCATACTCGCAGAAGTCCTCGAACAGGGAGTTGGCCCATGCCGGACCATGACCTTCCTGGTTCACGGTATAAGGTGTGGAGGGCACGGAGCCGGAGTAGATTGACGAGCAACCTGTGGCGTTGGCCACCACTTCGTTGGCTCCGAAGAGCTGGGTTATAAGCTTCACATAAGGAGTCTCGCCACAACCGGAGCAAGCGCCGGAGAACTCAAAGAGAGGCTGTGCGAACTGGCTGTTCTTGGCGTTAAGCTTGACATCCACGAGGTCGGCCTTGTTCTTGACGTTCTTGACGAGCCATTCCCAATTGGCATCCTGAGCCTCCTGGCTTTCGAAATGCTTCATTGTCAGAGCCTTCTGGCCGCGCATGCCGGGGCATACATCGGCGCAGTTGCCGCAACCCAGACAGTCGAGCACATCCACCTGCTGACGGAAACGGAGACCTGCAAACGTCTTGCCGACGGCTGCCTTGGTGGTACTCTCATCGAGGGGCGATGCAGCCAGCTCCTCGGCATCCAACAGGAAGGGACGAATCGAGGCGTGAGGACAAACATATGAACACTTGTTGCACTGTATACAGTTGTCGGGATTCCATTCAGGCACGAAAGCAGCCACACCGCGCTTCTCATAAGCGGCCGTGCCCTGCTGCCATGTACCGTCGCTGTTGTCGACAAACTTGCTTACAGGCAGAAGGTCGCCATCCTGGGCATTGATGGGACGCACCACAGTCTCGATGAACTCGGGAGCCGGCTTGGCGGCCGGAGCGTCATCGGCGAGATCTGCCCACTCTGCCTTCACTTCAAGCTGCTTGTACTCTCCGCCACGGTCTACGGCCGCGTAGTTCATGTTGACGATATTCTCGCCCTTCTTGCCATACGACTTAACGATGAATTTCTTCATCTGCTCTATGGCCAGGTCTACGGGGATAACCTCCGTGATGCGGAAGAATGCGCTCTGCAGGATGGTGTTGGTACGGTTTCCGAGACCGATCTCCTGGGCTATCTTGGTAGCGTTGATGTAGTATACGGTAATGTTGTTCTTGGCGAAGTAACGCTTAACCTTGTTGGGAAGGTTCTTCTCCAGCTCCTCGCCCTCCCATATCGTGTTGAGAAGGAAAGTACCGTTGGGCTGCAGACCGCGGGTCACATCGTACATATGGAGATAAGCCTGCACATGACAAGCCACGAAGTTGGGGGTGTTCACGAGGTAGGTGCTGCGGATGGGCTCGTCGCCGAAGCGCAGGTGAGAGCAGGTGAAACCGCCCGACTTCTTGGAGTCGTATGCGAAATAAGCCTGACAGTATTTGTCGGTGTTGTCGCCGATTATTTTCACCGAGTTCTTGTTGGCACCCACAGTACCGTCGGCGCCGAGGCCATAGAACTTAGCCTGGAACATACCTTTGCCGCCGGTGTTGATTTCCTCGCCCACGGGGAGCGAGAGGTTCGTGACATCGTCCTCGATACCGATTGTGAAGCCATGCACGGGAGCATCGGCCTTAAGGTTCTCATAAACGGCGAGCAGCTGTGCCGGAGTGGTGTCCTTGGAGCTGAGACCATAACGGCCGCCAACAATCTGCGGAGCATTCTCCTTGCCGTAGAACACTTCCTTGACGTCAAGGTAGAGGGGTTCGCCATTGGCGCCCGGTTCCTTGGTGCGGTCAAGCACGGCGATTTTTCTTGCCGACGCAGGCACGGCAGCCAGGAAATGACGGGCACTGAAAGGACGGTAGAGGTGAACAGCCACCATACCTACCTTCTCACCGCGCCCGCGGAGATAGTCGATGGTCTCCCTGAGGGCCTGGGTCACGCTACCCATGGCAATCACTACCCTGTCGGCCTCGGGATCTCCATAATAGTCGAACAGACCATAGTTGCGGCCTGTGAGCTTGTTCATCTCGTTGACATACTCCTCGACAATCGCGGGAATGGCGTCGTAGTATTTGTTGGAAGCCTCGCGGTGCTGGAAGAACACGTCGGGGTTCTCGGCCATACCACGGGCCACAGGCTTGTCGGGATTGAGGGCGCGGTTACGGAAATCGGCGAGAGCCTCCATATCCACGAGCGGACGGAGGTCGTCTTCGCTGAGAGCCTCTATTTTCTGAATCTCATGGCTGGTGCGGAAACCGTCGAAGAAGTTGACGAAAGGCACGCGGCCCTTGATTGCGGAAAGATGGGCTACGGCGGCGAGGTCCATAACCTCCTGCACGGAACCCTCGGCAAACATGGCGAAGCCTGTCTGACGGGCCGCCATCACATCCTGATGGTCGCCGAAGATGCTCAATGCATGGCTCGCCAACGTACGCGCCGACACATGGAACACGCAAGGCAGAAGTTCTCCGGCTATCTTGTACATGTTGGGGATCATCAGCAACAGACCCTGCGATGCGGTGTAGGTCGTGGTGAGAGCGCCTGCCTGAAGCGCTCCGTGAACGGCTCCCGAGGCTCCTCCCTCGCTCTGCATCTCCTGTACCTGTACAGTCTCTCCGAAAATGTTCTTGCGTCCGGCCGCCGACCAATCGTCCACATACTCCGCCATCGTCGACGACGGCGTGATGGGGTAGATGGCCGCAACCTCGCTGAACATATAGCTGATATGCGCAGCTGCCTGGTTGCCGTCGCACGTCAGAAATTTCTTTTCTTTGCTCATCGTGTTACTTATATAGTATTTGTATCTGCAATCTTTTCCCTTCCGTCTTTACGGAAGGTGGTTTTTCACTGTCTGGCCGATTGTAAGGGTTACAGCTTGAATTATTCTGCAAATTTACGAAAAAAATCTCACATAGCCATAATACCTTAAATCACCACGGCTATCTCCGTGGCCGTCCTGTCTCACAGCAACGACACCATACGTCGCTTACCTTTCACTGGAGCTCCTTTCGCTTTGGCAAGCAATGAGGCATAATCCGGAGCGGTAACCGCCGCCAAAGCATAATGATCCTTGACATCTATGGCTCCTATCTGCGTCGGCTCCAGTCCGCACTCCTTGACAAGAAAACCCAATATGTCGCCCTTTGAGATTTTCTCTTTCTTTCCGGCTCCGAAACATAAGGTTTCGGGCAGCGGAGCACGCTCTGCATGCTTTTCCGTGTCAAGCCAGTACTCATCATCGATATCCACATACTCCCGGATGTTCTCTTCGGGGCCTGCGAGGATAAATATATCACCGTCGGCGTCGACGCGTGCCGTGCGGCCATTGCGGTGGACATAGGCCTCGGGGGTCAGAGGCTGATGGTAATGGACCACAGCCTTCACTTCCTTGATGTCGAGACCACGGGCCGCCAGGTCGGTAGCCACGAGCACCGGGCGGCTGCCATTGTTGAAGCGTGCCACAGCCATCTCGCGGTCCCGCTGGTCGAGCGCTCCGTGATACAGCACCGCCGGCAGTCCATGCTCCTGCAGATAGGCTGCCACCCGCTCGGCACTCTCCCGATGGTTCACAAAAACAATCACCCGTTCGCCCCAGCCGGTGTCGCTCCACAGGTTCTCCAGCAGAGCATCCAAGGCGGCAAGCTTGTCCTTGCTCCCCGAGTCAACTCTATGCACCCTCAGACGCCGCCTGACATCTGCGGTATCCCCGAGATAGTCAAGCACAAGAGGGTCGGTAAGCTTCAGAAAATCCGGCAACGATGCGGCACGTGTGGCAGACGTGAGGATAATATGACTCACATTCTTGAGTCTCCCCACGATTTTCTTCATCTCCGTCTCGAAACCGAGCTCAAGGGATTTGTCAAACTCGTCGAGCACGAGTATTCTGTCGGGCAATACGTCGATAGTGCGACGGTTTATATGGTCGAGGAGACGCCCGGGCGTGGCCACCACTATGTCGGTGCCGGCCTTGAGGGAATTTTCCTCATCCTCGAACTTATGTCCGCCATAGAGGGGTGTGGTCTTCATGCCGGCGCCTATTTTCTGAAACACGCCGGCAATCTGGAGCACGAGCTCGCGGCTCGGCGCCACAACTATCGCCTGCACTCGTCCGCTTCCCGGCCTGAGCAGTTTCAGCACCGGAAGTATGAACGCCAATGTCTTGCCGCTACCCGTGGGCGACAACAATATGACATCACGGGCTTCCCCCGCCGTCGACATCATGCGCCGCTGCATACCATTGAGCTCTTCTATGCCCAGCCGCTCCCTGACCTGCGGCAGAAATTCTTTCTCTCTCATTCGGTTATTGTTCAGGAAATCATCGACCAGTCGTAATCCCTTTGAAATCTATAACGCATTTCGGCGGTCAAAATATTTAACGAGGCATCGGATAAAGTTAAGTGGTCGGCGTCACGGCTGCCGACAGCATGGGGATTCTTCACGAGCTCCGGGCGGGCGTCAAGAACTTTTTCGGCAGCTTCCCTCGCCAGATTGAGTATCTGGCCGTCGGTTGCGAGACTTGCCACTCTCAGCGACCATGCCACGCCGCTCTGCTGCGTGCCTTCCATATCACCGGGTCCGCGCATCTTCATATCGGCCTCCGACACGAGGAATCCATCTGTTGTGGCCGTCATAACATTGAGCCTCTTGCGCGTGTCGCCACCTATGTTGCGCTTGGTCATCAGCACACAATAACTCCTGTCGGCGCCACGCCCAACACGTCCTCGCAACTGATGAAGCTGCGACAGCCCGAACCGTTCGGCATTCTCTATGATCATCACCGAAGCGTTGGGCACATTCACCCCCACTTCTATGACGGTAGTGGCAACAAGGATGCTCGTCTCGCGGCGCAGAAAACGCTCCATCTGCTCATCTTTGGCATCCGGTTTCATCTGTCCATGCACCATACCCACCTGCCATCCGCTGAAAATGCCGGCAAGCCGCTCTCTGCCCTCCTCCACACTCTTGAGCTCCAGCTTCGGATTCTCCTTGACCAACGGATATACCACGTACACCTGCCGCCCGGCATTGAGTTCGCGCTGCACAAGGCGATACACTTCCATACGGTCTTCCTCATATCTCATCACGGTGGTGACCGGCTTTCGGTTGGGAGGCAGCTCATCAATCACCGACACGTCAAGGTCGCCGTAGACGGTCATGGCCAGAGTACGCGGAATGGGCGTTGCGGTCATGACAAGCACATGAGGGGCCACCTCTCCCTTCTTCCACATCCTGGCACGCTGAGCCACGCCGAAACGGTGCTGTTCATCGATTACGGCCACGCCGAGGCGCCGGAATCTTACGCCATCCTCTATGAGGGCATGCGTGCCTACAAGTATATGTATGTCGCCATCAAGAAGCCCCTGATGGATTTCCCGGCGTTTTGCCGTACGGGTACTTCCCGTAAGCAGTTCCACACGCAGCCCTATCCTTTCGCCCCAGGCGCGGAGAGTCTCGTAATGCTGGCCGGCGAGTATTTCCGTAGGGGCCATCAAAGCTCCCTGGCAACCGTTGTCAACAGCCATCAGAAGAGTCATGAAAGCCACGATGGTCTTGCCGCTGCCCACATCGCCCTGAAGCAGCCGGTTCATCTGTCGCCCCTGACGCATGTCGTCGCGTATCTCATGAAGCACACGCTTCTGCGCTACCGTTAGCTCAAAGGGAAGACACTCTTTGTAATATTTATTGAACGACGGCCCTATCTTCGGGAAAGGGATGCCAGGTATACGCAGACTGCGCTCGCGACTGTAACGGAGTATCTGCAATTCGAGATAGAACAGTTCCTCGAACTTCATCCGTTCGCGAGCCTTGGCCAGCCTGTCGGGATGCGTAGGGAAATGCATCTCGCGCAGAGCGTCATGCAAGGGCATAAGTCTGTAGGCCGTCACCACTTCCGGAGGCAATGTCTCGGTCATCGTGGAGAAGCCGGGATGTGTCAGCACATTGCGGGCAAGATTATTGAACGCCTTGGTGGAGAAACCTTTGCGCCGCGACACATCCGTAAGGTTGTAGACTCCTGTAAAACCTGTCGGCGGGCTTGTTTCATCATAAGGCGTGATTTCCGGATGCGCCATCGACCATATGTTGCGGTATTCGGCAGGCTTTCCAAAAATCACGTAAGGGACACCCGGCTTGTAAAGATTCGCCAACGACTTGACTTTTGAGAACCATACGCACTCCATTAGCCGCTCGCCATCGCTGAACACTCCCTTGAGGCGCTGACGGGCACCCTCCCCTTCGGTGTTGAACTGAATGAAATGACCACGCAGCTGCACCGCCGGCATCTCTCCATGAAGCTCCGATATCCGGTAAAAGCGGCTCTTGTCGACATATCGGAAGGGGAAGTAATAGAGAAGGTCGCGGAATGTATGTATCTCGAATTCCCGGGCCAGCTCACGGGCCCGGGCATCGCCTACTCCTTTGAGGTATTTTATGTCGTTGTCGGCGAATCCCATATCATCTGCTTAGAGCGCGTTCCTTAAAATTTCGGAGCCGTAGGGGCGGCTCTTTTCGAGCAGATTTTTCGAGTCGAGGAGGGAGCGATGCGGGCATCGTGACCGACGAGACCTCGGGAAATATGCCGAAAAGAGACGGGGCGGAGGTAATTTTAATGTCATCGGAGTTATTCCTATGACTGAAAGTTCTCTCTTGCGATGACCTACCAGTCTCAACATCAGAGAATAATGATTTGTTGTTATTCTTTAACATAAAGATATGCAATTTATGAAAAGATACTAATTGTCAAAAATGATTCATAAACGAGTTTTAACAATCTCGGATATTTTGTCGAGAGGGAAGTTACCACCGCCCTCGCAGACTTGGCCGCTTTTATCCGCTTGCTGTCAGTCACATACCTCGGTATGCTCCTTCAGCAACCGGCTAAAATTGACTCAAGTCTGCGACCCCTACGACCCCGAAATTTTAAGGAACGCGCTCTTATCTGTGCATCTTGAGCAAAGCCTCTGCAATGGCGAAGTCGGAGGGCGTGGTTACCTTGATATTGTCGGGGTCGCCGTCGCATATGAATACCGGAAATCCCGCACTCTGCACAATGGAGGCATCGTCGGTAAAGAGAGGTTTACGTCCTTCGGCAATCATCTTGCCGAAGGCATCATCGAGAACCGACTTTCGGAACACCTGCGGCGTCTGTACAGCCATAAATTCGGCACGGTCTACTGGCACGGTATCAAAACCTTCAGTCTCTGCCGGCATTTTGCGGCGCAGGGAATTGACCTCCGGCACACAAGGAATGGCGGCGTGATGAATTTCGGCTGTCCGCCACAGACGGCTCACCAATTCCGGCGACAATACGGGCCGGGCGGCATCGTGCACGGCCACCAGCGACTCGTCGCCGTCAACGGCCATGAGACCGTTGGCTGTCGACTCTATCCTGTCGCGCCCTCCGCATACCACCGTCACCTTGATATCCCTGTCGGCTTCCGGCAACAAACGGTACATGATGTCCCAGTCGTCGAAAAAACCGGGATGCATCACTATGATGATGTTGGTCGACGGGTCGCTCTCATGAAAAGAGCGCACCGCCCACCATAACATGGGAATGCCCAACAGTTCGCGGAACTGTTTGGGCACTCCACCGCCGGCGCGTGTACCGTCACCACCGGCCAATATCAGGGCATATCTTGCCATCGGAATCACATGTTCATGCCGCCGTCAACCTGAATAACCTGGCCGGTGACATAACCTGCCATGTCGGAAGCGAGGAATGTAGCCACATTGGCGATATCCTCCACATTGCCACCACGACGCAACGGAATCTTTTTTGTCCATTCCTCGCGCACCTCGGCGGGGAGCGCCTCGGTCATGGCTGTCTCGATAAATCCGGGGGCTATGGCGTTGGCACGGATGCCACGGCTGCCTACCTCCTGCGCGATACTCTTGGCAAGTGCTATAAGACCTGCTTTCGAAGCCGCATAGTTCGACTGGCCGGCGTTGCCGTGTACGCCTACCACCGACGCCATGTTGATGATCGACCCGCTTTTCTGACGCATCATGATCGGCAGAACAGCGTGGATATAATTGAACGCCGATTTAAGGTTCACCGCTATCACGGCATCCCACTGCTGCTCGGTCATGCGGAGCATAAGACCATCCTTGGTGATACCGGCATTGTTTACGAGTATGTCAATGCGACCGAAGTCGTTCTTTATTTCGGCCACAGTCTTCTCAGTGGCGACGAAGTCGGCAGCATTGGAGGCATACCCCTTGCATTTCACGCCATAGGCGGCTATCTCCTCTTCCGTTTTCTTGCCGTTCTCGTCAATAACCAGGTCGGTAAAGGCTATGTTGCAACCCTCCGACGCATACTTCAGAGCGATTTCCTTGCCGATGCCGCGGGCGGCCCCGGTGATTACCGCTGTCTTTCCTTCAAGTAATTTCATGTCTTGTATATAATCTTTTCGTCTTTAAAGACGATGTTTTTATTTCTTTTTCTGTCAGTGGCGGCTGGTTATGCCGTTGACAATCAGGTTCGTGATTGAAGTCACAATCTGATCTTTTCCTATGCCGTACTCGGTCAGTGTATTCCTGATATACGGCACGTCCATGCCATGTATCATATTGGTGATCATCAGGGCTGTTTCCTTGATGTCGGCAATGGTGAACACATCATTGTCGACACCCTCTTGAAGAATCCTCATGAGCAGACCGGTTTCCTTCTTGGCTATTATGGAGCGAGCCCTGTCCACCTTTCTCACGTCCCTGAAAAAGCCGGCACGCAGCGAACCGTTGCGGGAAACGACCTCACGCATCTTTTCCAGACGGGCCTTCACATACTCCTGGAGTTTCTGCTCAGGCCGCATCGGACGGGCCACTATCGCCCGCAATGCCTTGATAAGATCATCGGTCTCGCTCTCTATGACGGCATTGAATATTTCCCGCTTCGACTTGAAATAGGTATAAATGGTGCGCCGGCCCTTGTCGGAGGCCGTCGCTATATCATTCATCGTGGTGTTCTCCACGCCTTGCCGTGCAAACAGCGAGCGGGCTACTTCTATGAATCTGTCGCGGGTCTTCTTTACCATCGGCGTTGAAAATCTTTTCCTCAATATGCAAAATTACAATTTTTTCTGCAATTCTCATAACCGAGATGCTTATCGGTCAGGTGCCAATATAATGCCCGATTATCGCTGATCAAGCCCCTTTTCGTCCAATATCAGCTGCATCTCGGATAGAACATCAGCCGTAAGGCTTATATTCTCTCTTGATACCGGGTGAACAAATTCCACTTTATGGGCCTGCAATGATATTCCGCCATCGGGATTGCTTCTGCGCGCCCCATATTTGAGGTCTCCTTTTATGACGCATCCCATATTGGCAAGCTGCGCCCGTATCTGGTGTTTGCGGCCCGTAAGCAGTTCCACCTCCAGCACAGTATACCGCCGGCCCTGCGCCAGCATGCGGTAACGCAGCCGCGCAAGCTTGGCATCCTTGCTGCCGGCGGCGGTCACAAAGGTCTTGTTGATACGTCCATCCGACACGAGCCAGTCCTCCAGCAGCCCTTCGGGCCGTGGCGGCTTACCCTCCACAAGAGCCAGATACGTCTTATGCACCTTGCCGTCGCGGAACATGGCGTTCATCCTTTCCAACGCCTTGGAAGTTCGCGCAAAGACCACCAGTCCCGCCACGGGACGGTCGAGCCGGTGGACAACACCACAAAACACATTGCCCGGCTTGGCATACTTCTCCTTGATGTAATCCTTGACCATCTCCGACAATGGTTTGTCGCCGGTCTTGTCGCCCTGCACGATCTCCCCGGCTCTCTTGTTGACCACTATCAGATGATTGTCTTCGTAGACCACTTCCATAACACTGACTATACTAAAAAAGCGGCCTCCGTAACGAAGCCGCTCTGTTGGTGGCGGGGGCAGGACTCGAACCTGCGACCTTTGGGTTATGAGCCCAACGAGCTACCACTGCTCCACCCCGCGATGTTTGCGAGCACAAAATTACTGCTAAAATATTTCACATGCAAATTATGCCCGCAAATATTTGATTATTTAACTTTCTTTAAGAATTGGCGCACCGAATCCGTTACCGCCGGCACGTTGTAGCCGAATTTTTCCTCCAGCACCTTTGCCGGTGCGGATGCGCCGAAGCGCTCCATACCTTTGACTTCGTACTCCCCGTGCAGCACCGGCCACAATGTCACCGGCAGCCCGCTGGTAAGTCCGAACTGCGGCACTCCCTCGGGAATCACGCTGTCACGGTACTCCTGGCTCTGGTCGAGGAAGAGTCCGATTGAGGGTACCGACACTACGCGGGCCTTTACTCCATCCTTCTCCAGCTCTTCGGCGGCATGGTAAAGGAGAGCCACGTCGCTGCCGTTGGCTACCAACGTGACATCGGGATGCTCCGACCCTTCTCTGACCACATAGCCTCCCTTTTCAGCCTTCATGGCTTCGCGACGCCTGTCCTCGCCCGGAAGGTCCTCAAGGTTCTGCCGTGAGAATATCAGCACGCTGGGACGGTGCTTCTCCTCCATGGCTACCTTATAGGCTGCGATGGTCTCCGCGGAATCCGCAGGTCGCATCACAATCATGGAACGTCGTCCGTCGAAATTGCGCACCATCTCCATGAGGCGTATCTGCGCTTCCTGCTCTATGGGTTCGTGGGTGGGACCATCCTCGCCGACGCGGAACGAGTCATGGCTGTAGATGAATTTCACCGGCAGCTTCATGAGGGCGGCCATACGTATGGCCGGCTTCATATAGTCGCTGAACACGAAGAATGTGGCACAAGCCGTAAATATGCCGCCATGGAGGGCTATGCCGTTCATGATGCACGCCATGGTCAGCTCAGACACTCCGCTCTGCAGGAATGCCCCGCTGAAATCGCCACGCATGAATGCATGGGTCTTCTTGAGGAAGCCGTCAGTCTTGTCGCTGTTGGCAAGGTCGGCGCTCGACACTATCATATTGCCCACATGCTCGGCGAGGTAACCCAATACATTCGCGGATGCGGCACGCGTGGCCATGCCCGGTTTCAGCTCTATGGCATCCCAGTCGAGCTTCGGAAGCTCCATACATCT
Source organism: uncultured Muribaculaceae bacterium (assembly GCA_910584525.1). Lineage (GTDB taxonomy): Bacteria > Bacteroidota > Bacteroidia > Bacteroidales > Muribaculaceae > Lepagella. The sequence continues at coordinate 22,652 of CAJUAT010000025.1, read as the reverse complement.
GTACTCCTTGAACATACGTGCTTTCTCCGGATTCTCGAGAGCCCATTTGTCGAACTCTCTGCGTCGCTGAGCCACTTTCTCGCGGAGCACTTCGGCACGACGGGCATAAAGCTCGCGAACCTCTTCGCGGATCACCCAGGGGTTCTCGGGGTCACCTCCATAATTGCGGACGGTTGCGGCGATGTCGGCGCCTGCCGCCGACAACGGCTGGCCATGTGTATTGACAGCCCCCTCGAGAGAGGCGCCGTCGGCCTTCAGCACGCCCTGAGCCATGATGGTACGGCCTATTATCAACGTCGGCCTGTTCTCCTCCTTGCGGGCCACCTCCAGGGCGTCATAAATGGCCGATGGGTCGCTGCCGTCAACCTCCAGGACATTCCAATTCCAGGCACGGTATTTGGAGGCGACATCCTCGGTATCGACAGCTGCCACCTTGGTGCTGAGCTGAACGCCGTTGGAATCATAGAACATGATGAGATTGTTCAGGCCGAGGGTGCCTGCAATGCGTCCGGCACCCTGCGAAATCTCTTCCTGGATGCCGCCATCAGAGATGAAGGCATAAGTCTTGTGGGCCACGACATCGCCGAAGCGGGCCTGCAGGAATCTCTCGGCAATTGCCGAGCCTACGGCCATGACATGACCTTGTCCCAGAGGTCCCGAAGTGTTCTCTACTCCATGGGCCACATCCACCTCAGGATGTCCGGGAGTGTCGCTGCCCCACTGACGGAACTGACGGAGGTCGTCCATGCTGTATTTTCCTGCCAACGCCAGTACGCCGTAAAGCATCGGCGACATATGGCCCGGGTCAAGGAAGAACCTGTCGCGGGCAAACCATGACGCATCGTCAGGGTCGTATTCCAGCACCGACGAATAGAGCACATTGATGAAATCAGCGGCCCCGAGGGCACCGCCCGGATGTCCCGACTTCGATTTCTCGACCATTTCCGTGATGAGTACACGGATATTGTTGCCGGCCGAACGCATTATCTCTTCATTCATATAATTGTGATTATATAAGCTGTTCCTGAGTCACATCCTCGATACCTACGGGTATATCCTTGTTGACATTGATGCATCCCCAAATGGCATAGAGGAAGATATAACCGAGGGCGCCGATAAGGAGCCAGTATGAGTTCATGTAACCGGAGCTGTTGGCGATAAGCTGCTGCAAGAGAGGAATGATACCACCGCCCACGACCATCATCATGAACAGTCCGGAGGCCTGCGCGGTATATTTTCCAAGGCCGTCAACAGCAAGATTGAAGATATTGCCCCACATCACAGATGTGCACAGACCCGCAAGCACAAGCAGCAACGCCGATACCGGAACACCTGACTCGCTGGTGGCCATCGACACAAGATCGCGGGGCTGACGTGTGGACGGATTCCCCTGAGCATCCTTGATAACATACTTGGTATATACCTGGCCATCCGTAGCCTTTACGGTAACGGGAACTGTATAAGCCATAACCTTGTCGCCCGAAGGATTGCCGATAAAGTCGGTTATTCCCTCGGCAGGCATTCCGGCGTCAGAAAGCTGTCGGGTAATGCTTGCTTCCTTGTCGTAGATTACTTTCGGCACGGCGATACGGTTTTCGCGACTTATGAAAATGGCAGCGCCCAAAAGAATTATGGCCACTCCTGTGACAGAGACAAGCTGGGCGCGCGTCGACACTTTCCCGGATATGGCGCCGCTGACTGTACGGCCTACGAGCATCAGCAACCAATAGAGAGCCACGACAGCGCCGGCGATTGCCGAGGCATCACCCAGCACACCGGCTCCCGTGGCCTTCTGATCCGACAGGTAGAAGTTGAGAGTGCCCGGTATACCAACTTCTATACCGACATAGAAGAATATGGCCACGATACCAAGAACGGTGTGACGGAAACTCAACGCGCTGTGGGAGTGTCTCACCTTTTTCTTTGCGCCATGGGCGAGTTCCGGCTCCGGAATCTTGACAAAGGATATGATTATGAATGCGCACAGGAAAATACCCATGGCAATCCAGAGAAGAATAGCTACGTCGCTCATCTGCGAATAGCGGGTAAGCTGACCTATGAGAGCGCCTACGAAGAAGGGAGTCAGAGTAGCGGCCAACGAGTTAAGGGCACCTCCCATCTGGATAAGCTGGTTGCCGCGGTTGCCACCGCCACCCAGCAGATTAAGCATAGGATTCACCACCGTGTTGAGCATACATACGCAGAAGCCGCATATGAACGCGCCTATGAGGTATATGATAAAGCTTACCGTCACGCCGAAAGTCTTCTGTACTGTCACCTCCATGCCGTCGATATTGTCCTTGACAGCCACGGCCGACTCATATACGGTGCTCTCGGCACCTATAACGCTTGACAGCCACTGCACAAACAGACCTACGACACCGATGGCCATCGCCCACAGTGCCGTTTTCTTATACCCTATACGGGCAAGCATCTTGCCGGCAGGTATACCCATAAACAGGTATGCCAGGAAATTCATCATGTTGCCGAGCATACCCAGGAAGGAGTTCCCTTCAAACTGGTATCCCCAGATTGTGCCGATCGGGGCGGCGAGATTGGTGACGAACGCCACCATTGCAAACAAGAAGAACATGGCGATAATCGCCACTTTTGCGCCTCCCGTGTTCTGAGGGGAAGCCGTTTTTGTAATTGCCATTGATTAGATTTTTATTTCTGAAATGAGTTTTTCACGAGATGTTCAATATTTCAATATTGGCGGGGGCCGAAAATGGCGGTGCCTATTCTCACCATGTTTGAGCCATGCTCCACAGCTGACGGCCAGTCGCCGCTCATGCCCATCGACAGTATGTCGAAACCACGGAGGTCCGGACAAAGAGCCTTTATATCTCTGTAAATTTTGTGGATGGCGGAGAAATCTTCATTCACTCTGTCGGTGTCGTCGGTATTCGAGGCCATACCCATCAGTCCGCAGATATGCACGGCTTTAAGCTGTTCGAAGCGCCGGTTACGGAAATATTCCATGATTTCCTCGGGATAGAAGCCGAATTTGGTCTCCTCCCGGGCCACATGCACCTGAAGGAGCACGCGTGTTACCGTTCCGGCCCGTTCCGACTCTTTGTCTATGAGTTCGAGAAGCCTTTCGGAGTCGACACTTTCTATAAGGGAGGTTTTGCCGATGAGCTGTCGCACCTTATTGGTCTGCAGGTGACCTATGAAATGCCATTCCACATCATCAGGGAGCAAAGGGGCTTTTGCAAGGAGTTCCTGCACACGGCTTTCGCCGAAACGGCGCTGGCCTGCATCATAGGCCTGCCGTACCGCCGCCGCATCATGAAACTTTGACACAGCCACAAGCCTCACACCTTCCGGCAAAGCCGCCAACACCTGACTTATATGGTCTGCTATGGTGTTCATTCCTTTACACTGAGATTGGCCGTAAAGACGTCCATTATCATGGTCTCGGCCACCGAGGCTATCTCGAAATCCGACAATGTTCCCGTCATCCCCTCCTTGAAGTTGGCAACGGCACTGTCGAAGTCAGACGCCTGTACAAGAATCTGGCTCATCGTCTTCTTCTCGGCTCCAGTCTTCTCGTCAAGAGTGACGAAATTGACCTTGACAAGATACCAGCGGTCGCCACCCTCCTTGAAGAATACCTCCGCAATACGCGTCTTTTTCTCCGACGATATCGAATATTCGCCGCTGATGAACGGTTTCATCTCGTCTATAATGCGGGCCTCTGCCTCCGTGAATGTAAGTGCATCCACCAGATAAGGCTCGTTGACTTTCTTTACCATGCCGTTCTCGGCTATCTTTTCATATCTTACCTTGCATTCAAACCAAAGTGCCATATTCGTTATTGTCTAAGATTGATTCTGCAAATTTACCGAATTTTCCCCAATTAACCAATTCAAATCCGGAATATGAACTTAGCCGAAACCCGCCCCCTTATAAAATATGTAAAATTAGATTTGCGGAACCGCGATAAAATTGTTTAATTTGCATATTGATAATTGTATTCCAACAGGAACTGCTATGGCAAACGACAATGAATTCATCCGATTCGACTGGGCGGTGAAACATATGCTTCGCGACAAGTCGAATTTCAGCATCCTCGAAGGTCTTATTTCCGTGCTTCTGGGCGAGAACATCACTATAGTGGAGATATTGGAGAGTGAATCGAACCAGGTGTCAAGGTCCGACAAATTCAACCGTGTGGATGTCAAGGCCAAGAACAGCAAGGGACACATCATCATCGTGGAAGTGCAACTCACCCGCCAGCTGAATTATCTCGAAAGAATACTTTACGGCGTATCCAAAGCGATAGTGGAACACCTGAACCTCGGCGACAGCTATGACAAAGTGAAAAAAGTCTATTCCATAAGCATTCTATACTGCGACATGGGCAAGGGCGACGACTATGTATACCATGGCACCACCGAGTTTCGCGGCATGCATACCGGCAACACTCTTCTCATCAACTCCCGCGACAGGGAGGTACTGAAAATGACAAGTCCGTCGAAAATCATGCCCGAGTTCTATATCATCCGCGTCAATCAGTTCAGCAAGATTCCGGAAAACTATCTTGACGAATGGGTCAACTATCTCAAGACGGGTCAGGTAAAGGAAGGGAGCCGCGCTCCCGGTCTTCCGGAAGTACGCGAAAAATTGAAAGTGCTCAACATGACCGCCCAGGAGCGCCGCGACTATGACGCACATATCGATGCCCTGCGTACCCAGAACGACGTATTGGCCTCCTATCGGATAGAAGGCCTGGAAGAGGGGCGAGTAATGGGACTGATGGAAGGACGAGCGCAAGGTCTTTTGGAAGGTCGCGCGGAAAGTCATGAACAAGGTCTTTTGGAAGGTCGCGCGGAAGGTCGCGCGGAGCAAGCTATGGATATAGCCCGCAAGATGCGTGACGCCGGCATGAAGCCTGACCAGATCCGCAGTATCACCGGAATCGATATCGAATAAGGTTGAACTATTGCGTTTCATGACAAATCATAAACAGCTTCATTGAAATAACTTATAAATCAATATAACCACTGTAAACATGGAAGACCTGAGCTCACTTGTGGACTGGTCGCGTCTGCAATTCGCCTTGACGGCAATATATCACTGGCTCTTTGTGCCTCTCACGCTTGGCTTATCGGTAATCGTGGCAATTATGGAGTCGATATACCTTAAAAGCGGCAATACCAAATGGCTTCACGCCACAAAATTCTGGATGACCCTTTTCGGCATCAATTTCGCCATAGGCGTCGCCACAGGTCTGATTCTGGAATTTGAGTTCGGCACCAACTGGAGCAACTATTCCTGGTTTGTTGGCGACATCTTCGGTGCGCCGCTCGCCATAGAGGGATTGCTCGCCTTCTTCCTGGAAGCCACGTTCGGCGCCGTGATGTTCTTCGGCTGGAACAAGGTAAGTCCACGCTTCCATCTTGTCTCCACATGGCTTACCGCCATAGGGGCAAGCATATCGGCATTGTGGATACTCGTGGCCAATGCATGGATGCAGCTTCCCGTAGGCATGGAGTTCGACCCCGACCAGATGCGCAATGTGATGACCGACTTCTGGGCTCTCTTCTCACCCATAGCCCTCAACAAGTTTTTCCACGCCGTATTCAGCGGATGGGCTCTTGCCGGTGTGTTCGTGATAGGCGTCAGCTCCTATTTCCTGCTGAAGAAACGCAACCGCGACTTTGCCGTGATGTCGATGAAAGTGGGGGCATGGACAGGACTTGCCGGCATGCTGCTCACCATGTGGACAGGCGACGGCTCCGCCGTGCAGGTGGCGCGTCACCAGCCCATGAAGCTGGCTGCTATGGAAGGTCTTTATCATGGCCATAACGGCCAGGGATTCACCATCATTGGCATTGTGAACCCCGACAAGGAATGGAACGACGACAAGCCGGAATACAACGGCCATATCGCCGTGCCTTACGTTCTTTCGGTACTTGCCAACCATGACCCCAAATCATTCGTGCCCGGTGTGACCGACATTGTCAACGGAGTAAGTCTCGATGCCAACGGCGATACCATCAACACCGTATCCTACAGTGAGCGCATCAGCATGGGCCTCGCAGCCCGCCAGGCTCTCGCCGACTATGGCGCCGCCCGTAACGCCAAGGATTCCGTCGCAATGGCTGCCGCCCTCAAGACGTTCCGCGACAATTACAAATATTTCGGTTATGCCTACTTCACCGATGTCAAGGAAGCAATCCCCCCGATAGGTCTCACATTCACCACCTTCCGAATCATGGTATACCTCGGAGGTTATTTCCTGCTCTTCTACGTAGTGACGCTCCTTCTCATATACCGCAAGAATCTCATCGACCGTTCAAGATGGTTCTATTGGGTGGCTATGCTGAGCGTTCCACTGATGTGGGTATGCTCCGAAGCCGGATGGTGTGTAGCCGAAGTGGGTCGTCAGCCTTGGACTATTCAGGACCTTCTGCCTACAAAGGCCGCTATCTCCGACATCCCCACAAGTTCCGTGGTGGTGACTTTCTGGATGTTCGCCGCAGTATTCACCCTGCTCCTCGCCGCCGAGGTCAGCATCATGGTGAAATACATTGAGAAAAAATCCAGAACGAGCATGCTCGCTCCCGAATCCTTAACCCATTAAAAACCACAGCCATGACATTAGAATATCTTCAGGATTATTGGTGGGTGCTTATCTCCGTGTTGGGAGGCATCCTGGTGTTCATGCTCTTCGTGCAGGGGGGGCAGTCGATGATTTTCCAGTTCCGCAACTCGTCAGAGCGGGATTACATGATAGCCTGCATGGGGTCGAAATGGGAACTGACCTTCACCACACTTGTAGTGTTCGGCGGAGCTTTCTTCGCCTCCTTCCCGCTCTTCTACTCCACATGTTTCGGAGGTGCCTACTGGCTGTGGATTCTCATCCTGTTCAGCTTTGTTCTTCAGGCCGTAAGCTATGAATACCGTCGCAAGGCAGGCAACATCTACGGCACCCGCACCTACGACGTGTTCCTGTTTGTCAACGGTCTTGTGGGATGTCTGCTGCTTGGAGTGGCGGTGTCGATGTTCTTCTTCGGAGCCAGCTTTTCGGTAGGCCGCGGCGACCTCCTCGACATAACGTCGCCGGTGATATCCCGCTGGGCTCCCACACACGGTTTCGAGGCCATATTCAATGGCCGCAACCTGGTGCTGGGTGTCGCCGTATTCTTCCTGGCAAGAATGCAGGCTTCTCTCTACGTGATGAACCGCGCAAAAGAGAATGCCGACCTCATCTCCAGACTCAAGAGACAGACTTTCATCAACGGAGCCATCTTCGTGCTCTTCTTCGTATGCTTTCTCGTGCTTGTATGCACAGCCACAGGATATGCCGTAACTTCTGAGAACGGTCATACCGTACAGGTTGACGCCATTCCCTTCCATTACTGGTTCAGTCTGCTGGCAAACTGGTGGATTCTCGCCATACTTCTGGCAGGCGTGGTGCTTGTGCTCTACGGCTGGGGGCGCGCATGCTTCGACAAGAAATACTGCGGAGGGATATGGTTCACCGGCATCGGCACATTTCTGGCAGTGGTGGCTCTCTTCTTCCTCGCAGGTTTCGGCGACTCGGCTTACCTGCCGAGCGTCACCGACCCGTTGAGCTCGCTCACAATCCGCAATTCCTCCTCATCGGAATTCACACTCAAGACCATGGCGTATGTCTCCATCGTAGTGCCTTTCGTGCTCGCCTACATAGCTTATGTATGGCGTCAGATGGACAAGACGGCCCCCGAGACTCACTGATAGATGTGGACTCTGTTTATCACATTTTTTAAGATAGGGGCATTCACATTCGGCGGCGGCTGGGCCATGATCTCCATCATAGAGAGGGAGATTGTGGACCGCCACCACTGGATAGAACGCGAGGATTTTCTGGATCTCCTGGCAGTGTCGCAGTCACTCCCGGGGATTCTTGCCGTAAATATAGCCACGGCTGTCGGCGATAAAATAGGTGGTACAAGAGGTTCCATAGTAGCTTCCCTTGGCACTATCCTTCCCTCGTTCCTTATCATTCTCGTGTTTGCAATATTTCTGACTCCTGATGTGATCAAGAACAACAGAGTGATATCCGCCATATTCATGGGCATACGGCCGGCGGTGGTGGCGTTGATAATAGCTCCGGTGCTGACATCGGCCAAGGCTGCCCGTCTGCGCCTCTCCACGGTATGGATTCCATGTGTGGTGGCTCTCATGATATCGCTCGACCTCGGTGTGGTTTCATCCCCTATCCTTTACATCGTGCTTGGAGCCATCTTCGGCTTCGCCATATGGTGGTGGCCGCGGCACATGAACGGAAAGCGTCACAGACAATGAGCATATATCTCAAACTCATATGGGCCTATCTGAAGATAGGCATCTTCGGCTTCGGCGGAGGTTACGCCATGCTTTCTCTTGTGGAGAAGGCTGTGGTGGACCCGGGATGGATCAGCGAACAGATGTTCACCGACATAGTGGCCATATCGCAGATGACACCGGGCCCGATAGGCATCAACTCTGCCACATACATAGGGTATGTGGCGCCGGCCACGGTGAATCCTGCCTTGCAAGGGTTCGGCTGGGGAATTCTTGGCTCCGTGCTCTGCACGCTCGCAGTGACCGTGCCTTCGTTTATCCTCGTGCTGAATGCCGCCCATTTCATCCGCCGACATTCCGAGAGCGGTGCCATCAAGGCCATATTTTCCGGACTGCGTCCCGTGGTGGTAGGACTTATCGCCTCCGCGGCCATTATGCTCATGAATGCCGCCAATTTCAACCCCAACGGCATAACTTGGCAGCTGCTGGCAAGCATCGCCATCTGCGCAGGTGCTTTCTGCCTCGCTTGGTTTCCCGTGAAATGGAAAAACAGAAAAATAAAGGCCCATCCAATATTCATCATAATTCTTGCCGGCATCATCGGCCTATGCCTTTATTATTGAAATAGTATAAACTGATATACGTTTTGGAATCGACATCATACAAAGAGAAGCTTGACTGGCTGTTCCGACAGCTGCCGATGTTTTCACGAGTAGGCGCCGCCGCCTATAAACCGGGGCTGGAACGGTCCATAGCCCTCGCCTCACATTTCGGGAATCCTCAGGACCGGTTCAAATCGATACACATCGCCGGCACCAACGGCAAAGGATCCGTATCCCATCTGCTGGCGTCGGTGCTTCAGGCTCAAGGATACAAGACAGCTTTGTACACATCGCCTCATCTGGTGGATTTCCGCGAACGAATACGCATCAACGGCAAAATGATTCCCACGACTTATGTGGAGAAGTTTATCGATGACTGGCGTGCCGCTGCCTGCAACTATGCCGACAAACCCTCGTTTTTCGAGCTGACCATGATGATGGCTTTCCGTTGGTTTGCCGATGAAGAGGTGGATTATGCGGTAATAGAGACAGGTATGGGGGGAAGGCTCGATTCCACCAACATCATCAATCCGCTGCTGTGCGTTATAACCAATATATCCAACGACCATCGCCAGTTTCTTGGCGATACTCCGGCAAAGATAGCCGCAGAGAAGGCAGGGATTATCAAGCCGTCGGTACCCGTGGTGATAGGCGAAGCTGAGGGAGAGGTTGAGAAAGTATTTGAGACGCGTGCCGATGCCTTGTCGGCCCGGCTGACAAAAGCCTATGACGCCGACACCTCCGAGCGCTGTGCGGGCCTTGAGGAGATATGTCCGCTAAAGGGCGACTATCAGCATTACAACATACGCACTGCCTTTTCGGCTATCGAAGAGCTGCGTAGAATAGGTGTGACAATCGCCGACGGCAGCATAGATACCGGCTTCCGCGACGTTACGGCATCTACCGGTCTGCAGGGACGATGGATGAAGGTGTCCTCGCATCCGCTGACCATCTGCGATACGGGCCACAATGAGGCGGGTATCAGGAGTAACATGCGCCAGCTGCGGCGGCTCATGGCAGAGCGTCCCGGAGCCACATTACGCATCGTGGCCGGGTTTGTCGCCGACAAGGATCTCGAAAGCATCATCCCTCTTTTCCCCACCGAAGCACGCTATTATCTCACACAGGCTTCCGTGCCACGCGCTCTTGACATTGACAGCCTCGCCACCATCGCCGACAGGTTCAAGCTGAACCATACCGATTATCCCTGTGTGGCGCAGGCCTACAATGCCGCTCTTGCCGATGCTGCTCCTCATGACATCATCTTCATCGGTGGCAGCACCTTCATCGTGGCCGATTTCCTCTCCGCCACAGCCGCGAGCGCCAGCCCGCAGTAATCCACCATAGCTGTCACTGTGCCGCGAGCGCCAGCTCGTGGTAAGCCTTAACCTTTTTTAGCATTTGAGCCTCAAACTTATGTTCGGGGCTTTTGTCTTATCTATAGAGAGTGTTAACGGATACAAACTTAAAAAGACACTGCTATGAAAAGGATCGCTATGTGGATAATGGGGATTTTCATGCTGGGCACGCTTACCGGAGTGGCACAGACCGGATATAACGCATGGATTACCACCGACGGTGCCGGAATTGTTATCAACGGCGGCTCCCGGCCGCAGTACTATTATCCGCGCACTTACATCATCGACGGGTATGGCCATCATGGCAAGAAATACCGCAAACACGCCAAAAAGAGGTACAAGAAGTACCGCAAGGCCCGCAAGGAATACTACAAGGCCCAGAAGGAGTATTACAAGCACCGTTACCGTCATCACGACTGGGACGACTGGGATGACGATTGACCCCTGCTGAATGTATCCCATAGAGCGCATTCTTAGAAAGCGTTCATTAGGGCGTATTCCTTAAAATAATATTGCACAACATTCCCGGAATTTTTTCGGGGATGTTTGTTTTATCTCAAAATATTTACTAAATTTGAACATTCTTTACAATAAGAATGAAATAAAGTGATTAAAACTACAAATAATACACACAGTAAACATTAATGCTATGAAAGAGAGTTATGTATTTCTGGCGGAGGGGTTTGAGGATGTGGAGGCGCTGACACCGGTGGACGTGTTGCGCAGAGCCGAGATGCCGGTCAAGACAGTCTCCATCACATCGTCGCTTCAGGTAAAGAGCGCTCATGGCGTAGTGGTCACGGCAGATGTGTTGTACGACAATACGATGTTCAAGGATCCGGCATGGCTCATACTTCCCGGAGGGATGCCCGGGGCATCGAATCTCTATGAGTTCGCGCCGCTGCAGGGACTTCTGAAAAACCAGCTTGCCTCCAAAGATGGCCGCATCGCCGCCATATGCGCATCGCCGGCTGTGGTGCTGGGACAACTCGGCCTGCTCAAAGGAAGAAAAGCCACCTGCTATCCCGGTTTTGAAAAAATGCTGAAAGGCGCCGAATATGTTGACCGTCGCGTGGTGTGGGACGACAAATTCGTGCTCGGAAATGGTCCCTCAAGCGCCCTGAAATGGGCGTTGAGAATTCTGGCTCAATCCGCCGGCGAAGAAAAAATGCTGGCTATTGCCAACGCCATGCTCCTATATCCCAAGGGTAAGGACAGCATCGACAATTTCTTCGGATAAGATTCTGCTTCAATGGATCAGTATTATACAGTTAAAGGACCCGGCTCATCTCAGTATAAGGAGAAGATGAGCCGGTTCCTGTCGTTTGCCGTTCCGGTATCCGATGCCGGACAATGCAGGGAAATCATCAAGGAATACCAGAACAGATACCACGACGCGCGCCACGTATGCTGGGCCTATATGCTCGGACCCGACCGTAAGGAGTGGCAGCTCAACGATAATGGAGAGCCGTCGGGAACCGCCGGCAAACCTATCTTAGGACAGATCAACAGTCTTGAACTCACGGACGTCCTGGTGATAGTGGTTCGCTATTTCGGCGGTATCAAGCTGGGAACTTCCGGCCTTATCGCGGCATATCGCGAGGCTGCCAGACTCGCCCTCGACGACGCCGGCAAAATCACTCTCCGACAGCTCAGACGATTGAATGTATCGGTTCCTTATGAAAAACTGAATGCCGTGATGCGTATCGTAAAGAATGACGATATCCGAATAATAACCCAGACATTCGACACCCTTTGCCATCTTTGTATAGAATATCCAATTGATATGCATGAGGAACTCATAGGTCGGTTCGGCAATGCCGATGAATGCGTCATAGAGGTTTGCTGACCACTTTTTTTAACGAAAATAGGCCGATGATTGGTTATAATTGAAAATTTTTTACGATATTTGCACTGCCAAAGCAGCACAGCAACGTCGCTGAGCCGCTTATTGGCATTTATTTTGCTGATAATCAGCCTCTTATACAGGCAGCAATTATTTGTTTGACCTTATGCCGCCGGAGGTGTTGATAAATTTAAATTTATTGAATAATTATGACAAAAGCTGAATTAGTCACGGAAATCTCGAGGAAAACGGGATTGGAAAAGGCAGCGGTCAGCACTGTAATAGAAGAATTTATGCAGACAGTGAAGGACTCGCTCGCAGAAGGCAATAATGTTTATCTCCGCGGATTCGGAAGTTTTATATTGAAGACTCGCAAAGCAAAGATTGCACGGAATATAAGCAAAAATACAGCGATAATGCTTGACGAGCACAAGGCTCCTTCTTTCAAAGCCGCACAGGCGTTTATGGATGAAATCCGCGACGCCTTCAAACAGTAGGATACACTCTTCGTCGGGCTCGGCTCGCCGTAGCGTTTATCTTCAGGCAGCAAGCCCGATATAAGAAAACTTATTAAATAGAATACAAAACCAAAAATTAAGAACCATGCCAAGCGGAAAAAAGAGAAAAGGCCATAAGATGGCCACTCACAAGCGCAAAAAGAGACTGAGAAAGAATCGTCACAAGAAGAAGTAAGAAGAGGCCAGTTTCATTGGCTCTCCGACTACGCTAAGAGTCTCTCTCTGCGTAATAGAGAACGAACGGGACTTCCCCTCTTCGGAGGATAGTCTGTTTGTTCTTTATTATTACCGGGAGGACTAATCTATAAAAAATGAAAAGCGAATTAGTAGTAGACGTTAATCGCGAGGAAGTGTCGATAGCGCTCCTCGAGGACTCCCGTCTTGTCTCCCTCCAGAAAGAAAGCCGCAACATCGCATATGCCGTGGGCGACCTCTATCTGGCCAAGGTCAAGAAGATTATGCCGGGACTCAACGCCGCATTTGTGGATGTCGGTTACGAAAAGGATGCTTTTCTTCATTATCTCGACCTGGGACCCCAGTACAGCTCCTATTCCAAGCTGATAAAAAGTGCCCTCGACGACAAGCGCAAGGTACCGTCGGTGTCTAAAATGAAATTCGACCCCGACATTCCCAAACAGGGCACTATCCAGGATGTGGTCAAACCCGGCGACCAGCTCCTCGTGCAGATCGCCAAGGAACCCATCTCCTCCAAAGGCCCCAGACTTACCACTGAAATATCTCTTACCGGCAGATTCATGGTATTGATGCCCTTCGGCAACAAAATATCGATATCCCAGAAAATCAAGAGCACGGAAGAGAAAATCAGGCTTCGTCAGCTTATCGGCAGCATCAAGCCCAAAGGATTCAGCGTCATTGTGCGCACTTCGGCTGAAAACAAACGTGTGGCCGAACTCAACAACGAGATGCGCACGCTGGTGAAAAGCTGGGAAGAGTCGCTGGCAAAGATGCAGAAGGCCAAGAAATCTCCCGCTCTTGTTTATCAGGAAGATTCGAGAACCCTCTCCATGATCCGCGATCTCTTCGCCCCAAGCTTCGAGAACATCCATGTCAACGACAAGGAATCGTATGAGCAAATCCACAAGTATGTGGCGCTCATTGCTCCCGAGAAGGACGACATCGTGAAGCTTTACACGAAGGACGCTCCGATTTTCGACCATTTCAACATCACCCGTCAGATCAAGAGCAGCTTCGGCAAGACCGTATCTTTCCGTAGCGGCGCCTATCTGATTATCGAGAGCACCGAAGCCCTTCACGTGATTGATGTCAACTCCGGCAACCGCAGCAAGGCCAGCCCCGACCAGGAGTCAAATGCGCTGGACGTCAACCTCAAGGCTGCCGACGAGATTGCCCGCCAGCTCCGGCTGCGCGACATGGGCGGTATCATTGTCGTCGACTTCATCGATATGGCCAAGCAGGAACATCGCCAGGAACTCTTCGACCATATGAAGGAGATTATGGCCAACGACAGAGCACGCCACAACATCCTCCCCTTGTCGAAATTCGGCCTCATGCAGATCACCCGTCAGCGCGTGCGTCCCGCCCTGGATATCACCACCGAGGAAACATGTCCCTCTTGTTTCGGCAAAGGACAGGTGCAAAGCTCTTTGCTATTCACCGACAAGCTCGAAGAGAAAATCGACTACCTCGTAAACCATCTGCAGGTCAAGAAATTCACGATGTATGTGCATCCTTTCGTCGAGGCATATATCAAGAAGGGTCTGATTACCCTCTATGGCAAATGGCGGCGCAGATATGGCCGCGGCGTGAAGATTGTGGCCGATGAAAGCCTCGCTTATCTCCAGTACCGTGTATTCGACGCCGACAAAACCGAAATCGACCTCAAGGAAGAAAGCGACATCAATTCAAGCCAGACCAAGAACAGCCAGAAGGTCAACACCCGCAACGAGGAATCCGACGATGACTCTACTTCCGACACCCCTTCTCCCAAAAAGAAGAAAACAAAAGAGAAGGTAAAGGATAAGGGCAAAGAGAAGGGAAAAGAGAAGCAGAAAGCTGATGACAAGCAGAAAGCTGATGACAAGCAGAAAGCCGACACAACTTCCAAGCCTAAGGCCAAACAGGAAACCAGACCTGAATCCTCAACCAAAGCAGGGAAAAATGCCTCTGAAAAAAGAAAGGGCACTAACCTTCCAGCTGTCATAGACAAAGTGGATCTGACCGGCATTTCGGCTTCCACCGACGCTGCCGACAAGCAGGATGCATCTACCGATGACACACGCCGGCAGCCGACTGCTCCCAGACGCCAGCGGCGTCCGCAGAAGAGAAAACCGAAAGCCGACCAGGACGCAACCGCCGGCCAAAGCGCTTCCGACGAAAAGGATTCAGTAACGAAGCCCGATGGCACGGCCGACAAAAATGCCAAGGCCAACGGCAATGCACAAACCAACGGGAAGGCACAGGACGACAGAAATGCCCTCTCCGACCCTAATGATAATGAAGATTAATATCCAACCCATATAAGAACCATAGTCACTCTGAACCATGACGTGACTCTCTTATATGTCTTATACAGCGAGAGGATTGCTCCGGCAATCCTCTCGCCGTCTGTAAAATGCACCGCCGCACACCGCGCACACGCAAAAATTCTGCTCCTTTTAGAGAGCCGCGTTGGGGTCGTCGGCGGTAAGGATTAGTTGGCGGAATTTGTCGGACATCCAGACGGTAGAGTCGGAAAGGATAAGCATCACGGGGAGGTTGAGCTTCGACGTCAGCGAGCGGCCTTCGGCGCTTTGCATCGACATGAGAGAGGTGGCGAGGGCGTCGGCCTCCATTGCTGTGGGAGCCAGTACGGTGGCACTCAATACATCCGTCAGTACCGGACGGCCTGTTCGCGCCGATATGGTATGGCCATAGCTCTTGCCATCTTTGCCGGTATGGAAGTTACGGTAATTTCCCGAGGTAGCCATCCCCATGTCGGTGAAGGCCACCACACATTCCGACTCATGGGCCACTGTATCCCGCTGTAACAAAGGTTTGTCGACCGAGACTCTCCAGCCCTTTCCCGACGGACCGTTGCCCCTGGCAGCTATCTCCCCGCCGATTTCCACCAGCCAGTCGCGCACACCGTTACGCTCAAGCATCTCTCCCACAGCATCGCAGCCAAAGCCCTTGGCTATCGCCGAAAAATTAAACTGCACACGGGCATCATCCTTGACAAGGCATCCATGCTCCATACGCGTCCTGCCTATGCCCACATATCGCATGACGCTGTCTATTCTCGCCGTATCGGCCGTAGGCCGATGTCCCTTGCCGAAGCCCCATGCCGTAATCAACGGCGACAACGTAGGATCAAAGGCCCCGTCGGTAAGGCCGTTAACCCTTGCCGACGCCTCATAAACCTTCACGAAATTGGCATCGACAGGCGTCGAAACCTGACGGTTCACGCGGCTTACCAGAGAATTGTCGTCGAAAACATTCAGCGAGCCACCTACCCTCTGAAGCACGGCAAGAACCGAATCCTCAAGTTCTTCCGGACCACGGTAGGTGACATTATACACAGTGTTCCATATCATTCCGTGCACCTTACGATAATCGCCGTCACGCATATTGCCGCCGCGCGTGCACGACACGACAATCGCCAGCAGCATGCAGAACCCCAAACACAGGTAGCTCTTTTTCATATCAATGTATCAGTTTGGGAGCCCCGAAATTGAGACCCAGATTCAGACCGAAATTCCAGTTTTTTGCTGGATATGAAAGATAATTCACATACAGCGACAGGCTTGCAAAGGGAAAATTTATCACCGCCGCCACCTCGCCGATGAAATCGACACGTTCGAACCATCCGCCATACTGAGCCGTCTCATTGCCGAGATTCTTAAGAGCCCGCGTCTTGGAATAAGCGTAGAAGTCGCCGCGCAACTGAAGGAGTTTGGCAGGAGTCCAGACCGGCATCAGACCCACCGCCACATAATTGTCCGAACGGAAAGCCTCGTTGAAGTAATTCTGTGTCGAGGGGGTAGGCTCGAAAGCCGCCGCATGGATCATCGACGCTATATAATTCTGGTTAGGCTTCTTGTAGGTGCCCAAAGTATTCACGAAAGCACCCAAGGATACTGTTTTTGACAGAGGAAAATACTGTTTCCAGAGGAACTCCACACCTGCCCACCATTCATCCTTGAATTTGCCGTTGCCGGTAGAGATTCCCTCAGGCAGATAACGCGACTGCTCGTAGCATCCCGTAGCCTCGGCTTTCCACCTGATACCGCGGCTGGGAAACATCTTGTCGTTGAGCGTGTTTTTCTCAAACAGCACTCTTGCCACTCCCATACGGTACTGCATCTTGTCGCGCTCCTTGTCGACATACGAGCCGTCGTTGGTGGGATAATAATCATCCCTCATATATCCCCATGCCAGAGAGGCGCTCCCCTTGATCTTCGGCCCTATGGCCCATATATAGCTGCCTCGCAGATAATTCACATACCCGGTGATGAACGCCGGAGTCTTCGTCTCATAGAAGAGCACATCGGAGTCATAATACTTCTGCCGGCTCATCACGCCCTCGAACTGCACAACCGCCGGAGTACGGCTCGGATAAGTGAACTGTGCGGAGAGCATTCCGGCATAATAGCTCTGGCCGACCCAGCCGCTGAGATTCACCGCCAGCGAGTTATAGCTCAGAGAGTGATAGCCTGCCTGTACGAAGAGGAAAGAGTTGGCCGACGAAGTGATCCATCCACCCACGCCGAGCGACCACGGCTTCTTCACATCAGCCTCCAGAAGAAGAGTGTTGTGACCATTGCCGTTGAACCGTGCCTGCGGCAGAAGATTGTTGAGCGAGCCGTCGGTCACAGCCCTGTAATAAGCCGTTTCCACCTGCGGCATGGCTATCGTGCGAGGATGACCGCCGAAAAACAGATATTCCAGATAACGGGCCTGGGAAGGGCTTGCGCCAGTCACCTTTACAGAGTCGAACTCCAGCTCCGGCGTAGCGGCGGCAAAAGTCTCCCTGCGGCGCGTCACCTCGCTCAATGGCCGGCGGGCGCTCGTACGCTCCTTGATGGAATCCACCATCGACAGTCCCGTCTTATACCCTATCTCGTAAATCTCCTTCGCCTTGCCGAAGTCCAGAACGGCATAATCCAGCACCGGAACCTGTATCTTGACTCCCTTGGCCGCCGGCATGCTGTAATCGTTGTTCTGGATTATCATGTCCTCGAGCTGCGAATAGAGGTTTCCCTGTGCCGGCTTCTTGTCGGCACCCGACACCGACACACCTATCATAAAGTCGGGATCAAAATCCTCAGTCATCACGTCCACGGGGAAATTGTCGTAGATACCGCCGTCGTAGACAAGGACACCATCCATCTTTATCGGACGGAACACAGTAGGGAAGCTCATCGACGCCCTCACGGCATCGCCCAGAGAACCGTCGCCCAACACAATCTTATGCTTATGGTATACGTCGGAAGCCACGCACCGGAACGGCACCATAAGATTGTCGAAATTCTCGCCGCACTGCTCCGTATAAGGACCGTATAGGTTCAGAAACTCTATATTCATCGGCAGCGGACTTATCAACGATGTGGGGAGAATCTGACTCACCACCTTCCCTTTGCCATGGAAGTTGACATTGATGTCGAGCCATTTGGGAGTAGGCGACGGCTGGATATAATAGTATATACGGTCCTTTGGGATAGTGCCGGTGCTCCAGTATCCGAAATCCCGCGACGTGAAGAAGGAGAGCATCTTGTCGGGCGACCAGCCGCAGGCATAGAGACTCCCCACAATAGCCCCCATCGACGTGCCGGTGACATAATCGATGGGAATATCATTATCCTCGAGGGCCTTTATCACCCCCACATGAGCGATACCTTTGGCACCGCCACCACTGAGCACCAGTCCGACGGTAGGCATCTTCTCCTCGGTGCCACTTACCGGTAGCACCCCCAGGGCTGCCGCCAGCATCGCCGCCATTATCTGTCGCCGGGCCATATCCGTATATTATATGTTTCTATTTACGTTTCTTCTTATGCGACGTCTTCTTGCGCGAAGCAGCCGACTTTTTTCCGGAGGATGTCGTCGACTTCGTCTTGTTCACCTTTTTGGCGGCCGCCGAGGCCTGGGTACGGGTAGTCTTAGGCTTGCCGGGCAGAGATATGCCTTTGTCGCGGAGTTTTTGGGCACACTCGGCGGCATCACCATAATTCTGCTGCGCGGCCATGTTGAAATATTTCAAAGCCCTCGGGAGATCCTGTCCCACACCGACGCCATCGCGGAGCATCACGGCGAAATTGTATGCGCCCTCGGCATTTCCCCGTTCCGCCGCACGCCAATAATTCTCGGCAGCCACGCGGTTGTCGGGCAATACTCCCTGGCCATTCTGGAAAGCCTTGGCTATGTTGAGCAATGCGAGGGTATGGCCGTTGCGTGCCGCCTTGCGAAACCAATAAGCCGCCTCCTTCACATTTTTCTGCACGCCCATGCCGTCGCGGTATATCACTCCCAGCTGATACTGGGCTTCCAGGTCGCCGCTGCCGGCAGCCTTTGAATACCACTTGCGCCCCTGCTCGTAGTCGGTGCCGGTACCGATGCCCGTCATATAGCAACGCGCCACTATGCGTTGTGCCTCCGTGTCGCCATCCTTGGCCTTGGGCATGTTCTCCGTAAAATCTGCCGGCGACAGCCATTCGCTTTTCTGCGGATTGTCGCATTCATGAGCCTGCACTATCGACGGCACCTGGGCCACCGCATTCGCACCGGCCATCAAGGCCAGTGCAAGATATAATGTTCTTATTCTCGTCCTCATCATATGTCGTCAAAAGGATACGGCACCCGTTGCCGGGCACCGTATCCTCTATATTTCCTGTATAAGTTATTTTTCCGCTTCGTCAGCGGTGTCGGCTCCTGGCGTGGTGTCGGCAGCAGCTTTGGGTGCCGGATTGTCGATCATCTTGATTTTGGTCTTGATTTCCTCGATTTCCTCCTTCAGGCGCTCAATCTTGCGCTGGAGTTCCTTCACCATGGAGTTGCCCGCTGATGATTTAACGTTGAAGAAGCCCATATTGTTCTCATAAGTGAGGAGGTCGTTCTTACGGGCTTCCAGAGCGCGCACGAGCTTGTCGCGTTCGGTGTTGACTTTCTGGCCGTCGCGCATCTTGCCGATACGTTCCTGCCAGTTGTTCATCCTTCGCGAGTTCTCACGCTCCTTGTACGTATTGTAAAGTGTGTCGCAAATCTCGCGGTATTCGGCGAATATCGAATCCTTGTACTTGAAAGGCACGAAGCCAATCTCGTTCCATTTGCTCTGAAGCTCCTTGACCTCGCCGATCACCTCCCGGCGGTCGCCGTCGAGAGGCAGCTCCTTGAGTTTCGCGATAATCTCCTTCTTGGCGGCAAGGTTCTCGTTTTCATCCTTGCGGCGCTCACGCTGCTGGCGCTTGCGGTCCTCAAAGAAGTAGTTGCAGGCATCGTTGAAGCGCTTCCAGATTTCCGGGCTCTGTTTGCGGGGCACACTGCCTATGGTTTTCCATTCGGCCTGCAGCTTCACGACTTCATCCGTAGGATTCTTGACATCAGGATTATCCTTCAGAGCCTCCACACGCTCGCAGAGGGCTGTCTTTTTGGCGAGATTCTCGCTCAATGCCTCGCGGGTGTCGCGGAAGAATTTCGTCTTGGCCTCGAAGAAGTTGTCGCACGCCTTGCGGAAGCGGGCGTATAGAGCCGCATTGGCCTTGCGCGACGCGTAGCCGTAGGTCTTCCATTCCTTCTGCAGCTCCATGATCTTATCGGTCTGCTGGTTCCACATCGTATAGTTGGTGCATTCCAGCGGATTGATTTTCTCAATCTCCTCGCAAAGACGGAGTTTACCCTCTTCGTTAACCTGCTCGTTGGCCTTGCGCTGCTCGAAATACTCCTGGTGGCGTTTGTTGACGGCTGTGGAAGCCTCCCGGAACTCCTCCCATATCGACTCGCGTATATCCTTGGCAACGGGACCGATGTTGCGCCATTCCTCGTGGAGACCCTGCAACTGTCGGAAAGCCTTTATGGGGTCAGGCTCCTTGTCAAGCTCCCGGGCCTGTTCTATAAGGCTGCGTTTGGCTTCCGTATTCTTCTTGAAGTCAAGGTCGCGGAGTTCCTTGTTCATCTTCAGATGGTCGTAGAACTGTTCGCCAACGGTCTGGAAGTTCTTCCATATTTCGGTTTCAGCCGTGGGAGGCACATCCTTGATTTCGCGGAAGTCGGCCTGCAGCTGCTGGAATTCGGCGAAACGCACGTTGACATTGTCGATATCTCCGGCGATTTCGCGCATCTTGTCGAGAATCGCCTGCTTTTTCTCCAGGTTTGCGAGACGGCGGGCCTCGTCGGCGGCGAGATATGCCTGTCTGCGCTCCTTGAAGGTGGCATAGAGGGCGTTGAACTCGTTCTCCAGCTCATCGGGCATTGCCGCGAAAGCCGCCGGGTCGTTGCCTTCCTCCACGTATGCGTTGAGCTCGTCGAGACGTTCACGGCTACGCACGGCGAAAAACGCCTGCTTCAGAGCCGTCACCTCCCGGTGGCTCTCCATCTTGTCGTTGTCGACAATCTCTTTTATCGCGGCTACAAGTTCCTCCTTGCTCATGTTGTGGATATTGAGCGGTGCCTCCGTTTCCGGCTGTAATGCATCCGTCGCTTCCGAAACCATTTCCGCCGGGGATTCTGTCTCCTCACATTCTTCTGTTACAGTGTCTGCCGTAGCAGCGCAGAGTTCGGCTTTCTCCTCTTCCTGAGGCCCTGCCTTCTTGTCCAGTTCGTCCATTCGTTTGTAGGTATTTGTGCCGCATCTCACAGGCAGTTGTCGCCGGTTACGATGCCGATCTTTTTTCAAAGTTCAAATATAAGCCTTTTGATTGGCTTTACAAAATATTTCTGCCGTAATCGTTAATTTTAGTGCGCGTTCCTCAAAATTTATTCCACCGTGGCCTTTATCACGCGGATATCCTCCAGCGGTTTGTCGCGGCCGTCGGTGGCCGCGTTCTGTATCTTCTCCACCACGTCCATACCGTCGATCACCTCGCCGAAAACGGTGTACTGATTGTCGAGATGCGGCGTGCCGCCTATGGTCTTATAGTCCTCGGCGATGTTGGCAGGCAATGTATCGGGCACACGGCTGTATTTATTGCCGGTCACTATGTAGAACTGGCTTCCGCTGCTGCGCCGCTCGGGATTGAAGGCGTCGCCGGTACGCGCCGCCGCTACCGCCCCATACTTATGGTAATGCTCCGGATACTTTATCTCGGCCTCTATGGTATAGCCGGTATCGCCGGCTCCCAAAGGACCATTCCCCGACTCTTTGGAGCCGGGATCGCCTGTCTGAACCATGAAGTCCTTGATCACACGGTGAAACAATACGCCGTTGTAGAAACCATCCTTCACCAGCTTCACGAAATTGTCGCGATGTTTCGGCGTGTCGTCGTAAAGCTTGATCTTTATGGCTCCCATTGTGGTCTCGAGGTCTACCACCGTCGCCTTTCTTGTCTCTCCGCTCACTCCTGCTGCCATCATACTCAATATCAATAGTACTATTACTGCAATCTTGTTCATCACATAGGGTCTTTCTCGGGGTGGAGACGTTTGTAGATACGTCTGAAATTGTCATCGCTCTTTCGGAGCTCATCGGCGTGGTCTTCGTAATCCTCACCCCAGATGGCCTCGAGGAGAGAACCTATATAACGACGTTCGCGGTCTTTCTCTATGGCGCTCTCTATCAGCGGCGCCAGCCAAGGCTCAAAACGCTCACGGTCCACAGCCGCAAGATAGCGAGCTGTGCTCGCCATAAACTGGCCCGTGGTGTCGGCTTCTTTCAATTCCTCTATCTTGTCGCCCAGCTCTGAACCTATCGTGGATACATTGTCCACGATATATTCGTAGATGCGCATCCCCCTGCTCTCCTGTGCTTCTTTGTCGTTGCTATCCATGTTCTTAAGTTTCTTTAGGATGGTATATATACCAATCCGGTCTCAATCTTTTTACAGATTTATTCAAGTTTCGCAAGTTCAACTTGCTGATTTCAGATTATAAAATTGAGCGA
>CAJUAT010000024.1 GCA_910584525.1 uncultured Muribaculaceae bacterium | reverse complement strand
CATGTCGTTTTTTTATGCCCTTATCTTGGGAAATCAGTACTTGCGAAACTTAAATTATTAATTTTGCAGAGTAACACAACTCTTAACAGTCACATATGAGCAAGACAGGGAGGATAATAATGTTGGTGGGGGTGTTTGCCGTAATGGTATCGCTGTCGCTGGTTCGCGACGGACGTCTATTCGGCCACGCCTTCGAGAGAGAAAAAGAGGTAGCGCATCCGGCCATCAGCGTTGTTGACGGCACTACCGTCGTCAACACTTCCGAAGTGGAAGGCCTCCCCACAGGCTATGCAGGTGCCGTGCCTGTCAAGGCATACATCACCGGCAACCGTATCGACTCCATCCGCCCTCTGCCCAATGCAGAGTCACCACGTTTCTTCGGACGTCTTTCCGAAGAAGGACTTACCCGCACGTGGGACGGCAAGACGCTCTCGGAAGCTGCCGGCATCACCCCCGACGCCGTGTCAGGTGCCACCTTCTCCTCGAAGGCATATATCGCCAACGCTCATGCCGCCATCGACATAGCCCTTGAAGCGCAAGGCCGCACAGCTGCCGACGACTCCTCCGATGCCGCCTCCCGATGGCTGCCAGCCGGTATCGCCGCTATTCTCGTTATCATTATGGGCGCCGTTATTCCCCTCTTTGTCCACAACAAAACCTACCGTATCATCCAGCAGCTGCTGAATGTGGCCGTTCTCGGCTTCTGGACCGGCACTTTCCTCGACTATGCCGTGATGATAGGCTTCTTCGCCAACGGATTCACCTTTTCCGCCGCATCCACAGCCATATTGCTGATGCTCGCAGTGGCATACATATATCCGCTGTTCGGCAAGAACTCCCATTACTGCATGTGGGTATGCCCTCTTGGCGCGGCGCAGGACCTTGCCGGACACCTGAGCCGTCGCAAGATCCATATAGGCGTCAAGACTGTTCATGCCCTCGATATTTTCAGGAAAGTGCTGTGGGTCGTGCTTCTGTCGATGCTGTGGCTCGGCTGGCTTTCCGAATGGATCGACTATGAGATATTCACCGCCTTCGCCATTAAAAGCGCCGGCTGGGGAATTCTGGTGGCCGGCGGTGTCATCATAATCCTCTCGGTATTCATACCGCGCCCTTATTGCCGGTTCGTATGCCCCACAGGAACTATCCTCCGAGCCCATCAGGATGCCGTAAACTGACAAACTTATAAACGATTATAATTGTTAGGATATGAAGATAAACAACTGG
The DNA here is from genome assembly GCA_910584525.1 of uncultured Muribaculaceae bacterium. Lineage (GTDB taxonomy): Bacteria > Bacteroidota > Bacteroidia > Bacteroidales > Muribaculaceae > Lepagella. The sequence goes on along the minus strand of CAJUAT010000024.1, from coordinate 35,669 downwards.
TTATTGCTGTTGCTGGCGGTGGCTGTGGTATTCCTGTCGGTCAGGATAGCCTTTGACCATAACGACAACACGGCATCCGACACAAAGGAGAATACAGAGATGAAAGAAGATACCGACAATGGCGTATTGGCCAATATCATGACACGCACCAGCGTGCGTGCATATAGCGACAAGAGTATATCCGACAGCACCGTCACCGCCCTGTTGAAAGCAGGCATGGCTGCGCCGTCGGCCATGAACAAACAGCCCTGGCACTTTACCGTCATCACCGACAAGGCGATGCTGAAAAACATCGCCGACGAGTTCAAGAATGCCCATATGGCCGAAAAAGCGCCGCTGGCAATAGTGGTCAGCGGCAACATGGATCTCACCATCGAGGGAGAAGGCCACGAATACTGGGCACAGGACTGCTCGGCGGCCAGCGAGAACATCCTCCTCGCAGCCCACGGCATGGGCCTCGGAGCCGTCTGGTGCGGCATTTACCCTATCTCCGAAAGAGTCAACGGTCTGAAGAAACTCCTCGCCATGCCCGCCAACCTCACGCCGCTAAACATCATCGTCATCGGCTACCCCGCAGGCCCCAACACCCCAAAAGACAAATGGGATACCGCAAAAATCAACTACATCCGTTGATTTTTTTGTAATTTTGCAGTCGCGAAATTACAGGTCATGATAGAAGACACCTTTTTGTTTGTGATAGAGATGCTGGGTACGATAGCGGCAGCTATCAGCGGCATCCGACTTGCAGCTACCAAGAAATTCGACTGGTTCGGTGCATATACCGTAGGACTGGTCACGGCCATCGGCGGCGGTACTTTACGCGACGTACTCCTCGACATTCCCGTGTTCTGGATGCAGTCGTGGGTTTATCTGGCGGTTACTTTCCTGTCGCTGGTCACCGTGATTGTGCTGCGCACCAAGCTGGTAAGACGCGAGAAGCTACTGTTCATGTTCGACAGCGTCGGTCTTGCCCTCTTCTGCGTGATTGGCATACAGAAGACACTGGCCACAGGCTATCCCATGTGGGTGGCCGGTGTGATGGGAACTATCACCGGCGCTTTCGGCGGCGTACTCCGCGACATCCTCATCAACGACGAGCCACTCGTGTTCCGCAAAGACTTTTACGCCATGGCTTGCGTAGTCGGCGCTTTCGTCTACTGGATCATCATGACTGCCGGAGGCGCCCCCTGGACACAGCAGCTCTTCTGCGCAATTACTATAATCATCCTGCGCATCCTCACTCTCAAATACTCCCTGCATCTCCCCGTTCTCGCTATCCGCGACCCCGAGGATAAAAAACAAGCGGATGACAGGAATTGACAATCTTCCCGTCATCCGCTCTTATGATTTCTCTTAGAATCTGCCGGTTACATCATCACCTTCGACACCTTGGAGCCACGGCGCACAATATAGAGTCCGTGAGCCGGATTCGATACGCGCACACCGTCGATAGTATAATACTCAGCGGGAGCATCTGAGGCCTCGTCGGAAGGCATAGTCTCTATACCCGACTCAATACGGCCGCCGATGCGGGCATGACGGTAGGTGAACACATCCATGTCTTCCTTCTCCTTGCTCGTCGACGGATCCTTGGAATACGACACGGCGGCATTGTCGAACACTGTCGGGTCATAAGGCGTGGAACCGGTGGCGCCCTGGCCATATGTGTCGATCACCATCACGCCGATACCCTTATCCTTGATATACTGCTCAGTTATACCAAGCTTCGACAAAGGGAATTTCCACTCGTAGAAAGTGTGCTTGTCGCGGTTGACCTCTCCGATCAGGTCCACGAAACCTTCGTTGGTACGCAGTTCCTCGGGATCATAGCCGAAGTCGCTCTGTCCCCAAATATGTTCTATGCAGGGAAGCAGCCCGTTGGCCACGCCATAGAAGGGTTCGCTGCCGAAAGTGACGCAGTAAGGAGCGTCATAGCTCGTGGTGCCGTTGGCATCGGGGAAGAAAAGACCGGGAACACCTACGGTCGGTTTGGTATTGCCGAGCCATATGCAGTCGGTGCCGTTGCGCATCACATTATATTTGCCGTCGGCATCCCATACAGTGTTGCCGTTGGCGAGCAGTCCCTCGAACTCCTTGTTCGGGTCGAGGTCGAAAGCCAGCATGATGCGGCCATCCATCATCCAGGGACGGTGACGGTCGTTGTCCGACTTACCGTCGCCTCCGGCATCCCATACCGCGTACACATACTGCACGCCCAGATAGAGATTGTCGGTGTCATAGGCGGCATATACGGCATACGAGTCGATTACCGGATACTCATGCTTCCCTCTGAATGCCGAAGCTATGTCACGCGCCACTCCCTGACAGATAAGGTCATCGTCGGTCCAGTTGCTCAGCGCGTTGTCAGCGGTGCACTGATAGTTGGTGCCGGGATGTTTCGTGAATTTCACGTTTACCGTACGGTTGGTGCCGTTTTTCCCGTCAGGATTCACGCGATAATACTGTGTGTTGAGCTGACCGTTCACCGCTTCTATCACCTCGCGTTTCGTATACACAAAGCTCTGTCTCTTCTCCACGCCCTCGTCGGTGACTGTCAGTGTACGCAGCTCCGTGGTGGCGGTGAAGGTTAAAGGTGCCGAATATACCTGCGATGTCTTTGTAGGCATAGTGCCGTCCAAGGTATAGTATATGGTCACCGCCGGTGTCACCGTCAGCGTCACCGTGACTTTGTCGGAGAAACGGGTACCCGTCCTCGGGGTGGCTGTCACGGTAGCTGTCTTGGGTGCCGGTGAACCCTGGTATACACCCTCGTCGGTAAGCTTCCCTTTCGATCCCCCGGCTCCTTTGTAAAGATGGCCGTTAACCGGTTTCTTACTGAAATCTCCGGTCTTGTAGTTGTCGCCGGTCTTTGAAGCATGCTTGAACAGGAAGCCGGTTACGCCCGATGCATCCGAAGGAAAGGTATAGGCCCAGATGTCGCCTTCAACATGGTCTATCTCTATGCCGGGCCATTCAGTCTGAGGCTCGCCCCAATAGTGGATGCCTACATTCTCCCATTGTGTGGCCGAATTGTCATAATAGATCGTGAACCCCTCTGCCACGACCCTCATTGCCGGCATCAGCAATGCCAGCAATGCAAAAAGAAATCTTGTCTTCACTGTAGATTTATAAAGGTTGTAGTTGTTTTAATTCCACAAAATTATAAATAAAACGACATATAACCAAACACCGCTGATTTTTGCTTTTTTTTGGAGATTCACAGAAATTAACCGGAACTGCACCGATGGGTCTGTACTGCATGGTAATTGATTGTTCTGTACTGCATGGTAATCTCCGAAGCAGCAGGAGATTCAAAATTCAACATTGAAAATTCAAAATTATTCCAAATGCCAAGGGCCGCAGACGCTTGAACGCCCGCAGCCCTGCATATAAGGTAAGGTTAAAATTTCGTTGCTTACTTACCTAAGACCTTTGATTTGCCACCTTTGACCTCTATGTAGAGACCATCGGAGGGAGCAGCTTCGAGTTTGCGGCCCTGCAGGTCGTAATACGAAGCATCGGCATCTTCGCCCTCGGCAGCTACACCATCGATGCCCGAGGGTGTCCAGAAGCTGTTGTCGTAGGATGTCATCATCGCTTCGCGGTCGAGAGTATAGGATATCGCAATGCTCTTCACGGCAGTATGCGATATTCTCGTGGTATATACCCCCGACGCCGGCAATGCCTCGCCGTTGACGTCGCCGTTGACATCGCCGTTGACGTGCACCTTGAAGTCGGTGAGCGTATGCCCCTCCGGCATCAACGGCTTCACGCTCACCTGAAGCAGGCCATTCCTCTTCTCGAAGTCTATGCTGTACATCTCCTTCACCTCGCATCCCGACATCTGTGCCCCCGAATATTTCGACACGCACGCGCCGGGCACGAAGTAAGAGGCGCCCTTCATCACGTAATCCTCTGCAGGTTCGGCCGCATCGCAATAGAACACCGGCTCTACCGTCGCTCCATTGGCGGCCCCGAAGAGCGTGCCCAACGGCCATTTGTTGTAATACTCAGGATCTACCAGCGAGTTGCGTGTCACAGCCACATATACATTGGGCTTATAGAGCGAGCCGTCGCTACCCGAGGAATATATGAACTGCTGCTTGCCGGCATAATTGTCGAACGTATGAAGCACGATTTTCGTAGCCACGCAGGAATACCCGAAAGCGGGCAGGTAATATTCCGTCCTCGCTGTGGTGGCGAAGGCCGGCATCTTTATCGTGCGCAGTTTCAGGTCCTTCTGCGCATACGTATCGGAGAAGGTATATCCCCATTTGTCGGTATCGGTGAGAGCGGAAAGGTCAATGAGCTGCAGGTCGCGGCATAGGGAGAATATGTCAACGCCGGGGAATCCCGACACATACTTGCTCTCCTCGAACACCACCTCGCGCAAACCGGAATTGTAGAATATGGAGTCACCCTCCATCTGTGTCTGTCCGTTGAAGGGGAAAACCCTCAGTGCGGGACATTCGCGGAAAGCATCCGTACCTATGGAGCCGATGGGGTTCTCCGACACTATCGTCTGCAATGCGTCGCAATTGAAGGCGAAACGTTCGGGAATGGCGGCGTCCACCGACTCAAGGGTTATCTCCGTAAGCGAGGCGCACGACGAGAACACACCTTTCATCATTCTTGTCACAGTGCCGGGTACAGTAGCCTTTTTAAGACCCGAGGCGGCAAAGGCATACTTGCCGATGCGCGTTACGGCCGACATGTCAACGGTCTGGAGCGCCGGCACGCCATAGAAGGCATAGTCGTGAATCTTGTCCACCTTTGTGGGCACGGTGTATGTCTTTGCTGCGTTGCGCACGGGCAGTGACACCAACTCGTTGCCTGTCTGCACATATGCTCCGTTGATAACCTCCAGCTGGCTCCCCGTGCCGGTCACCTTGTACTTGGCAAGTTTCAGCGCCTTGTTCAGACCCGCGTTATCGAAAAGATAGCAGCTGCGCGGAAGCGTCAGCGTCTTTATCGACGCATTCTCCACGAAAGCGTCGCGGCATATGTTCATCGTCGTATTCCCTATGGTCAACGCGCTGTCGGTGACCGCGAATTTTTGCGGCACGCGTATCATGTTGGCCAGTCCTTTGTAATATAGAATACCGCCGGCACTCGACTGATAATTGGCATTTCCGGCATCTACCGTGAATCTCTTCAGCTTCGGGCATCCCGAAAAATTGGCGGCATAGGCGCCGTTGCTTCCCTTGTCGGCAATTGCCGCATGACCTATCTGTACTATACTTGCCGGTATCACTATCTCCGTCACGCTCTTGAGATTGTCGAGGGCATGGCTCCCTATCTTCGTAACCGTGTACGTCACACCGTCGGTATGGGTGTAGCTCGATTTCACCGTGAGCTTTCCCGAGTTGGGTTCCGTGCCAGACCAGCTGGCCAGGCTGCACGTCTTTTTTGTCTTGTTGAAACTGTCGTAATGGAAGATTATGGCCGAAGCCCCTTCCGTCATAAGCAGCACTCCTGCTGCCAGCAATGCAATTTTCCGCATAGGTTGTTGATTGATTACGCCGCAAAATTAGCGCCTTACTTTCATACCTCATACATTGTACATGCTGTTCACGCCGCATTTACCCCTTTGTAGACCCATAATGAATCCGATATACCGGAAACCGGCGCTGATATACCGCCGGCACCCCTTTGTTTCCTCGGTCTATTTTAGGTCTACTTACGGTATATATGCCTGTAATTGTTTAACTTTGCAGTAAGAGCGAGTTCCTAAAATCAGGAGAATATGGCTAAAATCAAGAGGATCATGCTACCGGCAATATTGCCGGCTGTGTTGTTGGTGATGATTATGTGGGGCTGCGGCCGCCGTGAGCAGCGGCCTTTCGCGTGGCCTTCCGTAAGTCCGCGTATCGACACGCTGTCGCAACGTATCGACAGAATATACTTCACTCGCGGCAACCCCGACACGCTGCGCAGGGCCATAACCGTGCTGTCGGCTGCCGCCGACAGGCTCCCGGCTGATGCCGCTCTGCATAATCGTATTCTCTTCTTCCGTGCTCTTCTGCAGCGCAGGGAGGGCTCGCCCGACGCCGCCGACAGATCGTTCCGCGCTATAATGGCCAAAACCGACAGCGCCGCCGACCCTTACCTATTCCACCGCCTTCGCTACATGATTACCGATGTGTCGGGACGCTCCAAAGAGTCGTACGACACCCTATCCTCCCTCAGCGATTATTTCCGCTCTGTCGGCGACATGTTCATGACCGGAGCCCTGTCGATGGATATGGGCAACTTCATGAAGGATTGCGGCGATTACGGCGAGGCTCTGCACCTTTATACCATGGCCGACAGCCTCTACCGTAAGGCCCGGCTTCCGGGAATAGCCCGTTACAACGACATCAACCGAGCCTCGGCCTTGGCTATGTCTGGCGATTCCGTAGCCGCCGGCAACCTCCTCCGCGGTCTCCTCGCATCGGCCGACCTCCCGATTGATACCGGCCTCAGAGCTGTCATTGACCGTAACATCTATGTATATACCGGCGACACCGCCGCCCTGCATGAGATTTACCTTATGCTCCCTCCCGAAGAGGTTCCCCCGATGGTGGATGCTTTCATGAGTGTGGAGTGTCATGAGTCGGGTGATGCCGCTACGGCCATGACTTACGCACGGCAAAGCCTCGACAAGGCTTCCGACGAGGGCGACGCCGAAGCATACGCCATGGCTCTCGCACTCCTCAGCGAACTCTATCACGCCGCCGGCGACAACAATAACGCCTACTCCTACCTCTCCGATTACGTGGAGCTCCTCAATCAGATCAACGTGGCACGCGACCGGGAAGCCGTCATCTCTCATACGAGTCTGCGCGCCATCACCGCCGACCGCATCGACAAGGAACATCGGGCTACGCGCCGTCGCCTCGTATCGGTGATGGCACTCCTCTCCCTTACCGTCGCCGGTGTGGTAGCCGCCCTCTTTATCTTGCAGAACAGCCGTCTCAACAGACGCCGGCGCAAGGAGATAGCCATGGAACGCGACAAGATGCACCGCCGGCTGGTGGCACTCCAGGCTGTCATTGTTGAGAAAGACCGCATCATCGAGGAGGTGGGCAAAGAGAATACAGCCGTCAGGTCGCATATGGGACATGCGCCGGAACGCGGCCTCTTCATCGACACTTTCGCCGAGATACATCCGGGCTTCGCCGAAGCCCTGCGACAACGCAACCCCGACATCACCGACAGCGACATTCGCCTCGCTTGCCTCATAACAATGGGCATGGACAACAAGCAGATAGCCTCCGTGCTCGGCATTCGCCACGAATCGGTAAAACAGGCCCGCTGGCGGCTCCGCTCCAAGCTGGCTCTACAGACCTCCGACTCCCTCGAACACACCCTCCATGCTCTAACCCTTTGAAAATCCGAAGATTATAGCTAACTTTGCAATCACAATATGTCTTATCGATTCAGGCATTGATAGGTGAGATATACAGAACAACAACCAACAACCTTTGAAGAAGCCCCGCTTCTTCCATACCTTAAAGTCTACAGTCTTTATGAGACACCTTACATTATTCATGATGAAGGTGACAGCCATCCTGCTGTTCGCCTTGGGGCTGCCATTGCGGAGTGCGGCCGACATAACCATCTATTACGACAACTCCGCAACCAAATGGTCTAAAGTCAAAATCCATTACTGGGATAATCCCTCCACCACATGGAGCGGCGTTGACATGACCCAAATCAACAACGGCACAATCTGGAAATATACTTTCACCCAGGATGTGAGCACTCTCAAAGGATTCCTTTTCAACAACGGCACAGGCAGCGGCGATGCCAACCAGACCGACGACTACAAAAAGGTGCCCGTTGACAAGCATCTCTACAAGGGAGCCGGCGGCAATAAAGGAGCTGTCACCGACTGTGGCGTCTATCAGGGAGACGACCCAGATCCCAATCCGAATCCGAATCCAAATCCTGACCCCGAGCCCGAGCCGGACCCCGAGCCGGACACGGACGCATGCTATTGGCTTGACCCGGCAAAGCCCTCTCAGAATGACCATGCCGTGCTCCATTTCAACGCCACTAAAGATGGCGGCAAGCTCAAAGACCAGAATGAGGTATGGGTATATATTGGCCTCATCACCTCGAAATCAACCGGGGACAAGGACTGGAAACATGTCCAGGCTACACATTGGAACTCCCTTGACGACAAATGCCGGATGACCAAGGATGCTTCCAACCCCAATCTGTATACCCTCGACTTCACCCACTCCATCGCAGAATGGTTCGGAATGTTTTCGGATGAGAAGGCCTCCAAGATTGCCGTCATATTCCGTACAAAGGACGGGGAGACCCAACAGCATGCCAATGACCAGTTCATCACCCTTAAACCGGCTCCGATAGACCCGATAGACCCGACGACAAGTCCTTTGGGCAAATTCCAGAGCTTCTCCGACGACAACACCTCCGTGACCGTTCAGGCGGAAAAAGGTAAACTTATCATCACTCCCTATGCACCTGAAGTGGTGCGCATACTCACCCTTAAGAACAATGCCTCCAAGACGGAGCCCCGCAAGTCGATAGCCGTCAAGTCGTCGCCTGCCGCCACTTACTCCACCGACGAGAACGACGAACGTCTCGACATCAACATCAGCGGCGGCATCACTGTGCGCGTGGCCAAGAATTCCTCTTTGGTAAGCTACCTCGATGCCGACGACAAGCTGATTCTTGCCGAGAACAAGGGTATGGAGAATTCCGACGGCAGCCATAGCGCCAGCTTCCTCGGCGCCGACGACGCCGCTTTCTATGGCGGCGGTTACAACGGCACTTATGGAAACATCGACGGTATGACCATAACCATGCGCAACACACAGACCGGCAACTGGCACGCCGACGACCAGCCTCCCCACAACATCAATGTTCCTGTGTGCGTATCGAGCAACGGGTATGGCCTCTTCTTCGACGATGTATACAACAACTCCACCCTCACGCCATCGGCCGGCGGTACCGTATACCGCAGCAACAGCACTTCGCCCATAGCTTACTATTTCATGGGCGGCGGCTCCATGGAGAAAGTGATGGAAAACTATACATGGCTCACAGGCCGTCAGGACATGCCTCCTTACTGGGCTTTGGGCTACATCACCTCACGCTACGGATACCGCAGCGCCTCAGAGGCCTGCGACATCATCAACGGAATCAAAGGCATCGACATCCCTCTTGACGGTATCGTGTTCGACCTATTCTGGCAGGGAAGCACCCCCGCCGGCATGGGAAATCTCAATTGGGACAAAACCACATTCTCGGACCCCAAAGGAATGATGAAGGAATTCAAGGATAAGGGTATAGCCACCATCTGCATCACCGAACCTTTCTTCACGTCAAATTCCAAAAATTACAATACACTTAAAGACAAGGGTTACTTTGCCGACGATGATGTCAGCAACATGAGCTGGCTCCAATCCGACAAGGTCGGTCTTCTCGATGCCACGAATCCCGACGCCCTGAAATGGATGAACGACTTCTACACGGCTCGCACGCGAGAGGGCGTCACAGGCTGGTGGCTCGACCTCGGCGAGCCCGAGCAGCATGACCCCGACTCTCAACATAAAGGGGGTACTTATAATGAAATCCACAACGAGTTCGGCAACCTGTGGGTGGAGGCCACCTACAACAATCTGAAGGAGAACTTCCCGAACCAGCGTCAATTCCTGATGCCGCGAGCCGCCACCGCAGGCATACAGCGTTACAGCGCCTTCCCCTGGACCGGCGACATCCAGCGCTCCTGGAAAGGTCTTCAGGCTCAGGTGCCCGCCCTTGTCAACGCCGCCATGTCCGGTATAGGTTACCTCGGCAGCGACATCGGCGGTTTCATCACCGAAGGACACAGCTACGACAACCTTTATCTCCGCTGGGTGGAGCTCGGCGTCTTCTATCCCATGATGCGCACACACTGCGACCTGAAAAGTTTTGCCGAACCTCACCTTTACCCCAATGTCAAGGATGATGTGCGCAAGTTCATCAACATGCGTTACTCCTACCTTCCCTACACCTACACGCTCTCCTACTTCAACAGCCGTTACGGCACGCCTCTGGCACGTCCGGCAAACGCCAACGATGCATACAAGCCTCGTCTGGCCGATTCCAAAAATTCCTATCTGTGGGGCCGCGACATATATGTGGCGCCTGTAATGGAAGAGAATGCCGTCAGCCGCAGCATCTCTTTCCCCGACGGAGTATGGTACGACCTCAACAATCCTGCCAAGAAATATGAGGGCGGCAGAGCCACTTCTGCACAGTCGTATTCCGCACCCCTCAACACTCTCCCGGCTTTCGCCCGCGGCGGTTCATTCATAACCCGCTTCGGTCAGGATGCTTATACCAATACCGCTTCCATCGACCGCTCCAAATTGCGTATCGACTATTATTATCCCTCGGATGACGCCGCCAATCTCGACTGCTGGCATTATGAGGACGACCATGCCACCCCCGATCCCGTAGCCGGCGGCAAATACCGTCTTACCCACATGCGTGCCTACAACATCCTCGGCAGCCCAACCTTCTCTTTCACTCGCGAAGGCAACGGCTATGACGGCGAACCGGCATCTCAGGAGATAAGGCTCACCTTCCATGGCGTCAGAAATATCAATGATATTGAAAAGATGTTCATGGTTGACCAGGTTCCTGCCGGCGAGACGGATAGAAGCGTTCGGAATGCCGAAGCTAACGGTCTTGTCGACGGCGACAGCTCCGTGATAGGCCAATGCTTTACGCAAGAGCAGTTTGAGAATGCGGCCCACAACTGCTATTACCTCGACACCGCCAACAAGCAGCTTCACGCCAAGCTCAACGTGGCGCCGTCGAAACATTTCGAGCTGGGTCTGCAGATTACCGGCATTCCCACAGGGCTGGAGTCACTTACAGGCGGCGACATCATTCTCGAATATGCCGACGGAATGATCTCCTACTCTCTCGACGGCAGCTATACGGGCGCCGGCATCGACATCTACAACCTTGCCGGCATACATGTGGCGCACATCGGCTCCCTTGCCGCCGACGGCATGATGCATCAGACTCCCCTCTCTATTCCTGCCGGCACATACATCGCCACCCTGACAGCCTCTACCCCTGACGCCGTCAAAGTGTCGAAAAAAGCCAAATTCCTCGCCCGCTGACATCCCACGCACAAGAATTATACATTCACAAATTCCCAATTACCTTCAGAGGGTGCCCCGGTCTTCCGGAGCACCCTCTTTCCTAATTCATTCAAAATTTCACTCCGAGCTCTCCTGTTTCGTCGATTGTCAGTTTAGAGTCGGGGAAATCGCTGCGGGAAAGGTCGCGGATAAGCTTTGCGGCGGCGTTTCCGCTGTCGATGCGCGGTCCTGTGCCCGTGGTCTGCTTGAAAGAGTGAATGCGGCCACCGAGGAACCTGCCATTACCGTCGAGCTTCACCACTGCTACCGGCGCATACCCCGACACCTCCTTGAGACTGAACTCGTAGGGCGAGCAGAAATTGCCGAGACTGTAGAACACCGGCTTATCCTTGTATAATTCGGCGGCACGGGGCACATGAGGCCCATGACCGTACACCACATCCGCACCGGCATCTATCGCCGTATGCGCAAATTTCTCCACATCGCCCCGGTTCTCGCCGAAGGCCGTCTCCATCTTGTGGGGCACATGCGTAAAGGCTCTCCCCTCGGCTCCTCCGTGGAAAGATACCACCACTATGTCGGCATTCCGTCGCATCTCGCCGACCACACGCTTCACCTCGTCATAGTTCATCAGGTTGAGGGTACCCATGTTGTGGCCGAACTGCGTGAACGCCACTTTCAGCCCGTTGCGTTCCACCACGGCATACTCGCATTCGCCGCGCCGTCCCGCATAGGCTATCCCGGCATCCTTCAGATTGCGGAAGGTCCCTTGGCGTCCCTCCTCGCCGAAGTCGGAGGCATGGTTGTTGGCGACTCCCACGAAGTCGAAGCCCGCATCCACGAGATTATACATATACTTTGCCGGAGTGCGGAAAGCATAGCTGTTGGGACCCTTCTTCTTGGTAGTGGCAGGTCCGTCGAACACCGTACCTTCCAGATTTCCCGCGGCTATGTCTGCGCTGCGGAGCAATCCCTTGACATCATCGAAGAGATTGCGCCCGTCGTTGGCCGGCAGCTTCATCGACGGATAGATGGTGCCCATCATGATATCGCCCACGAGCGCGAGCGTCAGCGTATCGTTCTGTCTCTGCGGCGCCACGGCTGTCTCCTGTCGCGCTCCTACACTGTCGCCGACTACCTCCTTGGTCCCGGCATTCCCCTGCTGCCCGCACGACAGCATCACCGGCAACACTATCCCCGACAACACCCTAACATAAAATCTCTTTATCATATCCTTATCTTTTCCTTATTGATTGCACAGTTCCATTTATTGATCAGTACATACCATGTCCTGGATTCGCCGACAAATATAGCGATTTTGCCCAAATAAAAATAAGGATAGACCGGTTAGACCGGTTAATGAACGGTCTATTTTTAATAAATTTTATCAATTTCGCTTTGACACCCCAATATTTTAAAGTACTTTTGCACTTGGATTCAATCAGCACATCAACAACACTAAGAGCGCGTTCCTTAAATACATGAAAATAAAAAAGAGCGGCCTTGCGACTGCTCTTCTCGACCGGGCGAAACCGATCCCTAAAATCGTTGCTTACGCAAACGAAGTATTTTCTTAATGGGGAAACTACCCTTTATTACAATCAATGGTTCGCCATAATTTATTATGCCATCGCGAAACAGGAGATGCCGAGCTTATCCTCGATATTGGCTACACTCTTGAAGCTGAGGTTTTCGGTGCCTGAAAGGAGTTTGCTCACATATTGCGGACTCACGCCGAGACGAGCGGCGAGGTCGGCTCTCTTGAGGCCGTTGTCCTGCATGTAGCCAATAAGGGTTACGGCAAGCTGACGCGACCAGCGGAGCCAACCTGCATTTTCCTTTCGCCATGCGGCTTCTTCTGCAAACCGCGAAGGGGTCTCACTCTGATGTTCCTCCAAAAATTTAATTGCCTTGCTTGCCATAATATTATTCATTAGTAAGTTCAACAAAACTGTCCTGATCAAATACGCCGTTGGCTTTAAGGAACGCCTTACAGCGATTGAGCTTCTGCAATTCGAGTGCAGTATGCTCACGTTCCTGCATCGTCCGGGTAAGCTTGATGGCTCCGCCGGTTACGACGTAGACATTCGGTTCAAGCCTTATGGCGTAGATGCGAAGCCAACTTGCATGACGGTCACGGTTCCAGTTGCGGGCTTTCTCGCGGCTTAACTCACGGGCACGTGTGTCGGTGATGTCAAGAGGCTTGAAAAGCTCGTCGAGATGTTCCGTGTAGGGAACTTCAAGAACAAGCTCCTGCAAAGCCTCGGCATCCTCAAACGTATCATTGACGGCCTCATCGAGTCGTTCAATATGGAAGTAGCTTTTTAGGTCTTCCATGTTTTCCATAAAGAAGTCAAGAAGATACTCGCCATTGGTCCAGTTTCGGAACAGGATGGTGAGTTCATCCGCTTCCTTATCCTGAGCTTTGACAGCCCAGAGATGGTCGAATCCGTCGATTATCCGTACAAACTTCATACTATATAAACATTCATCCGAGTGCAAAGTTACAGAGTTTTTCTGAAAAACGCAACTTATAGGTTGATTTTTCTATATCACTAAATATCCGGCGCCTAATCCGGCAAAACATTGAGGTGCTTGTCAACCTTATACTGCGGTTGATTGAAGGCGGCACAGAGGAGCACGAAGAGGTCATGAAGTTCAAGCATTGAATAGTGTTCAACGGCACTACTACCTACCTCATGGAGTCCGGTGGCATACATATTTACCTGCGCTTTGTTGGCGATGTCTATGTGAGTCTTGCGGCACAGTTTGCTACTACCGACTGAGTGTAGTGGCACTCGGTTCATTGTGCCTGTCGCTTCATCATACTAGTTAACCAGTCGGTCAATCTTACTGCAAAGCAACCTGCTGTTCAAAGATTTCATTGACTTGTATTGTCTTGACCGCAGACTCCGTTCATTGATTTTCAACGCTATTGAAAAAATCGAGGTTGCCGTGCGTACTAAATAGTGCAGGTCTACGCCGAATCCACGCATGACAGCCATTGGTATGATGACGAAAATCTTTATCGTTATCCCATAGACGATTTGCTCAAACATATTGAAGCCGATGTTGACACCATGAGACCGCACAAGACCGCGCCAAATTCAGGCGCGGCCTTTTTATCCCTGCAAAACAATATTAGTTATTCTTGTTTCGGCCATGATCGGAACGTATTTGCTTCAAAAAGGAAACCAAGTGTTAAAATCTGATAGATAGTCAATAAAAACTTGCGCGTTCCGTTCCTTTGTTGTAATTTTGCGTCGCAGACCGTCTGTGTAGGGCCCGGTCATGGGCTTGGGGCGGGAAGCAGACATATTGAATAGCGTTTACTTGACGCTTGTTCTTGACATACAGAAATCTCGCAAATTTCTTTATCCAAGTCAGGAGCGAAGCAGCGGTAGACGCCTGCGAGTATGTAATTCGTGCGCCCTGTTTTCGCGAGGAAACTCAGGCGTGATAATTATATACATAAGCGTAGGCTCTGCACGTTGCCGTTCTACTTGGATAGGCAATGCGAGAGCCTCTGTATGAAGAACGGCTACGGTGAGATTCCTGCGCTTTTCTTCGTTAATAAACCAACAATAACACAGTTATCAGAGGGAATCATGGTAGCGACTTGCAGAACTGATGCGACTCTGGCGTTGCACATCGTCCACTCTTTCCATGACAGCCTCCGGCCTTCGCCGCCGGTTGTCTGAAAGGCTCTTTGCGCTTCCGCTGCTGCTCGTCTCACTCTTTCTGCTTCCTGTCGCAGCCTCGGCTCAGGCCGACAACACCATTACAACCGCTGATACCGTAGGCGTAAAGGTCTATTTCCGGCAGGGATATTCCAAACTGCAACCGGCTTTCCGCGACAATGGCATACGCCTCGACGAGTTCACCCGTCGCGTGGCAGAAATGCACCTCGATTCCACCGTTCGACTTTCCTCTATCGACATAATGGCTTACGCCTCGCCGGAAGGCCCCTATACCCTCAACAGGAAACTCGCCCGGAAACGTGCCGAAAACATCTCGGCATATCTGCGCGGAAATATGCCTTTCCTCTCCGGCTCGCTGTTCAACGTGCAGCCGAAAGGGATAGACTGGAACGGTCTCGCCGCGATGGTCGAGACTTCCGATATGCGCTACCGCTTCGAGGTGCTGAATATACTCCGCAATGTTCCTGAAACAACCTACCGTAACGGCAAACTCGTTGACAGCCGCCTGAAACGGCTGATGGATCTGCGCGGAGGACGCCCCTACAATTACATGCTCACGCATTTCTTCCCGGAGCTTCGCGCCGCCGGTGCCTACGTCGTCTGCGACTTCGTGCGCATCCTCCCGGCTGTCGTTCCCGACACCCTCCCCACAGAGCCGGTTGAAATCATCGAGCCTGTATATATCGAGGAAACGGACACCGTCGTTTCCCTCCCTGCCGATACTATAAACCTCATACCTAATAACTCTGACCTATTACCTGCGCGTGAGCGCGATTACGACCGCTGGGCGATAAAGAGCAACGCCCTCTATCTCGCAGCCGGAGTTACCAACATCGGCGGCGAGTACGCCTTCCATCCCCATTGGTCTGTCGATCTGCCGCTGGTTTACAGCCCGTACACCATCGCCCGAAGATACCGTATGCGCTTCCTCTACATTCAGCCGGAGGCGCGTTACTGGCTCGACCGTCCGATGAAGGGTCACTTCTTCGGAGTCCATCTTCATGCCGGAGTGTTCAATGTGTCGCTCGACGACAAGAACCGCTACCAGTCGGAGAAAGGCTTCCACGGCGGCGGAATATCCTACGGCTACGCCATGCCGCTTTCGCGCCGCTGGAGCATGGAGTTCACTGTCGGCGTCGGCTATGCCTTTACCAAATACTGCACGTATTATAATGTGCCTAACGGCATACGCTACGAGAAAGATATTCCGTATCACTACTGGGGCCTGACGAAACTCGGCCTTAACTTCGTCTACCGTTTCGGCGACAAGTGCGGCAAAACCAAATCAGGAAAGGAGGTGAAGCCATGAAACGCCTCCACCATTCAACATTCAAAATTCCACATTCAACATTGTTAATAATAGCCCTCGCGCTATTATTAACGGCTTGCGACACCGTCCTCCAATATCCCGAAGAACCGGGAGTAGACCCGACGCTAATCCGAACCCGCGTAGAGCTGAATGTGGACTTCACGCCTATTTCAGACCCGCTTATCCGCTCTTATGCGGAAGCGCGTTCCGGCGACTATGATGTGCGCTACCAGATTGAGATTTACGCCAAAAGCGGTGCCGATGCCGGTAAGTTGGTTGCTGAAAAAACTTGGACAAGCAACGTCATCAGCGAGGGCGCGACCACTGTAACGACCGAAGTCGACCTCCGCGCCGAGAAATACGACATATACGCATGGATTGATTTCGTGCCGGGTGGAACCACGGCAGACCATCATTATATTACAACCGACCTGCGCAAAGTAACAATCGCCGACCCCAACGTTTGCGGCATTGACTCGCGCGATGCCTTCTCCGGCAAGACCTCCGCAGACCTTACCCCTTACCGCGACGAACGGTTTGCCGACATTACCGTGCCGGTGGATATGGAGCGGCCTTTCGGCAAGTTCAAGATTCTCACTACCGATGTCAAGAAGTTCCTCGACACCTACAAGCCGCTCGGAACCTATACCGATATTGTTCCGGCACAGACTATGTGCCATTATACCTGCTTCTTCCCGACCTCCTACAACCTCGATACCCGCCTTGCAGATGTCAACGACTTCAAGTTAGGCGTAAAGCATCCAGCCGAGGTAACGGAACAGGAGGGTAATTCCGCCGTCTTGACTTACAATTATGTATTGGTGTGCAACGACAACACCACAGTGTCGTGCGATGTCGAGGTGTGGAACAAGGACGGGGACAGACTTATCACGACCCGAAACATCAAGATACCTATTCAGCGAAACAAACTTACGATAGTATCCGGCGAATTTCTTACCAAAGACTACGGTACGGGAGGAACCGGCATCGATGACAGTTTCGATGATGAGATTGTGATAATAATCCCCGATTGAAAACCAACAAACCAACAAACCAAATATTAATCATTTAAAAACAACAAGCAATGAAAAAGAAACTATTCTTTTTTGCGACGCTGCTGGTAGCAGTCGTCGCGGCTTTCGGCTTGACTTCCTGCTCTCAGGAAGATATGCCCGATACTCCTACTCGCGAGGGAATGGTAGACGTTGTGATGTCAACGTCACTTCCGCAAGGGTTACAGACCTACGGCGTTAACTCTGCTGAGGGCGGACTCAAGAATCTTGAAGACAAAGGCTATACTGTACGCTATATAATGGAGATTTATCCGGAAGGATCGACCACCAAAGTACAGCGTATGATTAAGTATGAGCCTATCACTCCTGGTGGAACGTATAGAAACACCACCTTCAAGACCCGACTTCTCGCTTCAAAATACAAATTCGTATTTTTCGCGGATATTGTTAGAAAGGTCAATAACTTTCCTTATGGTGAGCAAATTACCGGAATGACGGCTCCATACTACTGTAACCGTTATTTCTACTCAAATACCGATGAAGAGAGCGATGTGCTGATTCGCCCAACCCACCCCACTGCTTTTCCGACCTATGTAGAGGGTGATCTGCAAAACATCTGTGCTTCCAGGGCTGCTACTGATACAGAACAGAATCCTTACACTGAAATGTATGATGCCTACTCCTGCACTGAATCTGTTGACCTAAGAAATGAACCAATACAGCAAGAGTTTGTCTTGAAACGTCCATTTGCTAAACTTCGTTTGGTGACTACAGATGCAGACCAACTCCTTGCTACTCCTGATTGGTCTAAATCACGAGTTGACATCACCACCTCGGATATTCCTACCGGCTATAATGCCCTAACAGGAGAGTCTGTTAATGTATCGGAGAGGGGATATTGGAATGGCGGCTCACAGGCACTGAATAGCGACGTCTATTCAAATGAAACCGGCACTGAAAAGACAATCGCTGTATTCTATCTGCCTGTTCCTGCCAAATCTCAGAATCTGACCTTTACTATTAATGTCAAAGATGCTTCAGGAAAATCACTTGCACAGGGAATACAACTAACAGTTGAAAACGTTCCTCTCGTTGGTAACAAACTTACTACAATTAAAGGTAATCTTCTTTCTAAGAATGCAGTTGTCAATGTAAGAATTGACGATGAGTTTGAAGATAATGAAACTATTATCGAATATGGTAAAGAGGCTTCGACTGTTGATGCTCTGAAAGCTGCTATGACAGGTAAAGACGAAACCATCACGTACACTGGTAAAGTAACTAAAGGGAACGGTTTTGAACTTGACTTCACCAATGTAGCACGCACGACACCTGTTTATGGAGAAGGCAACACCGCAACTTTGACACTTGCTTTTGCTTCAGTAGAGGAAGGTGCAGTTTTAACATTCAAAGGAGAAAATGCTCCCAAAACTCTTTGCATAAAAACGAATACTAAGTGTTCTCTTCGGATAAATCTCCCGTCGACTGATATAAACTACGATGGTAGCAGCTATAAGTATATAGTTACTAATGCGGGATGCAAAACAAAGAGATCAGGGACTACTTATGACGCATTTTTTGTAGCAGGTAATGGTGATAAATTTTACAGCCATACCGATACTGATTATGATGAATCCCATCTTTTCAAGATTAACGCCGATTTCACGCTCCCTGCAAACATTGAGTGCTTAAACGATATTATGCACCAAAGCGGCTCGTGTAACTGGGCATCTTCACTCACTGCCGGAACTAATGTTTGGGATTTCGTAGGCAATGCCAATAACTAATCACCTTATAACTACTCTCAAAAAAGTGTCCCGCGACCCGGTCACGGGACACTTTTTTAATCTTCCTGTATGAATAAATGGATTTTACTCATATTGTCGTTGCTCATCTTTTCCGCTTGCGAAAAGGACGAGCCGGTGCCGGATGTTCATGTTTCCGAGCGCACGGTTTTGGTCTGGCTGGCAGGAGACAATAACCTTTATTCGGAAGTGTCGCATAAGCTCTCCGCTCTTGCGGAGGGGTTCAGAAACGCCGCCCCCGAAGATTGCCGGCTGCTTGTCTATGCCGACCGCCGAGGCAATTATCCGCAGCTTATCGAGATTCTGCCGGACGGCAACTATTCGGTGCTTGAAACATACCCGGCTCAAAATTCCGCTTCGCCGGAAACTTTCAGCCGTTTCCTTAACTATATGATTGAGACAGCCCCGGCGCGACATTACGGCCTTATCCTGTTTTCACACGCCACCGGCTGGCTCCCGCAGGGAGCTTTGGAAAATCCCACATTAGAAGAAAAGCCGCTGTCGCGTACCGTTTTCGATGACAACGGCGAACAGATGACACTCGATGAGCTTGCCGACGCTCTCCCGGCTGATGTCAGATTTGACTATATCGTTTTCGAGAACTGCTTCATGGGGGGCGTGGAAGTGGCATACGCCCTCCGCGACAAGGCAGACCGGCTGCTTGTATCCTCCGCCGAAATTCTTTCGCCGGGCTTCGAGGAAATCTATTCCTCGTCGCTTTACCGACTTTTCGCTCCGACTCCCGACCTCTCCGGCTTCGCCGCCGACTATTACAACTACCGCAACGCCAAATCAGGCAACCATCGCTCCGCCACCGTCAGCGTGATAAACACCTCGGCCATGCCGCAACTCGCTTCGTTAGTATCGGAGATCATCGGCGGCTCAACATTGCTCGATGAAGAAAAACTGAAAACAATGCAGCGGTTCAACCGCCATGATTATACACTGTTCTTCGACCTTGAAGAATACCTCTGCGAACTCGCTCCTAATCGAGTAACTGAAATCCACACGGCAATCTCAGAAGCGGTGGAATACGCCGCCGCAACCGCTGACTTCATGCCGACCTACGACCACGGCTTCCACATAGCCCGGCACTGCGGCCTGACGGTCTATATCCCCCAACCGCGCTTCCCGGCCCTCAACACCGCCTACACCGAAACCGCCTGGTATAAAGACTCCCGCTAATCTCTATAATCTAACTTTTTCGCATTTGTCGAACAAAAATCGCCGCTTAAATGTTTCGTATATTGTAAACTTTTTACTAACTTTGCAGAGTAATTTCAAAGGCATGGATAAACCCATTTTCAAACTGATTACTCTAATAGAGGCTGATGAGTTTCTTGCATCTCTCCCGGACAAGGCACGGGAGAAAGTGCTTTACAATATCCGTAAGGTTCGTTTCGGAGTCAAGGATCCCGAATTGTTCTGTAAACTTGACAACGATATATGGGAGTTTCGGACGGCTTATCAAGGCATGGCTTATCGTCTGTTCGCCTTTTGGGATAATGACGGTGAAACCCTCGTGATTGCAACGCATGGGATTGCGAAGAAGAAGCAGAAGACTCCTCAGAAAGAAAAGGACAAGGCGATTGCCTTACGTAAAGAATGGTTTGACAATAAAAATAAATAAGATATGGCACAACTGAAATATTCCACCATTGAGGAACTTGAAGACAAGTACCTCGGAACAATAGGTACTCCTCGACGCGATGCTTTCGAGGCGGCAGTCAATGAGGATATCCGCGCCTATCACATTGGCGAGGCTATCAAACAGGCTCGGAAAAACAAGAATATGACACAGGAAGAACTCGGAGAGCTTATGGGTGTCAAAAAAGCTCAGGTATCGCGCATCGAGAGCGGCCACACTTTCAACCTCTCCACTGTTGCCCGGGCTTTCAAGGCTCTTGGGCTTCATGTAAACCTTGAAGTGGAGGGAGGTCTTAAAATGGCTCTTTGGTAATAGCCTTTTTATTTGACTTCTCAAATAGAATTTTTTCACGCCCTGCTTTCTTGCAGGGATATGAGCCGCTTACGAGCGGCTTTTTTATTGGTAGTCCGTTACGGCATCGGCAAGCACTCGCAAGTAATAGGATTTTTACCGTACATAATGCCCTTTGAGGGGGATTTACCAACTTATACTCTGAACTGATTGTTCCATCGCCTCTACTTGGGGCGATTTCTTTCTCTATGCATCCGACGCCGGGGTTCTTGGCTGAGCCAAGCGCTGGGGCGATGACACATAAAGGTGAGAGGCTTTTGCCATCGAGTGATTACTTCACGGTGTAGATATGTATTTTGAGCGGAGCGGTCGGCGTTCGCCGTAGAATATGCCTTGCAGGTTACGTGGGTTATAATTTTGCCAAGACGTTTTGAGGAGTTTACTTGTAAACACGCTCGGAGGCACATTGTATTTACATCGCGAAGTTAGCGGCTTTATCTACGCTCGAAAAGGGCAGGTAAATTCGCTCAAAAAATCTTCCTTTTTTACTGCTTAAAAAAGAGTATTCAAGGGGCAAGCCCTTTTGGACGAACCCTTGTCGGCTAACGTGCCGAGAGGCACTGATTGGGTCAGCCGCATATTCTGCAATGTAAATCAAACGCGCCCCGGCGCACAGTAAAAACCCTCTAAAACTTCAAAATCATGACCCACGTAATGAACATATTCGACAGCTCTCTCAACTCCAACCGCAAGCTCAAATACTTCTCGGTAGAAGTAATCACTTTCGACGGCGACAGCTACACTTAAGAAGTCGAAGCCCGCACCGCCGAGGAAGCCCAGGGATGCCCGCATCGCTCCCTCCTCGACTCGTAAACCTTTAGCTCATCGACCAAAGGGAGATAAATCTGCTCGAAAAGAGCCGCCCCTACGGCCCCGAAATTTTAAGGAACGCGCTCTAAAGACCGCATCCTATAAATCCTTATTTACGCCAAAAGACCGGCATCACCATTACGATTACGGAAAAAATCTCCAGTCGTCCCAGCAGCATAATCAGCGACATAATCCATTTCACGGCATCCGGAAGCATACCGACCCCCCCGGCGACGCCCGTCACTCCATAGCCCAGTCCATTGTTGCCTATGCAGGAGATGGTGGCGAAGAAAGCATCCTCCAGACCTATGCCGAAAGCCGACGCCACCAGAGCTCCGGCAACTATCAGCAGCACGTAGATGGTCACAAAAGCCGTGATGCGGCTGAGTTCCTCGCCCGGTATCACCTGCCCGTTGACACGCACCACATACATACGCTTCGTATAGAGGGAATGTTTCACCTCGTTGGCAATATTCTTACGCAGCGCCACCGTTCTGTCGACCTTCAGACCTCCCGAGGTAGAGCCGGCACATGCACCGCTCGCCATGAGGAGCATCGTCAGCAACAGAGCGAAAGGCCCCCAGCCCGAATAATCGCTGATGGAGAAACCCGTGGAAGTCACCGCCGACACCGCATGGAAAAGAGGAGCCGTCACGGCGTCGAACACCCCGTGCACCTTACCCTGAAGCACCAGAGCCACCACAAACGACACATAAGCCACAAGCACTATCAGACAATAGGCCCTGAGCACATCATTCTTCCATACATTGCGGAAACGTCCCTTGCCCATGTCGTATAGCAAAGCGAAATTCACGCCCCCGGCAAACATGAATACCGTGAGGACGGCGTCGACATACTGAGAGTTCCAGTAGGCCACACCGGCGTTGCGGGTGGAGAAGCCGCCGGTGGATATGGCGCAGAGGGAATGGTTGAGCGCGTCGAAGAAATCCATGGGTCCGGCCCACAGCAGCAGCAGCATCGCGACGGTGAGCACTATGTATACGCTCCAGAGTGCCAGGGCCGTCTGCCGGATACGCGGATGTATTTTCGAATGGGATATGCCGGTGGTCTCGGCATTGTATATGGGGATTCCCCCCTTCTCGTTGAGAGTAGGGAGCACGGCGAGCATGAAGAGGAGTATTCCGAGGCCACCTATCCATTGGGTCATGCTTCGCCATAGGAGGAGCGCCGGCGAGAGAGCCTCCACATCGGCGATGGTGGTGGCGCCGGTGGTAGTAAATCCGGAGATGGTCTCGAAGAAGGCATCCGTCACCGACAATGGATGAGCGCCCAGAATGAAAGGGATCATTCCGAAAGCGGAGCATACCACCCAGGCAAGGCTCACGAGCATGAAACCTTCGCGGCGATGGATTGAAGGCCTGCGGCCACGGCGTAATGCCGACAGAGCCGTGCCGGCTGCCGCCGACCCGCCTACCGCCCACAGAAAGCCACGAAGGTCGGCCGCGTCGCCCTCAAGAGCCACCGCCAGCGGTATCAGCAGCAGCAATGCCTCCGCAAGCAGCAGCCGCCCCAAAACGCCGGCTACTGACCCGTATGATATATCTGCCCTCATCTGAAAAGCTTCCTTACCTTGTGAAGATTGCCCGGCTGGAACACCACCATCACCATGTCGCCCGGCTCTATGCGGGTGTCGCCGGCGATAAGCATCCCCCGGCCGTCGCGTATGAGGCCGCCGAGAGTGAGAGTGTCGGGGAGCCGAAGATCCTTCACCGGCCGGCCCGTGATATTGGAGTCCTCAGCAGCCTCTATCTCCGCGATTTCCAGATCCTCGAGGGTCATGATCTCGCTGACACGCACATCATTGCCGAGAATGTCGCGCAGCACGTGCCCCGAGGTGAGAAGCTTCTTGTTGACCACCTTGTCGATCCAAAGCTGCTCGGCGTCGGCTATATATCTCACATCCTCAATCTCGGCCACGGTCCGACGCACGCCCGCTTTCCGAGCCACCATGCACGACACTATGTTGGCCTCGTCGCTGTCGTTGAGGGCTATGAAGAGGTCGGTGTTCTCCACACCCTCGTCGCGGAGAGTGGTGAAGTCGCGACAGTCGGTATTCACCACCGTAACGTCGGGGAACTCCTCGGCGAGACGGCGGCATCTGTCGCGGTTCTTCTCTATGACGGTGACATGGCATTTACGTTCGAGGGCCTTGCACAGGAGACGAGAAATCTTGCCTCCGCCACTGATCATGACACTGCCGATCTTGACCTTGCCGGCGCCCATGGCCTCCTGGAGATAGCTCTCGTCCTCTGGACGGATGGTAATATAAGCGAGGTCGCCTTTGAGGAGGCTGTCGTCGCCACGTGGTATTATCAGGCGCCCGTTTCTTCTGATTGCAACCACATGGAGGCGACGCCCGTCAAGGTGCACATTCTTCAGCGGGGTGTCGCGCACGGGGGTTGCGTCGGTGATGCGTATCCCGGCGAGTATGAGCCTGCCGTGATAGAGCCGGAACCAGTTGACGGCCCAGCTGCGGCGTATGAGGTCGCAAATCTCGCGGCATGCAAGCTGCTCGGGAAGAATCAGCGAGTCGACACCGGCGTCGGCAAACATTCTGACCATATCCTCGCGCATGAACTCAGGGTTGCCGATACGAGCCACGCAGCGTGCCGCCCCAAGACGTCGGGCCATCTCGCACGACACTATGTTGTCGGTTTCCTGCGGCGTCACGGCTATAAAGAGGTCGGCGTCGGCCACGCCTGCCGCCCGAAGGTCGCCGACATTCAGCGGACTCCCTATCGACACCATAAGGTTATAGCGCGAGTCAAGGTTCTCCAGATGATCCTTGTCGTCGCTGAGAAGCACCACATCCTGCGACTCATACGACAGCATCTTCGCCAGATGAGTCCCTGTATCCCCACTCCCAGCTATCAATATCTTCATATCACAAGACTTACTAATAATATTAACGCATGATAGCCAATATTATGTCGCGAGCCTTTTTGGGAATCACAGAACAGAACCGGGATAAGGAAACGTCTGTGAGTCAATAGATTAGGGGCGGAAGTGTTAAAATTTACGGTTTTTATACGTATTTTTCAAAAATATTTGCCGCTTAAAATTTCTTTACATATATTTGCAAGCGATAACGGTCAACGTCAACACAAATAAAGCCAACGGCCTATGAAACATGCACATACTTCTATTGACAAACGTCAACCAAACACTGACGCAGATGAGGGTTATGACTTGTCATAAGTAGCAAAATGCACAGTTTTCATCCCGCCGGAAGCCGAAACAAAACAGAAATACCGACACTGACACACATCACGCAAAGCAAGAAAACACATAACAACAATTAACAACTAAGACGTATGAAGAAAATTCTTACGATGACATTAGGCATAGGGTGTCTGGCCATGGTGGCCACGGCGGCTCCGATAGCGCCACCCTATGAGTCCGACATGGGAGGAGAAGACTCCGGTTGGACAGTGATCAACGTCGTGGACGGCACGCCCACATTCACTCCCGGCGTGGCCGCAGACTTCACCGGTTCCAAGAAAACCGGCGGCAGCTACGAAAAAGGCTTCGTCTACACTAACGAAAAGGATGTCGACGGCAACTTGTACCCCGTTGACGACTGGGTAGCCTCGCCCGGCATATGGCTGAAGAAAGGTGTGGCTTACAAAATCCAGTTCAGCAGCAAGCACAACGGCAGCCCGGCCGCATCTTCCGACTATCATCTGCTGTTCAAGCTCAGCGTGGCCAAGGGTAATACTCTAACCGACCTGCAGAACGGAAAGGTGCTATTCGACTACAACAGCGACAACAATCCTTCTGCAAACATGTTCACCGGTGGATCAGGCAGGGCATTTGCATACCCTTCAGCCATTTTCACCCCCGAAGAGGATGGTGTTTACTATTTCGGCATCAACCTCTACAGCTACAAGGGAAGCGTTGACGGTATGATTCAAAGAGTCACCGGCTTCATGATTCAGGATCTGTTCACAGCTGTAACTCCTAAGGCGGTGCAGGATTTCTACGCCTTCAATGATACCATAGCTCCCAACCGCGAGCTGAGCCACAAGGTATGCTGGCGTCTCGATACCCTGGACTTTGACGGCGCAAAATTGCCCGACAATATCAAATACACAAAAGTGGAATTCTTCCGCAACGACTCGCTGGTACACACGATTGCCGATCCCGAGACGGGAAAGAAATTCTGGTGGGTTGACGATGCCTCCAAAGGGTTGACCGCAGGCAAGCACAAATATGCCGCCATATGCTACCTCAACAATGGCAACAAGTCGGGAAGTACGGACTATACAATGAACAAATGGGTAGGTCCCATCGACACGGTGGCCCTTCCCTGGACCATGGCCAACTTCTCCAGCATAGATTTCAACAAGGAATGGGTATATGCCCTCGGCAACACTCCCAATGCCAAGGGAACATGGTCAAAGTCATCGTCGACAATCATATATAAGCCGACGAGCAACAAGCCTGAAGACGCGTGGCTCATACTTCCGCACTTCAAGGCCGACAAGGCCGGACTCTATCATCTCAAATCCAAGTTGAGATTCGGTGTCAACAAATATGACGGTTTGGAAATATGGGTACAGAAAGGGACCATCACCCGTCCTTCCGACTTCAAGGGTGAGAAAGCCGGATTTATCCCCTTCCCAGGTAATACCTCCGACCATATCGACTATACAGCCTTCGACATAGCCGAGCCGGGCACCTATACGCTGGCAATCCGCCGTTACAGCGAGAAGGCCCAGACCACTTCACAGGTCACCATCAGCTCGCTGACCATCGAGGGCACAGCCCTTTGTCCTCTTCCCGTCGCCGACCTCAAAGGCGAAATCAAGGATGAGAAAGCTGTCCTCACATGGACCAACCCAACCATCGACAACGTAGGCAAGGAAATCAAGGCCCTTTCCAAGGTTATGGTGCTCCGCTACAACAACCTCGATGACACCGTGGCTGTCGCCACTCTTACCGTCGACATAGCCCCGGGTGCTCCGATGACGTTCACCGACTCTGTGGAGAAACCTTTCATCTACAACTATCAGGTAATTCCCTATATCGCAGAAAACACCCATCCTCAGCCTCCTATGACGGCATTCGCCGACTACACATGGGTAGGCTCGAAGCTTCAGAAGCTCCCCTACACATTCCAGGCCGGCGGCAACCATCAGGAAACGATAGTGCCGGCACAACAGCTGTTCTCTTTTGAATATGGCGAAGGTGCATACTCCTCGAAATGGGGTCTTTATACCGCCGGCTTCCAGCTCAGCATGAGCCGTGGCAAGACTTATGCACACCGTATCATATGTCCTCCCATGGAGCTCAAGAAAGGCCATTACAAGGCTGTCATCTCCCTGAAGGGTGGCATGGCGTCGATGCCTCTTAAACTCGCTTACCGCAACCAGGAAGACCCCGCCAATACTCTCAAGGGTGAGGTCGACTTCAACACTGCTTCCTACAGCACCTCCTATCACGAGCTTGCTCCCGTGACCATCAATGTCAAAGAGGACGGTATCTCCAACTTCGTGATCAATTTCGAAGGCACACTTCCCTCCAGCGGCAGCTCTACGAAGCTCACAATCGACAAGATACACTTCGAGTACATACCCGAGGTACCGGTGGCTGTCAGCGACCTTAAGGTTACCGCCGACGCCGATGGCGAGCGCAAGGCAAGCCTGGAATGGACGTACCCGACGAAGTCGAGCATGGGCGGCGACGCTCCCGCATTGACCAAGGCCATCGTATACCGTAACGGCGAATCGATTGTCACTCTCGCCGAGGGCCTCGAAGCCGGTGCAAAAGGCACATACAACGACACTGTGGTTCCCGACGCCGGTATATTCTCCTACAAAGTGGAGGTTTACAGCGCGGATGGTTGCTCCGATGCTAAGGAAGTTCGTTCCTCATGGATCGGCAAGGGGAAGAACATACCCTACGTATGCAACGACTATACCGAATGGACACTTCCCAAAGAGTCGGGCTGGAGCCTCGTAAACGGCCATGCTTACTATGAGAATGAAGATGAAGTGACCGACGACTGGGGCTTCACGGCCCCCATGGACTTCGAGCATGAGAAATACTACAAGGTAGAGTTCTCGACATGGTTCGATGCAGCCTGGGAGGCAGTGGACATGCGCTTGTGCATCGGCGCCGACGCCAAGGCTGACGGTATGCTTAATCTCGGCACGTTCAGCGTAAACGGTGCCGGCGAAGCCAACGCCAGCAAGATAGAGTTCTTCATCAAGGCCAAGACTTCCAACAGCAGGCGCGAGGCCGGACGCAACGAGATGGAATACATCACGGTACCCGCCGGCATCTCCAACCTCGGCTTCAACGCCAAGAACGGTGGCTCGGTGCACATCTCCGACTTCAAGGTAAACACTTACATACCCTCTGGCGTGGAAGGCATCGGTGACGGCAACGGCATCTGCCGCAACGGAAACAGACTCATCATTCCCGAGAATGCCGACGTTGTAATCTATAACCTCAACGGCATAGCTGTCTACAAGGCTCACGGCGTGAGCAGCATCGACATCAATTCCCTCGCAAAGGGCATCTATGTGGTGCGCGTAACCTCCGACGGCAACTCATTCGACTGCAAGATCACTCGATAATAACCTTAAACTGAAGAATCGGACCGGACAGCACGTCCGGTCTGATTCTTCAGATATATATATATTTATATTTAAATGAAAAACAAGCTACTGATTGCAACGCTGCTGCTCGGGGGAATGGCCATGACCGAGGCCCGAGGAGCAGAGCCGTTGCCCTATCACAACACGTGCGACGCCCTGACAGGGATGACGCAGGATATAGGGAGCCAGCGGCGCAACTGGACAGTCAGCGACGGATGCATACGCATACAGCCGCTCAACAGCAATACGCGGCATGACGCCTACCTGTGGCTGCCTGCCATAACCTTCAACAAGGACAAGACCTACCGCTTCGCGGTGGATGCCCGCTATCTGCGCAATTATCCGGGGAGCTTCGAGCTGGTGCTCAGCGACCAGCCCTCGCGCAACGGCAACGTGACCGTGCTGCGTGATGTCAAGAACGTCTCCACCTGGTGCACGCCTTATGACACATATTACAACTGCACCGCCGACGCCGAGCTTTACCTCGGCATACATGCCACAGGCCCCGGCCCGGCAGATGTGTTCTATCTCGACAACATATATGTCGACGAAGTGTCGGCACGTGTACCTCTGCCCGTCATCGACATGAAGGCCACGGCGTCAGGCGGCGGCAAGAAGCAGACCACCATCTCCTTCACCACCCCCTCCAAGCGCGTGGGCGGCGGCCGTGGTCTCGATCTCTCCAAAATCGACCTCTTCTGCGACGGCGACCTCATACACTCGTTCGACGCTCCGGAGAAAAACGCCCCCTTATCCTACACCTTCTCCTCATCGATGAGCGGCCGGCATCTCTTCACTGCTCTTCCCTACTCTCCCGAGGGTGGCGGAAGCGTAAACCATGTGCTCACCCAGGTGGGTCCGGCGATATCAGAGCCAAGCTACGTATACAACGGCAGAGACTGGTATTACCTCATACCCTCCATCTACGACGACAAGACCGGCAAGGTGACCATACGCTGGTCGCCGCGCGAGGGCGAAGAAAAGGCCCGTTACGACATATACCGCATGCCCGACAATGTGAAGGTGGCATCGGCACTCACCGACACCGTGTTCACCGAGCCGGCTGTAAAGTCGGATGTGCCCATGGCATATTATTACAGCGTCAACGCCGTGTACAACGACTCCGTGAAGAACATGGGCACCTCCTCGACAGTGGCCCTCTATTCCGCGGAGCCTTTCCACCTGCTTTTCAACTCACCGGAAAGCGTCTACGAATGCACGGTGACGGAAGGCGAGGACAGCGATACTGGCTGGTGGAACGTCATGGCTGGCAGCGACCCTCACGCCTCGGTGACGGCATCCGACGACTGGCTCATCACTCCCGGCGTATCCCTGCAGGCGGGCAAGATCTACAAGATATCGCTCAACATCTTCTCCGGTTTCAAGCCGGGCACCTTCAAGCTTCATATCGGCCGCACCAACGACTATCATGGTCTCGACACGCAGCTTATGCCTCTGACGATGGTCAAGTCGAAGACGGGTGAGATCCAGTCATGTTATTACCGCGTGCCCGAGGACGGGCAGTACTTCATAGGCGTCCACGCCTACGAGCCCGATGCCGACCCGTATGAGGTGGGACCCTCCCTCAACCTGCGGCGCATCGACATGGAGGAAGTCGACGAGTCGCTTCCCCAGGCTGTCGGCAATCTCCACGTGGAGTATGGCAAGACAGATGCCACGAAGTCGCAGATAGTGATGACGGCGCCGGTGAAGTCGCTCGGAGACAATGACCTCACAGGCACCATGAGCGTGATTCTCCTCAAGGATGGAGCACAGGTGGCCGTGAAGGATAACGTGACGCCGGGAGCCAACGTGGCTTTCGACATAACGGTAAAGACCGAGCAGAAAGACGTCTACAGCGTGATGGCACGCAACAGCGCCGGCGAAGGTCCTCAGAACGACGTGACCGTGATGCTCATAATCCCCGCATACCTCAACGAGTTCGATACCAAGGAATCCATCGACGGATGGAGCATCTTCGATGTGGGGCTGGACGGTTTCACATGGAACTGGTGGAACAACCAGCTGCAATGTTATCCCGACTATCATGAGAAGCCGGTGGAGGACTGGATCATGACCCCCGCCATATATCTGGAGAAAGGGAAGTATTACAAGACCAGCTTCGTGGTCACCAACAGCAAGGAGGCCCAGGCACAGAACGTTGTAAGCCTTCATCTGGGTCGCGAGGCCACTCCCGAGGCCATGACCCGCAAGGTGATCAAGGATTATGAGCCATGGGGTGTGGGATACTACGAACGCGCTCTCCTCAAGGACTATTTCACGGTGGAAGAGACAGGCACATACCACCTCGGCATCCACAACACTGTCGACAATGGCAGGTATGCTTCTCCTCTGCTCGTCGACAACTTCTCCATCACCGCTAAAATCAACGGCGAGGTGCCCGACACCATCACCTCCTACAAAGTTATCGCCAATGAGGACGGCGAGCTCCGCGGCCAGGTGAAGTTCACCGTTCCCGTGAAGGCTCTCAACGGCACAGCTCTCGACAAGGCCAAGGCCATCAAGCATCTGGTGATGATCAACGGCAAGAGCGTGGGCACTTTCGACGCCCTTCCGGGCGAGAACGTGGGCCTTCCCGTCACGGTCGACTCCGTGGGTGTATGGCTCTTCACCGTGGTTCCCTTCAACGACTATGGCCAGGGCCGCGAGGCCGAGATGCCCATGTTCTTCGGCATCAACCGTGCCGGCAACCCCTATAATGTGGTCGCCAAGGAGAATCCTGAAAAATATGGAGAGGTAACCATAACGTGGCACGGCAGCGCCTACGACTTCGACGGCTTCCCCATGAACCAGAAGCATGTCAGCTACGAAATCATAGATATTTCCGGAGGTCAGGAGAACATTATCGTGACCGGACTCAGGGATACTACCTACACTTATCAGGCACGGACGCCGCAGCAGGAACAGCAGTTCATGCGCTTTGCCGTCAGGGCCCGCACCAGCTCAGGCGGCTCCCAGGGCGTATATGCTCCCTATATCGCCGTCGGAAAGCCTTACGCGCTTCCTCTCAAGGAATCGTTTGCCGGCATGAGCCCCAAGGTAACCTTCCTGCAGCAGGCTTACGACGAATCGAGTTCGATGGCCATGTGGGGCTTCAACAGCAAGGATCCAGCCTATGACATAGACTGCTACGACGGTGACGGCGGCCTCGCTCTGATGGAGGTGATATTCGCCGACTGCAGCCGCCGACTCCTCAGCGGCAAGGTCGACCTCCGCAACGCCGTGAAGCCTATGCTCTCCATGAGAGTCCTCAACTATCCAGGCAAGACCGTTGTCCGCAACGAGATCCGCCTCGAGGTGGGAACCACCACCGATGTCTGGGATTCGATAGCCGCCAAGCCCATCAACGAATGGAGCGAGGGCGAAAAGCTGTGGCAGCGCATTGAGGTTGACCTGTCGAAATATGCAGGCAAGATTGTCTACTTAGGCATCGTCGGCACGGCCCGTTCACACACGTTCACGGTAATCGACGCCATGGAGGTGGCCGAAGCCAAGGACAAGAACCTCGGCTATGTGGCCTATGAGATTCCGGAGAAAGCGAACATCGGCCAGACCTTCCCCATAGAGGTACGCGTCAAGAACCATGGTCATGCCAAGGCTGAAGCGGGCAGCTACAACGTGCAGCTCTTCCGCGACGGCGAGGCCGTGCAGACTCTCGACGGTGTGGCTCTCGAGCCGGGCGCCAAACATCCCTTCATCTTCAGGGAGCGTATTGACATCGACAACGCTACCGAACACCGCTATTATGTGATGATCAACAACAAGGGCGACCAGGATGAATACGACAATCGCACCAAGTCGTTCACCGTGGCTGTGGAGGCTACCGACTTCCCGACCGTGGAGAACCTTGCCGGCATACAGAACACCGCCGGCGAGATTGAACTCTCCTGGAAAGCTCCAGAGATCCCGGAGAAGGCTCAGCTCATTACCGACGACTTCGAAAGCTATACTTCATGGGCCACTCAGTGGACAGGTATCGGCAAGTACAACTTCCTCGACTATGACGATTACGGCATAGCCGGCATCAAGGGTGTGGAACTTCCCGGCATTGAAATAAACTCCAAGCAGTCGTGGTTCGTGTTCGACAACACGATGGAGCCGTTCAACAACAATGCCAACGCCGTTGCCCATTCGGGTCACAAGTATCTGGCCTGCATGACGCCCTACGTGAGCAGTCCCTCCAACTATGCCGACGACTGGATTATCTCGCCGGAACTCTGCGGCGACGAGCAGACCATCTCTTTCTGGGCACGCAGCTTCCAGGCAAACCGTCCGGAGAACTTCATGATCAGCTGGAGCTACGATGGCATCACCTTCCGCGACTTCGCCCATGAGGAGACATCCTACCCGCTGGTGGGCGTGGTTCCCGCCGAATGGACAAAGTATGAGTACAAGCTGCCGCAGGGCGCCAAGTTCTTCACCATTCGCCGCTGGGCCAACAATGGCTTCATGATGTTTGTCGACGATCTGTCGTTCATACCGGCAGGTCATGAGCGTCTCAAACTCCAGGGCTATAACGTGTATTACAACGGCAAGCAGCTCAACGGCACCACACCGGTGACCGCCACCGCTTTCCGTCACCGTCCCGACAAGGATGGCGTGCATACCTACAGCGTGGCCGCCCAGTATGACCTGGGTCAGTCGGCTCTGGCCGACGTCAACGTGGGATTCACCGGCATCGGCTTCAACGACGCCGACATGGTGAGCGTGGCCGGCGTCAAGGGTCATGTAATCGTCAAGGGTGCCTTGAACATGCCTGTGGAGATTTATTCCGCCGACGGTCTCAGGGTATATGCCGCCACTCCCGACACCGACATGCTCAGCGTGCCTGTGGCCGCAGGTGTGTACGCCGTGAATGTGGCCGGCAAATCCTTCAAGGTGATTGTCCGATGACAGTAACATGATTTCATCACCAATATAACCAGACACGGGTGCCGACGCGATGCCGGCACCCGTTTATTTGTTATAGCTCGTTCCTTATGATGTGGTTGAAGAGAGCGTGAGGATTGAGATTGCCGGCGGGACAGATGATTGCTTGAAAGGAGCGAGGATGGCGTTGGCGGCGGAGATGAGTGTGCCGCCTGTGGTGCATACGTCGTCTACAAGAAGCACATGTTTGCCGGCGAGTTTTTCCGGATGTTTCAAGGCGAAGATGCCGACGGTGTTACGGAGCCGTTGTTCATGGCTCAGCTTTGTCTGGGTGACATGCCGACGTACCGCCTTCAGCGATGTGTCGACAGGTATGCCCGTAATCGTCGAAATACCCCGGCACAGCTCCTCTACCTGATTATAACCTCTCCGTGCCCTCTTTAGAAAGTGCATCGGCACAGGCACCAACAGGTCGATGTCGTTGAAGAATCCCGTCGAGAGAAGATCGCCGGCCATAATCTCTCCCATGCGGCGACCCAGATGCCGGAAATGGCGGTACTTCATGTCCTGTATGAGGTTGGACAAGTCGGAGTCGGGGGTGTAGAAGAACACTGACGTGCAGCGTCGGTAAGGGATGATACCCATGAACCGCCGCACCATGGGATTGTCGGGCATCCGGTGATAAGCGGTGCGCGGCAGCGAGGCATGGCAAGATGCGCAGATGCACCGTTCGTCGCCGTCGAGAGTCCTGCCGCATATGTGGCATTCGCGCGGAAGAAGAAAGTCGAGGATGGCTGTTGCGGCATTCATTTCTCCAGCTTTCTGACGGCCGCCTCAAGGACTCGGAAAGCGAGTGCCGGTTCAAAGCCCCGGCTCACGATATGCCTCACGAATTTATCTCTGTCGGCACGCTGCCGCAAGTCAAGACTCCGCGCCTTGGCCCTTGCCACGCGCAGCAAAGCCTCCTTATAGTCGGCAGTCTCTATGGATGCCAGTGCCTCGTCGACAATCTCGCCACGCAATCCCTTGGCATATAGAGCCATGCGTATCTTTGCCTTTCCCCATCCGGCGAAGCGTACCTTGTCGCGTGCCACACTGCCGGCATACCGCCGGTCGTCGACGAATCTGTTGTCGACGAGTTTCTGCAGCACCTCACTGCACTCTTCGGGCGCCAGCCCATAACCGGCGAGCTTGCGCCTTATGTCGGTGGAACATTGTTCGGAGCGTGCGCAGAGGGCGGCAAGCCGCTGCAGGGCCTTTTCGGCTGTCACCGGTTTCTTGGTATATCTCCTTTTCTTTTCATCCATGTCGCTGTTATGAATCGTTGCCTGCCGTAGCTGTCACGGTACGTCTCGGCGGCGTCGTAACTCTGCCTTTCCAACATATGGCAGATGTCGCCGGCAAAACGGGGATTTATCTCCAGATAGAGCCGACCTCCCGGCACGAGTGCTTCAGCACCCGTCTCCCCTATGCGGCGGTAATATACCAGCGGGTCGCTGTCAGGGACAAACAGAGCTTCCGCCGGCTCATGGTCAAGCACGTTGGCCTCCATATCCTTCTTTTCCTCTTCGGGGATATAGGGCGGATTGCTGACTATGATGTCGAGACTTTGCGGCGACGGTTCATAGCTGAAGATGTCGGCTTTTATGAAATCTACCACGGCATGAAGACGCCGGGCATTTTCGCGGGCTATGTCAAGGGCTACGGGGGATATGTCGATGGCGGTGACTTTGGCAAAAGGGATGTTGCGTGCCAGGGCGATGGCTATGGCGCCGGTGCCGGTGCCGATGTCGAGGATACGCATGTCGCGGGAATCGCGGAAGTCGTCGACAATCATATCCACGAGTTCGGCGGTTTCGGGCCTGGGTATCAGCACGCCGGGGCGTACTGTCAGGTCCATGCCGTAGAAGCGTGCTTCGCCGAGGATGTACTGTATGGGCTCATGGTTTTCGAGACGGAGCAGTATTTCGCCGACATGACGCAGCATACGGTCCGACACCGGCAGGTCGCCGTTGATGATAAGCTTCGTGCTGTCCCATCCCTTGAGATGATGAAAGATGAGCGAAGTCATGGCCAGGGCCTCCCCTGATCCATACACGGCTCCCAACCGACGCCTCAGCTCTCGCGACAATTCCTCTGTTTTCATACCGCAAATTTAACACTTTCCCGACATATTCCGCAAAATAATTCACCGGGTATTTTTTTGGAATCACAGAACTGTCAAACCGGAACCGCGGCGCCGAGAGAGCAACCGCCCCCTCTCGGCGACATTTTTCCTAAACGTCACAAATATTTGACCGTAGCCGCAAATTCATGCCGATTACGATTGTTGTGTCAGGATTTATTTGTAACTTTCCTCTAAAACGTTATTTCATCGTAAGGGGTAGTATCCCCCCTAACCA
>CAJUAT010000023.1 GCA_910584525.1 uncultured Muribaculaceae bacterium | reverse complement strand
ACTGAAAATTAAGTGTTTAACAGCATAAATTTAATTTTTGTCATCTACTAAAATAAATTATATTATAATTACCGTCAACCTACCATCAACACTACGACAACACTACCATCAACAACATATTCTCACTAATAAAATTGATTCAGAACAGCAATTAGATCCCATAACAATCTGCACTATGCGCATTAACCCGAAGAGAATAATCATGAAGTCAGCAAAAGCCATTAAGGCTATCAAAGCTATTAAGGCTATCAAAGCTATTAAGGCTATTAAGGCTATTAAGGCTATCAAAGCTATTAAGGCTATCAAGGCTATAAAAGCCATTAAGGCTATCAAGGTTATTAAGGCTATCAAAGCTATTAAGGCTATTAAGGCTATCAAGGCTATAAAAGCTATTAAGGCCATTAAGGCTATTAAGGCTATTAAGGCTATAAAAGCCATTAAGGCTATAAAAGCTATTAAGGCTATCACCAATCTACCATCGGCTATATTTAATTTATTTTGTTATTTTTAATTGTTTTTAACTTTCGGGGGGGCATTTCTGAAAGTTAATATCTAACTTTGCACTCGGAATATTCAGCAAGTATCCGAAAACTGAAGAAAACAATAACTTAAAACAACTTTCATCATGAAGATCAAGACACTATTCACAGTGAGTGCGCTGTCTCTTGCCTTGGCCGGAGTAAGCACATCCTGTTCGAACGAGATCGAACCGCAGCCCGGGAATGACGGGACGGTGACATTCACCGTGCAGCTTCCCGAAGGAACCGCCACCCGTGCCTTCGCCGACGGCACTACGGCAACAAAACTCAGCTACGCCGTCTACAAGAAAGGGGAGACAACCCCGATCAGCGGCATGGTTGTCGATGGCGTCAATGCCATCGACATGGAAGGGAAATCGGCTATCGTAACCCTCCAGCTCGTCAACGGCAACGCCTACGACATCATCTTCTGGGCTGAAAGCGAGGCAGTTCACAACGCCACCGAGAACAAACCCTACACCATCACCTGGGAGGGACAGACCCTCGACGTGAACTACACGGGTACCACCGTCAACGACGACAGCCGCGACGCATTCTACATCAAGAAGTCGGTTACCGTGAACGGACCCATTGCCGAGACTGTCAGTCTCAGAAGACCTTTCGCACAGGTCAACTTCGGTTCCGACGACGTGACGGCTCCCGCAGTGCTCGAAGCCTTCGGCGACCCCGTGGCGTACAAGAACACCGTCACCACAAAGGTTTATACACAGATGAACCTCGGCACAGGCGAGGTGTCGAACCAGATAGACTATACCTTCCTGGCCGGTCCTTCCGCATTAGGCGAAACTTTCCCGGTAGAGGGCGACAAGTATTCCTACGTGTCGATGTGCTATCTGCTCGTGCCCAACAAGAAGGAGCTGGCCGACGTGACATTCACACTCTATGACAATAACGACGTGCAGCGCAACCAGGTGGTAGTGACCAACGCTCCCATACAGCGCAACTACCGCACCAATGTATATGGCTCGCTCTTCACTTCCACTACCGAATACAATGTGGTGATAGAACCGGAGTTCAATTCCGCCAACAATAATATAGAGATATGGGACGGTATCAGCAAGAAGATGCCCGAATTAGTCGACAATGAATACCGCGTCACAGAACCGGCGGAACTGGCAGGTCTGGCCGAGATGGTGAAAAAAGGAGACACCTTTGCAGGCAAGACCATCACACTGACCAAGAGCTTCGACATGGGAGGAAACACATTCGCCGGATTCGGCGACAAAAATCATCCTTTCAAGGGAACTTTGGACGGTAACGGCCACACCATATCCAATTTCAACACCACCGGCTCCGGATTCCAGTCAGACTATGCGACAGGCCTCGTGCCCATACTCGACAAGGATGGCGTGGTGAAAAATCTGACAATCGAGAGGGGTGTAATCGGCAGACTTTATGACGGTAAAGACGGCAAAAAATATGTATACGGCAACATTGTGGGCGCGGTAGCCGGATATTGCAACGGCCGCATTGAGAATGTCACGGTTAACAACTGCACAATCTACGGTTTTGCGAAAGTAGGAGGTCTGGCCGGCCACGACTTCTACCAGCCCACAAGCTCATATGTCAACTGCAAGGTAACCAACAGCGTGATCAGCGGCACCTACAATTCAGCATGTCTCGTGGGACTTTCAGACAGAGACCTCGACCTGACCTCATGTACCGAAGAGAATAACACGCTGGAGACCGGCCCCTATCCCGCCGACGGCGACTGGATCACGATGTACCAGTGGATCACTGTGGAGCGCACGAAAGCCGTCGACATAAACGGCGGCGGCAGGAAGCCCGTCATGGTGGAAGGAAACTTCACACCCATCGGTTCGACATATTTTGCCACAGGTGCGAAATACTATAACCGTTATGACCTGGACAATAGTAACAACGGGCTGTACATCACCATCGATGGAATTCAACATGAAATCGACGGTTATCCCGTAAACAGTCCTGAAGGCCCGGAAAGAGTGGATTGACCATTCCTGAACCGATTCCGCACGTATGCGGAAAGATACTGAGCGCCCTGAAAATACCGATACCAAGACTATCTCCTTGGCATCCGGTATTTTCAGGGCGAAATCTTTCTGTTTGACCGACTGTTGAAAAATTTGTAATTTTGCGGTTATGAAGAAGATATTGACAACGGCAATATTGGCCGCGATTACGATAAGCACACCGGCACTCGGTTTTGACTTTTCCGAGGGCAACGCGTCGGAGAGATGGCAGACGGTCAAGGATGCGTACACCCTTGACGCGCCGGGGACGGCACAGATGCTCCGCGACTACATAGAGGCGTGTCCCGCCTCCCTTCACACCACGGAGGCCCGTCTGATGCTCGCCGACATCGACTTCTTCGCGCACCGCTGGCCCGATGCCCTGCAACTCTACCTACGCGCAGACATCGACGGCCTCGCCTTGCCCGACCGCTCTCTATACAGTTACCGTCTCGCCCTATGCCAGATTCGCACAGGGCATTTCGCCGAAGCACGCAAAACCCTCCGCAATGTGAAAAGCAAGGACTTCGCCGACATACGCAACTTCTACAACGCATACCTCGACTATATAGGCGGAGACTTCAAGAAAGCCTACGAGGGCTTTTCTAAAGTGACGCCGGGGACACCAGGCCTCGAGTCGGGCTACTACATGCTCCAGATAGAATACGTATGGGGTCGTTACAGCACAGTCGCCGCGAAGGCCGACAGGATGCTTCACCGCAACCCCGTGCCGGAGCTTGCCCCCGAGATACACCGCATATGCGGACTGAGCCGTTTCAAACTCGGCGAGATGGACGCCGCCAAAATAAGCCTCGACAACTATCTTGACCGTACACAGGGGACACCCGACAACGAAGCCCTTTACGCCTTGGGAGTCATCGACTACGAACGTGGCGACTACAGTGCGGCCGCCGGACGCTTCACCGACGTGACCCGAGCCGACGGAGCCCTGGGACAAAGCGCATGGCTATATTTGGGACAGTGCCGTCTGCAACTCGGCGACATACAGGGAGCCACCCTCGCCTTCGAGAAGGCCGCCGCTTACGAGACCGACCCCAAAGTGGCGCAGACAGCCCTTTACGACTATATCACCGCCCTGACACGCGGCGGCAACGTGCCTTTCTCCAAGTCGGCCGAGATGCTTGAGGCCTATCTCCGCAGATGGCCCGACTCGCCACACGTGCCCCAGGTGGAGCAATACCTCGCCTCGGCATACTTCAACGACCGTGACTACCGCAAGGCGGTGAGCTGCGTCGACGGCATACGCAACCCGTCGGCACAGCTGCTGGCCATAAAGCAGAAGGCCCTCTACCAGCAAGGCATCGTGGAGGCCACCAACGGCAATTACCGGGAGAGCGCCGGCTGGTTCAGCCGCGCGGCGGCCATGCGCTCCACCGACTCCCGGCTCGCCGGCCAGGCAAGCCTCTGGCTCGGCGACGCCCTATACAATGAGGGCAAATACCGTGAGGCCGCCGATGCCTACAACGCCTTCCTCAATGGCAAGCCTACCCTCAACAAGGCCTTGGGTCTCTACAACCTGGCATACGCGCGCTACCGTCTCGGCGACTATGCCGCGGCGGCACGCGATTTCGCCGCCGCCGAAACAGCTACGCCTCACCTCGCGACAGCTCTCCTTGACGACGCCCAGCTGCGCCGCGCCGACTGCCTATACTATACCGGCAACTATACCGATGCCCTGGCATTATACGACAACGCCCGCAAAGGGAAAGCCGACAACGACTACGCCGCCTACCGCCATGCCATGCTGTCGGGTCTCGCCCATACACCGCAGCAGAAGATAAATGCCCTGGAGGAGTTCCTCCGCGACTATCCTCAGAGCAAATGGTGCGCGGCGGCACTGCTGGAACTTGCACAGACTCATGAGGAGCTTGGCCACAGCCGCGAGGCGGCCGATGCCTACCGGCGACGTATGGCCATAAACCCTGATGCCGACATCGACGAGCTCATCAGTGCCGCCAAGGCTGCAGACGCCGCCGGCGACCATCCTCTGGAGCAACTCCAGCTCCTCGACAGGATTGCCGCCAGCAACGATCTCCCCGCCGAACAGCTCTATGACATAAGCCTCTATCGCGCCAACGCCTTGGCACGCGCCGGCCAGGATACCGACGCCGACGACATTTACGCCCGGCTGGCTGCAAACCCCGAGAACCTCGCCGGTGCCACCGCCGCCGTAACCCTCGCCAACCGTCTCCTCGAAAAACGCCAGTATCAGAAGGCTTTCGACCTCATGAACGACTTCACCGAGACCGGAACACCCCACACTTACTGGCTCGCCAAAGGATTCATAGCACTTGCCGACGCCTGCACAGGCCTGGGCAACAAGGAACTCGCCAGGGAATACCTCATATCCCTGCGCGACAATTACCCCGGCAACGAACCAGACATTCTCTCTGCCATAGAATCCCGTCTCAAATAAGAAAAGATGAAACTCAAGCATACGATACTCATAACAGCGGGTCTCATGGCCACAGGGGCATCCGCCCAGTACAACCCCACGATAGCTGTGGAAGGCACCTATAAACCGGAGATTATCCTTCAGGACCGCATCAACATGTATCCGCAGCGTGAAAAGACAGGCATGATAGATAGCCGTCTTGACTTCGACACACGCGGCGTGATCACCGACTTCGAGCCTAACGGCGTGCCAATGACGGCTTCGGGATGGAACACCATCCGCGAGGATTATCCCTGGCGCGGATACGTGGACATAGGTCTTGGATCATGGCTCGATGCGCGGCTGAACGCCGGCTATCGGTGGCTGCAATCGCCGAGCACGCTCTCCGGCGCCTATTTAAGGCACAACTCCACAAGCCTGTGGAAACCGAAGATGCAGGGCGGCAACGACGACACTCGCCGCTGGATGTATGACGAGACCATCGGCGCATACGTGCGGCACAAGACATCCGCAGGTATGCTCGACGCCGACCTGCACTACAACCTGGCGTGCTTCAACTATTACGGCACTGTCGACAGAGGGGGCGCCGGCGGAGGATATGTACCCTCGCAGACCGTCAACCGCCTGCATGCCAACGTTTTGTGGCACGGCGGCAAGGAGGATGCACGCCTCAGATACCATGGCGGCGTGACCGTCAGATATACCGGCTTCCGTTCCGTATACGATGCCGCCTCGCACATTTTCGGCAAGGGTACACGCGAAACTATGATAACACCCCGCGCCGGCGTGGAATACGACATGTCGAAGGTATCGAAGATAGGTATTGACGCCCGGGGCGACGCCGTAGTCGGGGGCAACGGCGCCGGCAGCTATGGCCGCGTCTCCCTTACCCCATACTATCAGGCTTCCGGCGAGCATATCGACTTCAAGGCTGGTCCGCGCATCGACCTGGTAATCGACAACGGCCCCGTGTTCCGCATAGCGCCGGAAATGCGCTTCGCCTATGCCACACGCGGCGTGACTTTCGCCATAGAGGCCAACGGCGGCACACTCCTCAACACCGCCGAACGCGAGGCCGCCCTGTCCCTCTACGGCAATCCGCTGATCACCGACCCAAGACCCATATACAAGCCTGTGGAGGCTTGGCTGAAATTCAAGTTCGGACCATTCGCCGGTTTCCAGGCTCTTCTGGAAGGTGGGTTCAAATATGTGGTGGACCAGAGAATCGGAGGATGGTACCAGTATTCCATCAACGACCCGGCCGCCCGCAACATCTATGACTTCAACGGCACACGCCGCTTCGACACCTATGGTTTCAGCGTGGGTATGACCCTCAATTACAAGTATGGCCGCTGGATAGAGCTTACCGCCACCGGGGCATATCAGCCGCAGGAAGGCAAGAAAAGCTGGTTCAACGGCTGGGATCTTCCCGAAGTCACCGCCGGCGTGTCGGCAAAGAGCAATCCCTGGTCGTCGCTGAAGTTAGGCATCGACTGGAACCTGCGCGCCTGCCGCAAGCCACTGCTCTGGAAAACGGGCACGGGCGCCGACACAGAGCCGTCGCTTGTCAACATGAGCATGGCCAACATGTCGGAACTGAGCTTCAACGCCTCCTACGACATCATCAAGAACCTCACGGTATCGCTCGACATCCGCAACCTGCTGAACCGCCGTCAGGAGATACTTCCCGGCCTCCCCACGCCGGGAGTGACGGTAATGGGTTGCCTTACATGGCAGTTCTGACACCGCCGACACAACATTCCCGCCCCTCTGCATGTTAGGATTAAAGAGACCCTGCGCAGGATGACAGGAGACCTTGCACAGGCACCCATGATATAGAAAGTAACAATGAGCACTACAAGCATCATATACAGCAACGACGACGACCGGGCTTACGGGCTGGCGGGCATGGCGATATCGCTGGCGGCCCTCGACGCCCTCGACCGCGTGTCGTCGATTTCCCTCGACGGTGAAGACACCATGGTGTCGTTCTCTCACGAGTATTATTTCAGCAGTTCGCCGAGCATATCGCCGAAAGCGTCGTGGAACAATCTGCTGAGCAATTACAATCTCACGCTGGCCATGGCTTTGTCGAACGTCATGTCGCGGTGGATGGTAAGGCGTCATGAGGAAGTGCCCGCCGACATCATGGACACGCTCTACCGGACGGTAGTGGCCGAAGGCTGCGAGACGTGCAGCCTTGAGGAAGACGAGGCCGAGACTCTTTACAACCGCGCCAACACATACATGCGGCGCATCTTCCGCAACGAACGGCTGCATCCGGCAATCGACGAGTTCGTGCGGGTCCTCTCCCTGCAGCGCTCCCTGACAGGCCACGAGATAGCCGACGAGCTCCACCTCCTCCAGATCATATGAGCTGACTCAGGCGCACCGTACCGGAAGTCACGGAAAGAGCCACGCGCGCTCCTTCCACAAGCGGCAGATTGTCGTCGACATGCCCGACGGGAAAGTTATAGACCACGGGGATGCCCGCAAATCCTGTCCGGCGAGTCAGCGACATTATCATCTCTTCCATCGTATTGAAGTTCAACGAGGGCTTATAGTCGGTGAATCGCCCGACGATGAGCCCTTTGACTTTTGACAGAGCTCCCGAAAGATACAGACGCCACAGCATTCTCTCCACCTTATATATAGGCTCGGCTATATCCTCAATAAAAAGAATCACATCCTCGGTCAGCGGTCGCGCCAGCATGTCGAAAGGGGTAGCGGCCAGGCCGTCGAGGACTGCCAGATTGCCGCCCAACAACCTTCCTTCGGCATAGCCGGGCGTCACTCCCAGATGCTCCTCGGCCACATCGAGCATATACTCCATCCTTCCCCCTTCGAGGATATGGAACAGGGCATGCGTGGCCCTGTTGTCGGGATTCTCGCAGAGGTGTTTGGCCATGGGTGCATGCAGCGACTCGATGCCCAATGATGTCAGACAGGCATGGAATGCCGAAATGTCGGAGAAGCCTATGAGCCATTTGGCATTCTGCCGAATGGTTTCGGGAGGCAGGTCGGGCAGGAGATGGGCAGCGCCATAACCGCCGCGTGCACACAGCACGGCATCAATGTCCGGGTCGCACCATGCCGCCATGAAGTCGTCGAGACGGTTACGCGCCGACGAGGCGTAGCTGCCGTCGGCAGGTCCCCTGGCATGGGGCATCACAACACCCTCATAACCCCTCGACGCAAGCATCCGCACTGCGCCGTCGATATATTCCTCCCTCACCGTCGTCGCCGGCGATATTATCCCGATTCTCGACCCTTGCCGTATACTTCTCATTACCATCAGGAAAAGCTGGCCACAGGGATACCTTTGGCCTTGAAGAAGCCTGCGATTTTCTCCAGCTCCTCTTTAGGCACCTTCTGCAGGTTCTCGGCGGGGGTTGCGCGGTCGATACTGTAAAGCATCACCTCGCGGGGCCTGATGGCGAGATATGCCTCGGCCAGGGCCTCCAGCTCGGCGGGGGTGGTGTTGTCGACGTTCTTCCCCTCATATTCGCCGCGCAGCAGCATGGTCTGGATGATACCTGTGCCGGCAAAGCGCTTGAGACCTTCCACCACTTTGCCGACGGTGAACTCGCGCGACACGGGACGGTCGAGGGCCTGCATCGTGTCGTCGACAGCCGAGTCGAGCTTCAGGATATTGTTGTCAACCCTGTCGAGGGCATCGGCCACGGCAGGGTCGAAGATACGCGTGGAGTTGGTGAGCACCGATACCTTGGCCTGAGGATAATACTTGTCGCGGAGA
The DNA here is from genome assembly GCA_910584525.1 of uncultured Muribaculaceae bacterium. Classification (GTDB taxonomy): domain Bacteria; phylum Bacteroidota; class Bacteroidia; order Bacteroidales; family Muribaculaceae; genus Lepagella. The sequence goes on along the minus strand of CAJUAT010000023.1, from coordinate 29,226 downwards.
CGCAGGGTGTCGTCGATTACGCCGGGGAAGTCGGGATGCAGAGTAGGCTCGCCGTTGCCGGAGAATGTGATTACATCGAGAGGGTCGCCGGCGGCGCTCATGGCCTTCAGTTTATCCTCGAGGAGGCGTGCCACCTCGGCGCGTGGAGGGATGCCGGCCTTGCCGGTACCCTGCGCGTTGAATCCCGCCTCGCAATAGAGGCAGTCGAAAGTACATACCTTGCCGTCGGCCGGCGTGAGGTTCACACCCAGCGACGTACCCAGACGCCGCGAATGGATGGGCCCGAAAATCGTGCTGTGAAACAATACTGTCTGGTCTTTCATCTTTGTTTACCTGTTATGAGACACTGCAGGTCGTGCAATGTCTCGAGGGCCTGCAGAGGGGTGAGGTTATCGATCTGAAGAGTCAGGAGCCGGTCGCGTATCTGCCCGAGCAGAGGGTCGTCGAGCTGGAAGAAGCTCATCTGGTACCCTTCGCGTGCGGCGGCAAGGGCTCCCACCTCGGCCTTGGGCGCGTCGCCATCCTTCTTCTCGAGCTTGGCAAGCACCTGGTCGGCACGACGCACTATCGACGGCGGCATCCCAGCAAGCCGCGCCACATGTATGCCGAAACTGTGGGCCGACCCTCCCCGCTCAAGCTTGCGCATGAACACCACCTTCCCCCCTATCTCCTTGACCGACACGTTGTAATTGACGATGCGCCGGTAGGTGTTCTCCATCTCGTTGAGCTCATGGTAATGGGTGGCGAAGAGCGTCTTGGGATGACATGCGTCGTTCTCGTGAATATGCTCCACGATTGCCCAGGCTATGGATATGCCGTCGTATGTGGAGGTGCCGCGGCCCAGCTCGTCGAAAAGAATCAGCGACCTGGGGGTCATGTTGTTGAGGATGGCGGCGGCCTCGTTCATCTCCGTCATGAATGTAGACTCGCCGAGGGAGATGTTGTCGGAAGCCCCCACACGGGTAAAAATCCTGTCGACGAAACCGATTCTTGCGGCCTGTGCGGGCACGAATGAGCCTATCTGGGCCATAAGGGTTATGAGTGCTGTCTGGCGCAGGAGCGCCGACTTACCGCTCATGTTGGGGCCGGTGATCATCATCACCTGCGTCTTGTCGCAGTCGAGCTCCACACTGTTGCTGATATAAGGCTCGCCGGCGGGCAGACGGCGTTCTATCACAGGATGACGCCCCTCGGTGATGCTAAGCGTCAGCGAGTCGTCGACCACCGGACGAACATACCTGAATCTCTCGGCGGCCACCGCCAGCGACAGCAACGTGTCGACATATCCGGCGCCACGGGCCATTGTCTGCATCGACCCTATGAATTGCTGCAGTCCCTTGACGAGCTGACCGTATATCGATTCCTCCAATGCCTTTATGGCATCGCCGGCCTGCATGATCTTATCCTCCAGCTCCTTGAGCTCTGGCGTGACATATCGCTCGGCGGCCGTCAGGGTCTGCTTGCGTATCCACGACGGCGGCACCTTATCCTTGTGGGTGTTGCGCACCTCGATATAATATCCGAATACATTGTTATAGCCGATTTTTAGCGACGAAATACCGGTGATGGCTGTCTCTCGCTCGCGGATATTGTCGATCATCTGTGCGGCATGGTCTCGGACGTTGCGGTATTCGTCGAGCTGCGGGTCGACGCCCGGAGCTATGACGTTACCGCCTCCGGTCTTTGCCGGGGCGTCGGGACTGAGTGTACGCCTTATGGCATCCACGGGGGCCTCCACATCCTCCATCCTGGCCGCGATGTCGCGGAGTATTTCAGAGTCGGTCTGCTGTAGGAGCCTGCGCAGCGAGGCGGTAGCCTCCAGAGAGTTGCCCAGGGCCACGGCGTCGCGGGGGCTGATACGGCCGGCGCCCAGTCGCGATACCAGCCTGTCGAGGTCGCCGACACGCCGCAGCACTTCCTCGGCACGGTCGCGGAAACCGGGGTCACGGAAGAAGTATTCCACCACATCCTGGCGCCGCGTGATCTCGGCGATGTCGGTGACGGGGAACAGGAGCCAGTTGCGCAGCCGGCGTCCTCCCATGGGTGTGGAGGTATGGTCGAGCACCTGCAGCAGCGACATGCCCTCGGGAGTGAGGGAATCCACAAGCTCCAGGTTGCGGATGGTAAAGCGGTCGAGGGTCACGAAACGCTCGTGGCCGATACGGCGCAGCGAGGTGATATGTCCCAGGCTTGTATGGCCCGTGATGTCGAGATAGTGGAGGATGCTTCCGGCGGCTATCACCGCCTCCGGCATATTCGCCACGCCGAAACCTTTGAGGGTGTTGGTGCCGAAATGGTTCTGCAGGCGTTCGCCGGCGGCGTCGGTGGTATATATCCAGTCGTCGAGTTCGTAGCAGCTGCATCGGTGCGAGAAAGACTCCTCGCAGTCCTGGCGTGTGCCGCGCTGACGCAGCAGCTCCTTGGGCTGTAGCGTCGACAGCAGCTTGTCGACCTGCCGACGGTCGCCCTGCTCGCAGACGAACTCTCCGGTGGTCATGTCCAGAAAAGCCACGCCTACCGACGTCTTGTTGAAATGTACGGCGGCAAGGAAGTTGTTGTCGCGGCTGGCCATGGAGCTGTCGGAGAGGTTGACGCCGGGGGTCACCAGCTCGGTAATGCCGCGCTTCACCAGCTTCTTGGTGAGCTTAGGGTCCTCCAGCTGCTCGCAGATGGCCACACGCCGCCCCGCTCTGACAAGCTTCGGCAGGTACGTGTCGAGGGCATGATGCGGAAAGCCGGCAAGCTCTACATACTTCGCCGACCCGTTGGCACGCCGCGTAAGAGTGATGCCCAGTATCTCGCTCGCCGTTATCGCATCTTCGGAAAATGTCTCGTAAAAGTCGCCCACGCGGAAGAGAAGAATGGCGTCGGGATGCTTCTTCTTCATCTCCGTATACTGCTTCATCAGCGGGGTCTCTACTATCTTTGCCATGATTCAATGGGGAAAAATGCTCAGCATCCATATCGACATGCCGACATATATGAGAAGGCCGACCACGTCGTTGGTAATCTGGATGAATGGGCCGGTGGCGAGTGCCGGGTTTATTTTCAGTTTCTCGAGGGTAAGGGGCACGAGTGTTCCGAATACGGTGGCGAAAATCACTACGGCGAACAGCGACACCGACACGGCCATGCACAGCGCCATATCCTTGTTTTCGGTAAGGAGGATGTACAGGAATACCACGCCGGAAATCACTATTGCGTTCAGCAGCGCTATTCTGACGGCGCGCCATATCTGCTTCCAGAACTGAGTAAGTTCGAGGCGGCCGTTCGCGAGGCCCTGCACCACGATTGCGGAAGCCTGCACACCGACATTGCCGCCGGTGCCTCCGATGAGGGGTATGAAGAATGCCAGAGCGGTGACGGCGGCGATCTGCGCCTCGAAGCCGCCGAGAATCAGCGAGTTGACGATACCGCCCACGATGCCTATCAGCAGCCATGGCAACCGGGCCTTGGTCTGCGCGAAGATGGAGTCGTCGGCGTCGATGTCGCTGGAGATACCCGAGGCCAGCTGATAGTCGCGTTCCTGTTGCTCGCGGACCTGGTCCATCACGTCGTCGACGGTAATCTGTCCCATAAGGCGCCCGATACTGTCGACTACCGGCATCGCCACAAGGTCATATTTCTCGAAGTCGATGGCAACCTCCTCGATAGGCATGTCTACCTTAACCGACATGGGGTCGGTCTCCATGACATGCTTTATTTTCGACACGGAGGGATGGGTGATCATCTTCTTTAGCGGCAACACGCCCTTCAGGCGATTGTCGTCGTCGACCACGTACACATTATAGATATCGTCGAGGTCTTCGGCCTGGTGACGCATCTCCTTGAGGCAGTCGGGCATGGAGAGGTTCTCGTTGACGGAGATAAGCTCCGTACCCATGAGACCGCCGGCGGTATCCTCGTCGTACTGCAGAAGGTCGACGATATCGCCGGCCTGCTCCACGTCGCCGATGTTCTGTATCACCTCCTCGCGGTCGGCCTCGTCGAGTTCCTGGATAAGGTCCACGGCGTCGTCGGTGTCGAGGAGGTCTATGTAATGGCCGATCTGCTCGGGGTCCATACCCTCGAGGAGTTTCTTGCGGTCCTCCTCGTCAAGCTCCATGAGCACGTCGGCCTTCGCCTCCCTGTTGGGGATAAGCTCGAAGACCCATTCGGCCTGCCGAAGGTTGAGATGCTGGAAAAGCTCGGCGATGTCGGCGGGGTGCATGCCCTCTATCTCCGCCAGCACTTCATCACGGTGCTGCCCGTCGATCAGCTCTTCTATCCTTTCTATGGCTTCTGTAGTGAATTCTTTCATCAGTAGCGGAATGAGCTGCCGCCGAGAAACTCACGCAGCAGCGAATTGGAAGGTACCTGTGTGTCGGGGATGGAGAGGAAATAGCCGAGGAAGTCGGCGAGCCAGCGGGCCTCTTCGTAGCAGGGCGAGTCTTCGGAAACACCTAACAGCAGCGGCTGCAGATAGTCTTTCATCACCCCCAGCTCGAAAATCAGCGATGAGTTGAACACGGCGTCGGCATTCTCCTGGAAGGGGAATATCCATTTTTCCTCACCGCGACGTACGGAAGGCCAGCGCTCGAGGGTCTGCTCGGGGGATGTGCCGCGGTATCTGGAGTCGCGGACCATGCGCCGCAACAGCCTGTTGTCGGAGGTGGATATCCAGTTGTGGTTGTCGAGCCGCAGGGATGTCAGCGCCGACACATAGAGCTTGTAGACCTGCCCGGCGGGTATGCCGGCGGTAAGCTCCGGATTGAGGCCATGGATGCCTTCGATGATAAGCACGTCGTCCTTGTCGAGGCGCAACGGACGTGGTTTCTCCACACGGCGCCCCAGCTCGAAGCTGTAGGTGGGAAGGTTGATCTCCTTGCCGGCGAGCAGGGCGTTGAGGTCGGCGTTGAAACGCTCCAGGTCGAGGGCGTAAAGGCTTTCGTAGTCATAGTCGCCGGTCTCGTCGCGGGGCGTCTGGTGGCGGTCGACGAAGTAGTCGTCGAGGCTAATCATCCGCGGGGTGATCATGTTTGTCATGAGCTGTACGGCGAGACGCTTGCAGGTGGTGGTCTTTCCCGACGACGAGGGGCCGGCGAGCATCACCAGCGAGGCTCCTCCCTTGCGATGCCGCCGCATGATGTCGTCGGAAATACGCGACAACGCCTTGGCATGCATCGCCTCGGCAACATTGATGAGCATCGGCGTCTCGCACTTCTCCACAGCCTCGTTGAGCCGTCCGACACAGTCCACTTTCGTGACCCGGTTGAACTCCAGACTGCGGCGGAAGGCGTTGTACATCTTGGCCTGACGTATAGGAAGCACCACCTTTGACGGATTGTCCGGGTCGGGACCTAAAAGAAGCATACCCTCCTTGTATGGCCGCAGGTCGAACACGGCCACCTCTGATGTGCGGTCGAGCAACCGGCCTACGTAGCCGTCGTGGATGCCGTCGAGAGTATAGTAGGCCACCTCCTCCATGGCTATCGTCTCCAGCAGCGACACCTTCTGCAGCAGCCCGTCGCGCCGGAATATTTCGATAGCCTCCTCACGGCTGCATGTATGCTCCTCGAAGGGAAGGTCGCGGGACACAAGCTCGCGCATCCTCCCCCGAAGCCTCTCCACAAGCTCGTGGTCTACCCGGAAGACACTCTCGTCGCTGTTGAGTATACGGCAATATTGACCTCTCGATATCGAATGCTCTATGCGCAGTATCTTGCCGGGAAGCTCCCGATATACCGCGCTGTAAAGCAGCATACACAACGAACGGGTGTATGCGTATTTCCTCCTCTTTTCTTCCATCACTGCAAATTTACGAATTTTTTTGCCTTTTTCCCACGATTTATTATTTTTGCTGATGAAAATAACTTACGCCGGCCTGCCGGTGACCTAAAGTCTATTCCATGTCAGTAGAAATAGAAAAAGCAAATGAAGTGTTCGACCGCAGCGTGGCCGACTATCATATCACCGACAATGTCGACGCTCCCTGCGTGAATCCTTACGCCGAGGGGACTTTCGAACATATCCTTTATGGCAAGAATTGGGTTGATGCCGTGCAGTGGCATCTTGAGGACATCATCCGCGACCCGGAGATAGACCCTGTAGCGGCTCTTGCGCTCAAGCGCCGCATCGACAGGAGCAACCAGGTGCGCACCGACATGGTGGAGGATATCGACACATGGTATCGCGACAAATACAGGGATGTGACAGTTGCTGCTGACGCGACCATCAACACGGAATCTCCGGCATGGGCGCTGGACCGTCTGTCGATACTGGCGCTGAAGATATGGCACATGCGCGAGCAGACAGAGCGCACCGACGCCGACGCCGCCCACCTCGCCGCCTGCCGCGCCAAACTCGACGTGCTCCTCGAACAGCGCCGCGACCTCTCTACAGCCATTCAGCAGCTCCTCGACGACATCGCCAAAGGCCGTAAGTTCATGAAGGTGTACCGCCAGATGAAGATGTACAACGACCCTGCCACAAATCCTGTACTCTATGGCAAAAAGGGCTGAGAATGTGCTGCTGACGCGCTTCTCGGCACTCGGCGATGTGGCCATGACCATCCCCGTGGTATATGACGCCTGCAACGCCTGCCCTGACGTGAATTTCATATTCCTCACCGGAAAACATCAGGCTCGGCTTTTTGTCAACAAGCCGGCCAATCTGACCGTGGATGGCCTGGACACCGGCCTGTTAAAGGGCTTCGGAAGCCTGGCGAAGCTGACAAGCCACCTGAAAAGGGAATATCATCCCGACATGTGCCTCGACCTGCATGATGTGCTGCGCACAAAGGTGATTCGCACGTTGCTGCGTCTAAAAGGGGTCAGGACATATCACATAAGCAAGGGTCGCGCCGCCAAGAGGGCACTCACGCGCCCCAACAACAAGCTGCTCGTGCAGCTGAAGCCTACGCCGGAGCGCTACCGCGAGGTATTCGCCGCCGCCGGAATTCCCGCCGAAGGTGCTTTCTCATCAGTATTCGGCGACGGCAAAGGGCCTGTGGCCGACTTCGCCGCCGTGACTCCGCCCAAACAGCCGGGAGCCAGATGGCTCGCCATTGCACCCTTCGCCAAACATGACGGCAAGATATATCCCCCGGAACTGATGAAGCAGGTGGTGGACCATTTCGCGGTCCGCCCAGAATGCCGCATATTCATCTTCGGCTTCGGCAATGACGAATGCGACAGGATCGACGCCATGGCCCAAGGCCGCGACAATGTGGTCAACATGGCCCGCGCCGCCATAGGCATCAACGCCGAGATGTCGCTGCTTAGCCATTGCAACGTCATGCTGTCCATGGATTCGGCCAACATGCATCTGGCCTCTCTCGTAGGGCTGCCGGCCGTCACCGTCTGGGGAGCAACTCATCCTTTCTCCGGTTTCCTCGGCATAAACCAGAAGGCCGACGACATATGCCAGCTCGACCTCACCTGCCGTCCTTGCTCCGTCTATGGCAACAGGCCCTGCCGTCGCGGCGACTATCATTGCCTTTACGGCATACCCCCGGCTCTGGTATGCGACAAACTGTCGCGGTACATGCGGTAACGTCGGTATGCCCGCGTGCTGTCACGGTATCTGTCGCGAGGCTTTTTCTTTTTCAATGTGGGGAATTGTGTCATGGAGGGGTCTACCACCGGAACGCCCAAGGCTCCCTTGCGCACCGCTATCACTAACGTGTCGCCTTTCTGAAGTGATTTATATTGTGCGGCAGTCAGCTTGATGCCGACGGTTTTCTCTTCCGGCAGCCTAACGTCGGCCTTGTATACCCAGTAAGGCGCTCCACGGGCATAGGTGCGGCGGCTTACGCGGCGTGTCTGGTAATGTTTCTCCCGGTAGACGCGCTCTATGGGGAGCCGGCTGTAGCTCACCGCTGTCCTGTCGCCAAGCGCGTAATTGAGCACATACCAGCTGCTCGCCAAGAAAAGCGTGACGCCCACAACCGCGAAGGAATAGCATACCCATTTGGTATCCGTATCCAGAATCCATCGCCAGAAACGCCATACCACCTGGCTGAGTGCCGCCGCGGCCATCCCGCTGATAAGAAACGGCCTCCACCACGACACCAGCGTATCCTCCGCCAATGAGATACATGCCCCTACGCATAAAATGATTATTGCCACAAGCATGCTTGCGGCAACAATCTTCATTGCGGTTTTCGTTTTAGCTCCCATACGTAGCTTATTTCTTTGCCGGACGGGCGATGCCATCCTTCTCACAGCGCTTCGTCATGCGCTTGATGCGTGCTTCCGTCTCGGGATGCGAGGAGAACATTCTCTGGAAATAGCTTGCCTTTCCCGACCCGGCCTTTGCCTCCATATCGCGGAATTTCTCGAAAGCCATCACCATGCCCCAGGGATTGCGGCCTTTGGCCACGAGGAACTCATAACCGGCATCGTCGGCCTCCTTCTCCTGTGCCTGGGAATACTTGGCGCTGGCGAGAGCCTGGCCGAGCTGGCCGAGCACGGAGCTGCTGAGTGCCGCCGCCGTTCCTCCGGCAGAGGATATGGCATCAAGAGCCGCGCCTGTGAGAAGCTCCTGCTTGAAGGCCTTCTTCGAATGACGCTTCGTGACATGCCCTATCTCATGGCCTATGATGCCCATCAGTTCGTCGTCGTCCATGATATCCATCAGAGAAGAGAATACACGCACGCTTCCGTCGGGACACGCGAAAGCATTCACGTCAATCACTTCATAAACCTTGAAATTCAACGGAATGCCGTCGGCATCCGTAATGCCCTCCGTCAGTCTGTTGAGACGCTTGGTGTATTCGCTGTTGGCGTCAGAGACCTTATTATGGGTATCCATCCATTGCACCGATTCGTGGGAATAGTTGGCCATATCCTTGTCGCTGATGGTAAGGGCCTGGACACCCTTGACACCGGCATTTATAGCCTTCCCGAGATTAAACTGCGCATTCGCGCCCATCGGCATCACAGCCATCGCCACCACCGCTGCCATGATCGCAGCCTTGATTCTTCTTCTCATTATATGATTTTGATTGGTATTCAGTTGTCTCAGCTGCAAAATTACAAAAAAATCCCGACATATGCCCATCCGGCCATCCGGCCGCCATCCGCCGCCATTCTGCATATTTTCCGAGGTCTCGTCGGTCACGATGCTCGCATCGCTTCCTCCTCAACTCGAAAACCTTTAGCTCATCGACCAAAGGGAGATAAATCTGCTCGAAAAGAGCCGCCCCTACGGCCTCGAAATTTTAAGGAACGCGCTCTTAGCCGCCGCTATTCATCGGCCGAGCTTCAAAGGCTCAAACGCCAATGGGACGAGACAATCCGTAGCCAAGGCGTCCTGATCTCGCCTTTCATTCATCCTGTGGAAAAAGAATACATGCAGCGGGGCATCGAGGATGGCGCTTCCATAATAAGGCTCGTCGCCGCCAACCCCGACATCACAATGCGGCTCATCGGTATAAAGCCATAATTATATACGATGCTTTACGTTATATAAGTAACTGTTCAAAATTATTTTATAGTTTCCGGTCTGATTATTTCAATGTTTCTTCGGTATGATTTTTGAATCTTTTCCTCTGTTCATCAGTCATGTGGCTCGCCACACTCCTTCTTCACAGAGAAAAATCTTCTAAAAATCATCCTCGAATAAACATTAAAATAATTTCGACCAGTTACTTAGAAGCGGATTCAGCCATCTTGTCATCGATAAATATGGGCCATACGGACAATCAGAGAAAGGTGAAGCCGGCGGAGTATAGTGCGGCCGCCGACGGCAGCGGCTATGCCATTGAGCTGGACAGTCCGGGGACTGACGCGGGGAAGGTGTTTGGAGCCACTCCGCTGATGCCGGCAGGTGTGATACGCGCCTCTGCCATAGACCCTGTAAAATCGCGCCTCGCAAAGCTGCGAAATATTGGAAGCGAATATCATTACCCCTACCAGAGCCGTGACGAAATCTTCTACCGGCAGGCTCTCTTCATGGCCGATTTCGAAGACAACAAGCCCTTTTCCGGAAATCTGAAATTATACTATCCCACCTACCAGCTGCTGACCACCACCCAGCTGCGGGGTTACTTCACATGGCGCACCGTCTATCGCGCCGGCGACACTCAGCGATGTCCCCTGTCGTTCGCCTACCTCTATCTCTACGAGACCATCAACGGCATAGGGTCCGACACGGCGGAAGAGATTCTCGACAAGCTGGAGGAGTTCGAACAGCGGTTCCTGCTTGCCGGCTTCGGCGACGGGGTCATGAAGCGCAACCTGCACAAATGGATGCTGGAGGTATGCATAGTCCACAATGTGAGTCCGGACCGAGCCCGGCGCTATCTCGGCAGTGAGGAGCAAATCCGCGACAAGGCCCTCGGCGTGCTGAAAGACCCCGATGCCCACACCGACAGCGAAGTGGCCAAGGCCATACTGGTTTTCGCCCCGAAGAGGATGTCGAAAAGTCCGGTACTGACAGCCGCCGGCGACCGCGGATTACGACTGTTCGCCGCCGCTTGGCGCTACGGCGTGAAAAATTATCGCGATGCAAGCGGCAGAGACCTTTTCGACGCCGTATTCGGCCATATGTCGAAGCTTTTCTACTATCCCTTCTCCAATGCCGTCTATCACATGCGCGAGAATATCAGCTCCGGCTATATCTATCGTCTGGACAGCCACCATGAATACCGCGTCATTGGTTCCAACTGGTACACATTCCGCTATGACAGCTACTACTTCCATCTCCACATCTTCGGTCAATACATCGGAGCTGCCGATCGGTTGCTGCGGTGTTATCTGCGCACCGGCAGGCTGCTGAAGGATAACGCCGACCAGAGATGGGCGGAGCCATATATACAGCAGGCGATAGCTTCCGAGGAGGAGCGGGAACGCGAGGAGCGGCTGCAGAGCATAAAGATCGACATGAGCAAGCTTGCCGACATACGCACCGCCGCGGCAAGCACGCGGGAGAGTCTGCTTACCGACGAGGAGCGCGCCGCCGAACAGGAAGCCATACCGACCCCTCCCCCCACCCGGGAAACCGCCGCCGACAATACCCCCGCATCCCCAGCTCCAGCCGATGCGGAGCTCCGCATAGTGGCGGTATTGCTCGACGGCTCCGACCCCGCTCCATTACTCAAGGAAATGAACCTCATGCCCTCCATAGCCGCCGACAACATAAACGCACGATTCTTCGACGACATAGGCGACAATATAGTGGAGACCGACGAGGCGGGGCATATGCATATCGTGGAGGATTACATCGACGACGTAAGAGATTTGTTTAACCATTGATTTTTAATTTGCGACAACCGATATAATGGAAGACAAGAGGAAAGTGCCGCGCAGGATAGCGCAGACCGTATTGAACTCTCTGAAAGGCGGGGTAGTACCTCGCATAGGGCTGCCATACATAGCCGTAGGGCGCAAGAACGAGATAGAGGCGCTTCTGCATGATGTCGAGATTATCTCGGAGGGTGGCGCTTCCTTCCGTTTCATCGTAGGGCGCTACGGCTCGGGGAAAAGTTTTCTGCTGCAGACCATACGCAATTACGTCATGGACCGGGGGTTTATCGTGGCCGATGCCGACCTGTCGCCGGAGCGACGTCTTCAGGGGACCCGGGGTCAGGGGCTGGCTACCTACCGGGAGCTCATCGGCAACCTTGCCACGAAAACGCGTCCCGAGGGAGGTGCCCTCACCCTGGTGCTCGACAGATGGATCAGTGGCGTGCAGTCGCAGGCCATGGCCGACAGCGGCCTCTCTCCCGACGACCCGGCTCTCACACCGGTGGTCGACAGAAAAATCCACGAAGTGACCTCATCCCTAAGCGAGATGGTTTACGGCTTTGAGTTCGCTCGCCTCATCTCCGCATATTACCATGCCTACATCGAGGGCGACGACGACAGGAAGAGCGCCGTGACTCGTTGGTTCCGCGCCGAATATTCCACAAAAACCGAGGCCAAAAAAGAGCTGGGCGTAAACATAATCATCACCGACGACAACTGGTACGAATACCTCAAGCTATTCGCCGCCTTCTTCCGCATGGCCGGCTATACGGGGCTCATTCTCATGATCGACGAGCTGGTGAACATCTACAAGATACCTCAGTCGCTGACACGCCAGAACAATTACGAGAAGATACTGACGATGTACAACGACACACTCCAGGGGAAGGCCCACTATCTGGGCATCATCATGGGCGCCACGCCACAGACCGTGGAGGACCGGCGTCGCGGAGTGTTCAGCTATGAGGCGTTGCGCTCGCGGCTTGCCGAGGGGAAGTTCTCGCGTCCCGGCGTTCGCGACATGCTCGCCCCCATAATACGCCTCGAGCCGCTCACCGCCGAGGAAATGCTCGTGCTCACCGAGAAACTCGCCGACATGCACGCCTCTCTGTACGGTTATCCGCGGCGTCTCACCGCCGACGACTTGGCTGCTTTCATAAAGCTTGAGTTCAGCCGCATAGGCGCCGACAGCAACATCACCCCCCGCGAGGTGATCCGCGACTTTATAGAGCTCCTCGACCTCATGTACCAGCATCCCGACCTGCAGATGCAGTCGATAATCGACTCGGAGGAGTTCGCCTACGCCAAGTCGGAGGCCATCTCCGACAAAGCCGCCGACGACTTCCTCGAGTTCGAAATCTGACGATATGGATGCCTTCAACAGATACGCCCCCTTTATCCGGGAGTACATATACAGCTCGGGGTGGCAGTCGCTGCGCGGTGTGCAGAACGCCGCCGCCGACGCCATATTCAACACCGACGCCAACGTGCTCCTAACCGCCTCCACGGCCTCCGGAAAAACGGAAGCCGCTTTCTTCCCCATCCTCACCCTCCTCGACGAAGACCCTTCGGCATCGGTGGGCATTCTATACATAGCCCCTCTGAAAGCGCTTATCAACGACCAGTTCCAACGTCTCGACGACCTCTGCGCCATGGAGGATATAACCGTGACCCGCTGGCATGGCGACGCCCCGCAGTCGGCTAAAAGGAAACTCCTCAGGAACCCCTCGGGCATTCTTCAGATCACGCCTGAATCGCTGGAGTCGATGCTCATCAACAAGCACATGGAGGTGCCGTCGCTGTTCGGCGACCTGCGTTTCATCGTGATTGACGAGGTCCATTCGCTGCTGCGCTGCGACCGTGGCCTGCAGACTTTCGCGCTGATAGAGCGGCTGTGTCGTGTGGCGGGATGCTCGCCGCGGAGGATAGGGCTGTCGGCAACCATAGGCAACCCGGAGCTGGCCGCCGCCATGCTCGGCGCCGGCAGCAACAGAATAACCGTCATACCCCGTTTCGAAAGATGCAAGGAGATATGGCGGCTGTCGATGGCGCATTTCTACAACCACGGTCCCCAGGCCGACGCCGCGACACCTGCCGCCGGCAACCCTCTGCCGCTGGAAGCTCCTACCGACACTGCTCCCGACAATGCCGACCCCGGCATGGGTTACATCTTCGAACATACCCGCGGACGGAAATGCCTCGTATTCACCAACTCGCGCGAGGAATGCGAGCTGGTATGCCAGAACCTGCGCATGTATTGCCGGGAGAAGCATGAGCCGGAACGCTTTCTGATACATCACGGCAATCTGTCGGCATCCTACCGGGAGAGTGCCGAATTCGACATGAAGGATGATGACTCGCTGATGTCGGTATGCGCCACGGCCACTCTTGAGTTAGGCATAGACATAGGACGGCTGGAGCGGGCATTCCAGATAGACGCTCCCTTCACGGTATCGGGATTTCTGCAGCGCATGGGTCGCACGGGACGGCGCGGCAATCCGTCGGAGATGTGGTTCGTGATGCGCGAGGAATATCCCGAATCGCGGGCTATGCTCCCGGAGCGCATACCATGGTATCTCATCCAGGGGATAGCCCTGGTGCAGCTCTATATCGAGGAGCGGTGGGTAGAGCCGCCGCGTACCGGCAGGATGCCTTTCAGCCTCCTCTATCACCAGACCATGAGCACTCTGGCCGCCCACGGCGAGATGTCACCTCGCGAACTTGCTTCTCGTGTGCTGACCCTCTCCCCTTTCGGCAACATCAGCCAGGAAGATTTCAGAACCCTCCTGCGCCATCTGCTCGAAACAGGACATATACAGCGCACGGAAACCGGCGGCCTCATTCTCGGCATCAACGGCGAGAGAATTGTGAACGATTACAAGTTCTATGCCGTGTTTCAGGAGAATGTGGAGTACCATGTGCGGTCAGGGTCGGAGCAGCTGGGCACGGTGGTCAAGCCGCCGCCTGTCGGCAACAAGATAGCCATAGCGGGGCGCGTGTGGGTAGTCGACGAGATAGACCATCAGAAGCAAGAAATCTACTGCACGCTTGTCAACGGCATAATCCCGGCATATTTCGGGGATGTTGCCGGCGACATACATACGCGCATCCTGGAGAGGATGTACCGCGTGCTGCGGGAGGAGAAGGTATATCCCTATCTGCGGCCGCAGGCCGCGGCACGGCTGGCCACGGCCCGCAAAGAATTCATGGCCGCCGGTATGGACAGCCACCCTCTCGTCAACATCGGAGGCTCAATGTGGGCGCTATTCCCATGGCTGGGCACATATGCCTCGATAGCTCTCGAACGATTCCTGAAGATAAAGTGCGCGGCAAGGCTGGGTATAAGAGGGCTGCAGTCGCATCGCCCTTACTTCATGCAGTTCTCTATGAAGGCTTCGGCGCAGGAGTTCTTCAGCGTCGTCAAGGAGGAGGTCGCCAAGGACTTCGACCCGCTTGATCTTGTATATCCCAACGAGAACCTGGTTTTCGACAAATACGACGAGCATCTGCCCCAGGAGCTTATCCGCAAGGGCTTTGCCTGCGGCATTCTGGAAATCGGCGAGATGCGCCGCCGCATCCTGAGCTGGCCCGGCATTCCCCAAGTCAGTGAATGAAGTCGAGGATAAGCTTGACGAGATATGCGGTGTACAAGGCTATGAGGGTGGAGCCGACCACACGGCCCAGCTTGCCTCTGATGGCGCAGATGAGCCATACCAGGACCCCGCCGGCTACCAACACGCCGAAGTCAAGCGTGGAGATGGTGGAGACATTGAGCGGCTTTACCAGTGAGCAGACACCCATGATGAAGAAGACGTTGAATATGCAGGCGCCCAGCAGGTTGCCAATGGCGATGCCTGTCTCCTTGCGGATAGCGGCAATCACGGAGGTGGCGATGTCGGGTGCGGCGGAGCCGAGGCTCACTATCGTAAGGCCCACAAGGCCTTCGGAGAGGCCTGCCTTTTCCGCTATTCCGGAGGCACCGTCGACAAACCAGTTGCCGGCTACTATGAGCACGGCGAGACTTGCCACCAGCTGCAGGACGGCCACCCATATATTGCCGGCGGGAGCGGCGTCTGAGCGTGCCGCGGGCTCACTGCTTCCCGGCTTAGCGGGTGCGCGGTTGAGGTAGACGTTCATCGCCATATATATCACGAAGATGGAGAGGAGCATAAGACCGTCGGAACGGTCTACGGTATTGCCGGCGGCATGGTCTATGAGGATATCGTCGCCACAGAAGAAAATGGCGAGACAGGAAAGCGCGAGCATCGGGAGGTCGAAATACCGCGAGACGCCGCCAAAGCTCACGGGACGTATCAGACACACAAGCCCCGTGGCCAGAAGTATGTCGATGATATTGGAACCCACCACATCACACAGGGCCAACTCTGAATGTCCCTTGACGGTGGAACTGAGACAGACCACTAAGTCGGGCACCGACGAGCCGAAGGCCACAACCGTGACCCCTATCAGCAGAGGAGACAGACGGAAGTGTCTCGCTATAGTGGAAGCTCCCGTCGTGACATAATTGCCACCGGCAATGATGAGAGCGAGTCCCGCCAGAAACAATAGGATATCGTGTGCCATACCGGCTTGTATTATCTACTAAGACAACAGCCACGCCACCCTATAAGTTCGGAAAGAGACGCTACCATTCCCAGCCGGCACTCTCCTCCCTTTAATTCTCTAATGCTTTAGAGCGCGTTCCTTAAAACTCTACTTCCAATTATTCCTTTTCAATTAGTTTAAATGACCAACTTCCGGTTTTATCAGGCCCTTCATGACGAATTTCCAGCCAGTCTCTTACCTTTTTGAAAGTGTATCGAATTGATTTGGCAGACGCGCCAGTCGCTTCCGTACAAGTTTTTAAGCTTGCTGACGGATGGTCAAGAAAATAAATCAATACCTCCTTTTGTTTCTCTGATAAATTTACTTGTTCCTTTACTTGTTTCTTTACTTGCTCCAAACCTTTATTTTCTTGCCCCTCACAGAGGTTTTCTCGTCCTTTTTCTTGCCTCCAATCCTCATTTTCTTGCCCCTCACAGTGATTTACTTGCCCTTTTTCTTGCCCCAAATCCTCATTTGCTTGCCCTTCGATGCCGCTTCCATTCTCAGAATCGAGCTTTACAGTTGAATCATTTTTACTTGTTCCTTCTTCCTTATTACTTGTTCCTTCTTCCTTATTACTTGTTCCAACAAGATTATTTGTTCCAAAAAGCGGAAGCGAAAGCCATACCTCCTTGACATCCTCGAGTTCTTTGAGTTCGGGACGGAGGAATCCGAGAGTATTCCAGGCTGTAAGTATTTTCTGAAATCCGGAACCGATGTTGTCTCCGTAGCCAATCATACGGAACATCTTCTGGATATTTCGGTTTCTGGCATGGGTAAAGTCACCGTTATAAATACGTTTAGCAGAAATCCTTAGCAAACCTGGGTTTCGCAGGATTATTTCATTGTCTCGGCGGTCAATTCGCAGTACGCCTTCAGTCTGAAAATCAGAGTAAGTCACGGAATTGATAATCGCTTCACGAATACCGTCATATAATGGACCTCCGTCACGACGTGCTTCCCCTACTATTCGTCCTTCGGAAGGTAGTGTGAATAGGAGTTTTCGCATGGTCATTGTTACAAAATTGTAGAGATTGTTTTCCCAGCGGCCATCGTATGTGAGCCTGTCGTTCCATTTCAGATCTCCACCCGGCTTTACACCGGTTAAGTCGAGATAGTCCATTCTGAACAAAGGAAATCGCTTCTCGATAGGCGTTCCTTTTCCGAACATCATCAGTCCGGCAATAGTCAGTCCTTCCGTTTCCTTATGTCGGTCATAGTCGTAGCCGCCCATCCTGTAAAGGAATTCCTTGTTGTCAAGATTCTTGTAAGCATGTCCGGGATTCGCGGTATCGAATACCTGACGATATCCACGCAACGTTTCACCGTCAATATCATCCATCCCATAATGCTCCAAAATCTGACTGTCTATATCATCGGTACTGTCACGTAGCATCATAGCCAATTCCTCTCGATTGAGCCGACGGTCGCCCTCGTGACTACGTTTATAGGAGCCATCAACAATATCATCGTTGATGTAGATTGGTTTCTTATGATAGTCTGCTTCCGGGACCGATATATAAATTACTGTCTTCCCTTCGACTTCAACAGGCCTGAAATCGCTGTCAAATAAAATATTACGGCTTACTTTCTGACGGTTATTAAGGATATTGAAGAAGTCGGTCTCGATTTTATCGAGGTCAGAGACTCCCGTAATCTCATATCGCGATTCAAGAGGGCGCCCCTTATGTTCGGTAATACCAAGAAGAATTACTCCACCACGCGTATTGGCAAACGCGGAATACGTTTCCCATACCGAACGAGGCACGTTTTCTGAACACTTCTTAATCTCGATTGAAGCGCTCTCTCCTTGCAGTATCAGCTTATATATGTCATTGGGTGTTATAGTCATTGCGTCCTGAGCTTTTCCTGGTTTACTTATCACACATACATAACTACTATTGCATATTAAGCAAAATTAGCGAATCTCCCCCAGAAGACCAAATAATAAATGGCATGAGCGCTTATGGTGCTTGAAATATTGTCGCGGCAGCCCGCATATAATGATGCTACGGGCTGCCACGAGAGTTTTTCGCGTTTACGACAAAAAATAAGAAGCCCATAGCGGAATATTTGTCTGAGACAAATACTCAACTATGGGCTATGTGGATTTATTTCTTGAAGAGGCGGATAAGTTCGCCTATCCAGAGGACGAGGGAGGTGCCGCAGATGATGATCACCCAGTCGATGAATTTGAGGGGTTCTACGTTGAAGAAGTCGCCGCCTACGCTTACTATCAGCACCTGGCCGAGCATAATCACAAGGGCGATCAGGCCGAAACCGCCGCAGCCTTTGAAGTGGAATGCCGAGCGTCCGGTCTCGAATGCGCGGGCGTTGAACATGTTCCAGAACTGCAGGAACACGAAAATCGTGAAGAAGAGCGAAAGCTCATAGCCGCTGAGTCCGGTGTTGGCTCCCATGGCAACCTTGCCTACCTCCGTAAGACAGTCTATATCGGTATGCTCGAAGTAGTAGAGGAGACCGAGCAGCAGGAGGAAGAATATGCCTCCTGTTCCGATGATTGACTTCCACATCGGGCGGTTGATGATGAATGCCTCACGTGAGCGGGGTTTCTCTTTCATTACCGACTGCGACGGGGGCAGCGATGCCAGTGCCATGGCGGCGAAGGTATCCATAATCAGATTCACCCAAAGCATCTGAGTTACGGTCAGAGGCGACTGCATCCCCATGAATGCACCGAAAAGGACAATGAAGCAGGCAGCCACGTTCACCGTCATCTGGAAGAGGATGAAACGCTGGATGTTCTGGAAAAGCGAGCGGCCCCACATCACAGCGCGACCTATGGAAGAGAACGAATTGTCGATGATGGTAATGTCGGAGGCTTCCTTGGCCACGGAAGTGCCGTCACCCATGGAGAGACCTACGTGAGCTGTCTTGAGAGCCGGGGCATCGTTTGTGCCGTCGCCTGTCACGGCCACCACCTCGTTGTTGGCCTGAAGAGCCTCCACGAGACGTTTCTTGTCCATCGGGCGGGCACGGGCGATAATCTTCAGGTCGCCGACGCGCTCCTTGAGCTGCTCGTCGGAAAGCTCGGCAAACTCCGTGCCGGTTATGATGTTGCGGTCGCCATCGGCAGCATCGTTCCAAAGGCCGATCTGACGACCTATTTCCTTGGCGGTTCCGGGAGTGTCGCCGGTCACGATCTTGACCTTGATTCCGGCGTCAATCACTTCCTTTACGGCAAATGGAACGTCTGAACGGACGGGATCGGAAATAGCTACGATTCCGAGGAATGTCAGATTATCGGCAACGACTTTGCTGTTCTCGATGGTCTTGTCGCCGGCGTTGAGCACCTGGTATGCGAAACCGAGGGTACGCATGGCCTGGTTCTGATATTCGAGGAGCTGGGCGTCAATCTCCTGCTTCGTCACACCGGCCGTATTCTTACACATGCCGAAGATGATCTCGGGAGCACCCTTCACATAGAGAATACTCTTTCCGGTAGCCGACCTGACGACAGTTGCCATATACTTGCGCTCCGTAGAGAAAGGAAGTTCCTCGATACGTTGCGCCTTCTCCTTGACATCAAGATAATTGATGCCGCGTTTCCGCAGCCAGAGGAGCAGAGCCCCTTCGGTAGGATTGCCGAGCACCTGAGCCTTGTCGCCGGACAAATCGAGCTGAGCTGTTGAGTTTACGGCTATGCCTTCTACCAGCACATCGTCGGAAGGATTGCCATAGAAGTTGGTCTGGGCCACCTGCATCTGGTTCTGGGTCAGCGTACCGGTCTTGTCGGTACATATTACGGTGGTTGCGCCCATTGTCTCGCAGGCGTGCATCTTGCGTACGAGGTTGTTGGTCTTGAGCATACGACGCATGGAGTAGGCAAGCGAAAGAGTCACCGCCATAGGGAGACCTTCGGGTACGGCGACAACCACGAGGGTGACGGCCACCATCAGGGTCTGGAGGAAGTAGGCAAGGAACGATACCCACTCAAATTCAGGCACGTTGATGAAGTACATCACGATGCGTCCGATGATTATGGCAGCGGCAAAACCGTAAGAAATCTTAGTGATGAGGTCGCCGAGGCCGTCGAGTTGCTCGTTAAGGGGCGTCTTGACACTGTCGTCAATCTGAGCAGCCTCGAACACCTTTCCGTTCTCGGTCTTGTCGCCGACGGCCAGCACGCGCATCACGCCATGACCCTCCATAATCTTTGTGCCGCGCATGGCATGATTGCTCGGGAAGGTGGCATCCTTGTCAAATTCAGCCGGGTCGGTTGTCTTATGGCATATCGGTTCGCCGGTAAGGGTAGATTCGTCGATATTGAGCATGACGGCCTCCAACAGCTCGCCGTCGGCCGGGACTTCCTCTCCGGTGTTGAGAATCACGATATCTCCTACCACTACATCCTTCTTGGGAATCTGCATGGCGTTGCCGTTGCGGATCACCTGCACCGGCTCATCGTCGTTCACCTGATTGAGCAAGGCAAATTCCTTATCAGCCTTCAGCTCGAAGATGAAAGCCAGTCCTGTGGCAAGGAGAATGGCGATAAATATTCCGATAGGCTCGAAGAATACTCCTGCGCCCTGGCCCAGACCCCAGAACTCATAGCATGAGATGCCGATTGACAACGCACCCGCAATCATAAGGATGATGATCAGCGGGTCGCCGAATTTTTCGAGGAACCGCTTCCATAGCGGATCCTTCTCGGGAGGCGTCAGAATATTGACGCCATTTTTACGGCGGCTCTCCGACACTTCCGCATCGGTCAAGCCATTGTAATGATTTTTTTGTGACATATAGTGGTTTTACTGCCTTATGTATGTGTGATTCTTACCTGTTATCATAAAGAAGATTCCGACTTCAATGTTCATTGTTTTTTTGCAAAATTAGCAAAAAATCCCGAATACGATACTCATGCTTCTTATCGTGGCGGAGAAACATTCGCGGCGTTCGCGGCGTTGAAGAGAATGATGAGGGTTATTGTCATAGCGATATGTATGTTGCTCGGCGGCTGCGCAAGGCATTATGCTGCGGGCGACGCTGATAGGTAAGTCATGAAAATTATTACGCATTATTATGGATTTGAAGCTTTGCATTATCGGCGGCATTATTTCGCCGCTTTTCCCTCTCATCTTCAGTCGTGTATCTCGCTACACTCCTTCATCTTCGAGGAAAAATCGGCTGAAATAATGCTCCCCGATAATACAAAATAATTTCCACGACTTACTTAATAAAATGCTGATATGGATATGCACGAAATATATTTTGCCGGGGGATGCTTCTGGGGCACGGAGCATTTCTTCTCGCTTGTGCCCGGAGTGAAGGAAACCGAGGCCGGTTATGCCAACAGCTCAGTGCCTTCGCCTTCATATAGGGAAGTGTGCGGCGGCGCCACCGGCGCTGCGGAGACAGTAAGGGTGACGTATGATGCCGACTCCGTGTCGCTGCCCTTTCTGATTGACCTCTATTTCAAGACCATCGACCCCACTTCTCTGAACCGTCAGGGTAACGATGCCGGCACACAATACCGCACCGGCATATATTATACCGACACCGCCGACCGCACCGTGATTGACCGCGCCGTGGCCCTCGAACAGAAGAAATATACCCGTCCTGTTGTGGTGGAGGTAAAGCCTCTTGCCAACTTCTACCCTGCCGAAGATTATCATCAAGCGTATCTGGAGAAGAATCCCGGCGGCTACTGCCACATAAGTCGGGAGCTTATGCGCATGGCGGCACAAGCCAGAGATTCTCATGCGCAACAAAAAGGCAAGTATCAACGGCCGTCTGACGAGGAACTGCGCCGTAGTCTGACTCCCGAGCAGTATGCCGTGACACAGCTTGGCGCTACGGAACGGCCGTATACGAACGAATATGACCGAGAGTTTCGCGAGGGAATATACGTGGATGTCACCACGGGCGAGCCGCTGTTCGTATCCGCCGACAAGTTCGACTCAGGCTGCGGCTGGCCAGCCTTCAGCAAGCCGATATCGCCTGATGTCGTGACCGAGCATCCCGACAATTCACATGGCATGAGACGCGTGGAGGTACGCAGCGCAACCGGGAATGCCCACCTCGGCCATGTATTCACCGACGGGCCGGAATCCTCGGGAGGATTGCGCTATTGCATCAACAGCTCCTCGCTCCGCTTCATCCCCAAGTCGGAAATGGAATCAGAAGGATATGGCCAATACCTTCCCCTCCTCCAGAGCAATTGAGCTTAGAGCGCAATCCTATAAACAAAAACAATACTTTTCTCCGACACCACCAAACTCCAACCATCCTACCCGTTTTATACCCGGGGCAGCCAACCGGCGGCGGCAAGTAGTTGCCGGACCACTATGGCATTGTTATGCGCACGGTCATGAGAGGAATATAGAAGAGTTACTTTAGGTTTGTCGGATATCGTGGCGAGCAGAGACTTGAAGGCCGGGTTGGCTTCAAGCTCGGCTCTATATCGGCTTTCAAATTCGGGCCAAAGAGAGTCGGGTGACGAATGAAACCATTCCCTAAGCTCGGTGGATGGCGCTATTTCCTTATCCCAAAGGTCGTAATGGAAAGTGGCGTGCGACAATCCCCGCGGCCACAGTCGGTCGATGTATACCCGAAAGCCATCGTCGGGGGAGGCTGGATCATATGCCCGTTTAATCTCAACTTCGTGTTTCATAGTAATCTTATAACGACAGTCATCCCCTATAGTTCACAACCGGAAGCCACTCCCCGGGACACAAAGATGTACTTTCCGATGTGCCTCTATCTATTGGATAGAATTCGAATCTGGCAACTATAGTCTTTATCCCAATCCTCTACATGCTTCTGAAAATAATACACTTTTCTGAATTCCTCGAGTGATTCCGCAAATTCATCCATTCTTTTCCCACGTCCTTCTTCAGGATAAAATGGACTTACTGCTACGATGAGATGGTGAAGCTTGTTATTGCATTCGACATATCTGCGAATTCCATTGCCGGAAAATTCCGGCATATCCACTACATTCGACAATAAATGGAGGACTTTCCGTTCTTGGACGCAAATTATAATGTGAATGTAGCCCATAGACATGGTATAATTATTACAAATATACAGAGAAAGCCAACCATTGACAATATGAATGTTGATGTTTTCCTAACCCTTTCAGATTTCCCTAACAGTGCCGTTGCGGTTGAGCCCATAAAGCATACGGTGCTCATAGGACCAAGGAAGGGCCATGGCCCTTGTGATGCTCCTGCTTGTGATGTCGCCGGCGGTGTGGTATGAGGGGATATGCCGCAGCGATCTTATGTCCAATCTCTTTCTGACAGCTGCGGCAGTCAACTACGGCGCCAAGCATCTAAGCGCCACATGGTTGCGACGACACTGGGTGGCAGTCTCCGTGGTGGCAGGTCTTCTCGGGTCAACGAGAATCGTCGCTCTGCTTCCGTGCGGCATATTGCTGATGCCCTTCTGGCTCAGGATTGGATGGAAACGAATGGCCGGAATGGTAGCCGTTTTCTTCTTGACCCTTGCCGCTTCGTTCGCGCCGTTTGCGCTGTGGGATCCGGAAGTGTTTTTCATCAAAGGTTACGGTCCGATGCAAATGCAGACGCTCTGGCTTCCCGGTTGGGGATATGCCGTCATGACAGCTATGGCCGTAGGATTCTCACTGTTATGGAATGGCAACAGGCACAGGCTCTACACGCTGACTGCCATAATGATGGAGTTGTGTACCGTGTTGTCGTATGTTTACGTGTCCATACATCTCATGCACCATTGGCGGCTGACCAATTTCAGCATCACTTATTTTGCAATGTGCCTGCCCTTTGTGGTGATGTCGCTATGCGAGCCCCTGCAGCCCCGAAAATTTAAGGAACGCGCTCTTATCGGCACCTGCGCTGAGAGATAGATATACCGTAGGATGTTCCCCTCGCGTGGCACTCAGGGCAAGCGATTTTGCTTTGCCTCCGGAAAGCTCAGGATATACTCTGACGCCTGTGCAAGCAATGAATCATATGTTATCAACTTCATCATTTTCATGTTTTTTACCATATTATTGTTTCGGAATCGGGATTATGGCGGGAATAATTGCGGCGTGCCGATTCGGGCGACGTGTTGGCGTAGCAGTAGAGACATCCATGAGGACATGTGTCGTACTGACCAATGTCTTTCGAATTAATACAGTCGCAAAGCTGACGCTGGCCTGAATCTTTTCTCTTTGAGAGACGTAGGGCATACTTACTTTCCGTAAGGCGGATGGCGCCGGGAGAAAGATCCTCAATATCTCCGAACAGACTGAAAGAGGGCTCGTGAATTTGCAGTCCGAGTTCAGACAACAAGACATCGTCCAGATGAGCGATGCGGGCGATGCGCTCATCATCGACACAACGGCTATGTTCTATCCCAAACTCAGACAGGTCAATCTTCTCCGCGCAGGTGCACAGTTTCAGATTCCAACCGCACTCTTTGTTAAGCTGCGAGAGGCGCGAAGCAAATTCCCTCATGTTTGCTTCCGTCCATTCCTCATAGCTGATTCCATGCGCCGTCAGATTACGGCCTACCTTGCGATAACCGGCGATGTCGGCAAAACTGAAAACGAGCGTGTCGGAATACTTATGAAGTATCTCTGCCAAATCGCTGACTTTTCGCAACAGTTCGAAGATACCGATGTTGTCCGTCAGAATCAACGGATCAAACCGCCACACCACGCCATATTCCCCGAGAGCCTCCGACAATTGTCGGAAGCTCTCGATGCACTGTTCTATATCGGGCACACCGGGTTCCAGTCTCTCAGCTTCATAATCATTGAGAGTATACTGTACATAGCAATTGATGCCTCTGCTCTTTAATCTTTCAAGGTATGGAATCAAGGGAGCCGGATTTTTGGACCAAAAAACAATAAACCGGACTATCTGAAACGATACATAACTTTCCAGGCCATTGAATGGATTGCGCCATTTGCAATACCCCTCCTCCAAGCGATTGAAAAACCATTCTGAATAAAATGCCGGTATATCAGTGGCCCGGCTTACAGACAGTACTACCGGAGCAAAAGCCTCGACTTCCACACCATCCCGCATCAATATGCGAACCTTCTCCTGTTTCATTCTGCAAAATTAATACAATCCACTGCCGTATCTTTGCAGTGTAATTCAAAAAATCCTAAATATTTCCAATCTGCCGATTGAATCATTAAGTCACCCGATGTTTAGCCTCTCTCGATACTCACAAACTTCAAAAAGAACAATGAAATTTGGACAAAACACCCTAAGCAACCCGCATGCCTCGCTGACACTCAGGTCACGGGACATGCGCAAGCGCATGGCTACTTGGTAGTTGATTTCTTTGACTGCGCAGGCTTTACAAGCTTCTTGTATTCGGCGATGACGCCACTCTGGAACTCTTCATGCAGCTCTGCCTTTTTCCAGTCAGCCTCCAGTTTCTCTATCTTTTTGGTGACGGCGTTTAACTTGCGTGTCAGATACAGTATGGTCTACTCGGTATCCGTGAGCCTGGCCTTGGGAGAGGTTTTCTTTGTCATTCCTTTCATTTTTGTCGTTTGTGCCGGAGTTGCCGGGGACTATATAGCCTTTGTTGTCCGGCATCCGGAGCCGGGAATTATTGCTCTCGTCATGCGGCGCATCCATTTGCTGATGCTTGACCGTGTGCCGCGATAGTCCGGGATTGCATTTCTATTGTAAACAATGTCCAAACCGCAAAATTGTATTCCTCGTCAATCTGACTGAAACTTTTTCCGCTGCTGTGCCAGGCATTGATTGCCGAAATCTGGGATTCGTCCCAGAATTTTTTGTTTTATTCACACATTTTACTGAAAAATGTTGAATCTGACGGTCAACACTTTTCCGGACTAGACAAACGCGACTTACCAAGCGTAGCCCAACCAATAGGGATATTTAAGGACAAACGGCCTCAAATATGTAGGAACACTACAGGAATTGAACAGTTGGGGCGCAAAAATAATTTTGAAAATAATTTTTCTGTACGTTTTCTACAGATAAATTTGGTGGAGTGAAATATTTGGCTTGACTTTGCGGCATGATAGAAAAGATTCGTATATCAAACT
Organism: uncultured Muribaculaceae bacterium; assembly: GCA_910584525.1. GTDB lineage: Bacteria > Bacteroidota > Bacteroidia > Bacteroidales > Muribaculaceae > Lepagella. The sequence continues at coordinate 3,369 of CAJUAT010000023.1, read as the reverse complement.
TCTATTCCATCCGCGAAAACGTGGATGTCTCTTTTGTAGCATCCAAATATCAGAAATATGGAGAAGATTGGATTGTAGAAGTTGGAGGAACTCGAATTCTTAAGGCTCTTTTACTTTACGGATCAAACGGGAGTGGCAAAACCAATATTCTATTCGCACTGGATTTTCTGAGAAATGTTGCTTTCAAAATTCCTCGTGACTTGGATGGGAAACTGCATTACGATCAGTTTGCTTTCGATCCCGCTTGCAAAGACAAAGAAACCTCGTTCGACCTATTCTTCTTCATCGGCGACACAAGATATAATTATCAGTTAAATCTGACGCCATATTATATTAGCCGAGAGGAAATGCGCCAATACCATAAAGGCAATCAATCCCGCAGAGTGTTTTTGAGGGAATATGATGTTGCCTCTGGTAAGAACAGCGTAAAATTTGGGCCATGGATCGGATTATCCACCAAAGAAAAGCAAGCAATTGAAGAAGCGACTACAAAAATAGTCTCTGTGTTGGCAGCCTATTCTATTAGAAATATTGCAAGTCAACTCCTTACCGAAATTCGCGATTATTTCAAATATAGTTTCTTCAGAATATACCATTTGGATCAGGCAGATGAAGAGGTGGCGATAGCTTTGCAACACGATGAATCCTTGCGCTCATTGCTCATAAAAATGCTAGGGTCTTTTCACTCGAATATAGTTGATATTCAGGTCGAAGAAAGAAGTCAGGCAGTGCCGGAAGAGGCTCGCAAACTGCTTTTGCAAATGAATGGAGACGAAATTGACAAGGAAGAAATTGCCAAATTCCAAACCATTAAATCGTTTAAGACCCAATATACACATAAGACACCTCTTGGAGAATTCAGGCTTGAGGATGGTCTTCAATCCGAAGGAACGCTGGCATTCATTCGTTGTTTGACATTATTCTATAAGGCAATAAAGGGCAATTGGATGCTTGCTATCGATGAATTCGGAACTGGAATGCAGGCAAAAAGTCAGAATTTACTACTGAACTTTTTCCTTAAATTCTCCAAAAGGGCACAATTGATTGTAGCGACCCAATCTTTAGGATTGCTTGATAATGAGCAAATGCGTCGCGATGCCATTGCCATTGTATCAAAAGATGAATTCGGTCAAACAAAAAATGACCAGACTATTGTTCGTAAAATACATAAAAATATAAAATTACGTCAAGCTTATATGACCGGAAAATTCGTATCGATTGACCCCAATGAACCCGATATTGATTTGAATTCGGAGAGCGAAAAATTCAGGTCACTGCTTTTCACGACGGATAAGGAAGGAGGTGAACCATGAAGCAATAAAAGAATCGGTGCCCCACTCTTGGCGGAGAACGGGACACCAATGAGATCGTTATCCCTTGCAGAAAACGGGATACGAGGGTTTCAAAGCGCAAAATTACGAATAAAATTCGTGATATACAATAAACGCACCCGTATTTCTGCGAGGATTGTAGTTAATCTTTCAAAAATTTTTATATGGAAGATGAATTATTCAATCCCGGCTTCTTCGACGGAATGGAGGCTAAATTGCAGAACGCCTCCCAAAAGCAACAGAAGAAACGAAGAAAATCTAGTTCCCGGACTGGAGACCTTATCCTTAACAAACAGGATATCTTAAACGACCTGGAGTTCGTAGACTCCACCACGCCATTCCCCATGCCTAAGGTTCAGAAGGCAGCGCCATTTGATTTGCCATCTGTGGCCACTCCTTTTAGTAAGGCCTTAAACAGAGCCAACAAAGACACCGTTGTCGTATTTTACGAACCGGATACCAAGTTCGCAAGGATACTTCATAATCCCAAACGATATGTAGAGCCACTCAAAAAATTCACATGCGTTGTCGGACCGGACTTCTCTCAAAAGATTGGTATGACTCCGTTCGTGAACTATTGCAACAATTGGTGGAACAAGGCGTTGACAGCCTTCTTCCAATCACAAGGCGTATTCATGATAGCGAATGTCACATGGTCCGATCCCGCCAGCTATTCCTATGCTTTTGCTGGGATTCCCAAACACTCGGTTATTGCCATAAATAGCAATGGAATAAAAGGTAATCACGCGGCAATGTATCTGTGGAAGAAGGGATATGAGGAAGCACTGCGAATCCTTGAGCCGATTCTCATTATTCGCTACGGAGACAAAATGCCGGGCGAACGCGAGGACATCAGCGTCTATTACGAGAATATCAACCTTAAGAATCTTCGCAATGGGCGCAAACGGATCACATGCTAACGGAAGTCTTGAGTCAGAACTCGGACGCAACTGGAAGACCACAGGAACAATCGGAGAAATTCAGATTGTTCAAAAAAAGAACGCCAAAGAATCTGTAAAACTTCCTGAAGAAAGCCATACCCCCAATCGCATCTATGCCATCTTCAATAAGAATGGGAATGATGTGCAAGCTATTGCTAAATATGGCCCTGATGGTAAGAAGTTATGGGAGATTCATACCAATGATCATCATGGTATCAAGCCCCATTATCATCCATGGCAAGATGGACATCCGGTGCGGACTCTTAACAAGAAAGGAAAATTTGAAAACGAGGGACGTCCTTTAGATGAATCAAAGGCAAAAATCCTTCACAAAGTAAGAAACTATGGAAGCTGACAATACCATTACACCTGAAAACGACCCAAGAGAATGGGTCGGATACGACCTCTGTGGATACCCTTTCAACAAGAAGTATCCGCCTAACAAGAAGTTGTATGGTCAAGCCTTCGAAGGATATCCTAACAAGGCACTGGGAGTTTTACTATACGACTTCGCTGTTCAGGGATACGATGTAGAGCTTTCCTACAAAGGAAAGACTTACTATTTCATGGACGATGGCGAAGGCGTAGTAACCGATAGTCATTTCAGGGAGCAAAAGGAGGTGTTCGATAGTCCGATGGCTCTTGTTGAAAACTTCAAGATAGACGGCAAGACACTACTTAATCTCGCTCCCGAAATCGAAGACATAGAACCGGTCTGAGCTTTCGCACATCCTCATAAGCTTCCTCCGGAGTATTCGTCAGATATATGGCTGGCGAATACTCCGGAGGATGATTTTAGACAGTGAAATTGAGTTTTAGCCACCTAAAATTACAAACTTGTTCGGACCGGTCAAAATTTGGCTGGCCCTTTTTTAGTACGTACCCTCTCTCAGACACACTCAAAGAAACAGTATCTATATCTATGTTGGAAGAATATTCCTTCGGCAAGTTTATAACATTTATTAACAATTAGACGCTGGCTTTCTTTCCACTCAATTATAGCTGAGAAATGAGTTCAGTCCCGGTCATAACCTCCATTTTAGAGAAGGCAAACAGCTTCTTTCCGAGGTCTTTAAGTGAATGACCGATGTGATAGA
>CAJUAT010000022.1 GCA_910584525.1 uncultured Muribaculaceae bacterium | reverse complement strand
AACCTGCCCGAAAAGAGCCGCCCCTACGGCCCCGAAATTTTAAGGAACGCGCTCTAAATTTGAAAATCCTCACGAGGCCTCTGGCCACCGCGCAAGAGTCGACGGTATGCGGCACGCCCATCAGGGTGAGGTAGCGGCACACGGCAGGCATATTGCCGCCGGTCAGCACGAGCCTGACGTCACGGTGCGATTCCCTGACAGCCTGCAGAGTGCCCGCTATTTCATAAGCTATACCGCGGAGCACACCGCTGCGGATTGCCTCATGAGTGTCATGCCCCAGCAAGGGAGTCTTCCCTTCCACGTCCACCAGAGGGAGTCGGTGGGTGAACTTGTGCAGGCTCTCTATGCGCAGACGTATTCCCGGCGATATGTTGCCGCCGAGATAGCGCATGCCGGAGGTCATATCGAGGGTAAGTGCCGTACCGGCGTCGGCCAGAAGGAAATCCTCGCCCTCCCGGGCCACGCCGCACACGGCGGCAAGCCTGTCGGGACCGAGATGGTGTCTGTCATAATCTACAGTCACGGGCACCGGCGTGTCGCCGTCAAGCTCGAGACATGTTATCCCCATGTCGCGCACGCGGGCGGCAAGAGAGTCCTCATCCTTGCCTACTGCGCAGAACACCGCGCCGGTAACCCCGTAGCGGCCGACAAGCGAAACCATATTGTCGGGCGTCGCCGACGAACCGAGAAGAGTCTCCAATACCTCTTCCCCTTCCATGACCGATATCTTGCGGATGGTATTGCCGATATCTATGGTGAGTATACGGTCGGCCCTCTCTCCTGATGCCATTATTTTCTGTCTGGGTTATTGCCGGAGTTCGGGCCGGACTGCTCTTTCTTCATGCGTGCGGCTATCATCCATGAGGCTATTATCTGTATTACGGCGCCGGCGAGTGTGAACACCACCGTGTCGCGCATCGCCATGAGATACATGCCGTACTCCATCCGGGCCGCGTTGTAGAACCAGAAGAAGGATGCCACGCAGAAAGCTATGCCGGCCCATACCTCCATACGGCGCAGGCGACGTATCCGCAGCGACTCATCCTTGCCCGTGCACCCCACGATACGAGCCACTGTATATATCAGGGCTCCCGCGCCGAACACCCACTTGAAGATGCCCGCCAGCGCCGGACTGTCAATACTCGTGAACGGCGCCACCAGCCCTATGGCCAGCAGCAGCAGTCCGAAAGTGGCCGTGCCCTCGAAGGCCCGACGTATCCCGGCCCTGCGTGCCGTTTCATCTCTATTTACGTTATCGCTCTTTTTCATTTTTTATTCATTCCCGGAGGTCTGCGGCATCAGTCGTCGAGGAGATATACATCTTCGGTAGGCTTCTGCATATGATATTCTTCGCGGGCTATCTTCTCAAGCTCCTCATTGCCGTGCAGCAGCCCCATACGGCGGTCGTGAAACCATTGCGCCGAATCGTTGCACTCCTTGATGCGTTCCTGCAGCACCTTGATCTGCCGCTGATACTCCATATTGTTTTTCCAGGAAGTATCCTCGTTGAAAAAGAGCAATGTTATCACCACCCCGCCAAGCAGCAGGGGGGCTATATGCGATTTGCGCCGCATCCAGAAATTCATCTTCTTGCTCTTCTTCATGCCGCAAAATTAACCATTATCCCGAATTAATCAAAAACTATATCAGAACTCGGAGGTGAAATGGAACTTTATGTCGGGGAAATCCGACTGGGCCATCTGGAGCACATAATTGGAGTCGGCGAGGAAAACGTCGCGCCCCTCCTTGTCCTTGGCCATGAAGTGATGTTTCCTTTTCTTGAACGCCTCGAGAGCCTGTTCGTTGTCGCTTTCGATCCAGCAGGCCTTGTAGAGGCTTACCGGTTCCCAGCGGCATTGCGCGCCATACTCATGGAGCAGGCGGAACTGTATCACCTCAAACTGCAGCTGACCTACCGTGCCTATGAGTTTACGCCCGTTGAACTGATTGACGAACATCTGGGCCACACCCTCATCCATAAGCTGGGTTATCCCCTTCTCGAGCTGTTTGGCCTTCATCGGGTCGGCATTCTCGATATACTTGAACATCTCGGGGCTGAAGGAAGGAAGGCCCTTGAAATGCAGGTCTTCGCCGGCGGTCAGCGTATCGCCGATCTTGAAGTTGCCCGTGTCGGGTATACCCACGATATCACCGGGGAAAGCCTCGTCGACCACGCTTTTCTTTTGGGCCATGAAAGCCGTGGGCGCAGCGAAACGCATCTGCTTCCCCTGGCGCACATGCTTGTAATAGACATTGCGCTCGAACTTTCCGGAGCAGACCTTGACGAAAGCGAGACTCGAACGATGGTTCGGGTCCATGTTGGCGTGTATCTTGAATACGAACCCGGTGAAGCCCTCCTCGTCGGGACTTACGGTACGTTCCACAGCGTCGACAGGGCGTGGCGAAGGGGCTATGCGCACGAAAGTGTCGAGGAGCTCCTTGACGCCGAAGGTATTTAGCGCGGAGCCGAAGAATACGGGAGCCGTCTCGCCGCGCAGGTATGCCTGCTCGTCGAAGTCGGGATATACGCCTTCTATCAGTTCGAGGTCGTCGCGCAGCCGGGCGGCATCTTCCTCACCTATGCGGGCGTCGACCTCCGCGCTGCCTATGTCGGAAATCTCCACACGTTCCGTGACTGTCTGCTTCGACGGAGTGAACAGGTCGAGCCTATGTCCATAGATATTGTATACGCCTTTGAAGCGGGCGCCTATGTTGATGGGCCATGTGAGCGGGCGCACACCGATCTGCAGCTCTTTCTCGAGTTCATCGAGGATTTCGAAGGGGTCGCGGCCCTCGCGGTCAAGCTTGTTGACAAAAATAATCACGGGAGTGCGACGCATGCGGCACACCTCCATCAGGCGGCGTGTCTGCGTCTCCACGCCCTTGGCCACATCCACCACGATAATCACCGAGTCAACGGCCGTGAGCGTGCGGAAGGTATCCTCGGCGAAGTCCTGGTGACCCGGCGTGTCGAGGATATTTATCTTATAGTCGCCATAATCGAAGCCCATCACAGAGGTGGCCACCGATATTCCGCGCTGGCGCTCTATCTCCATCCAGTCGGAGGTGGCCGTCTTCTTTATCTTGTTGCTTTTCACGGCGCCGGCCACATGGATGGCGCCGCCGAAAAGGAGCAGTTTCTCCGTCAGCGTGGTCTTGCCCGCGTCAGGATGCGATATGATGGCGAAGGTGCGCCGCCGTTCTATCTCCCGGGTCTGTTCGTTGGCCATGTTCAGTTGCTTTCCTTTTGCAGTTTGCCTATGCACTCCTTGAGCGAATTGCGCCAGTAAGGGATATCCATGCCGAAAACATTCTTTATCTTGCCTTTCGACAGCACGGAATACAAGGGGCGCTTCGCCGGCGTGGGATAATCGCGGGTGGGTATCGGCGTAACCTTCATGTCTATGCCGGCGATGTCGAAAATCGACTTGGCGAAGTCGTACCATGAAGCCACTCCTTCATCGGTATAGTGGTATATGCCGGGCACCCATCTGTCGTGCCGCAATATATGGTGGATTGCCCTGGCGAGGTCGCCGGCATAGGTGGGGGTTCCTATCTGGTCGCATACCACCCGGATCTCGTCATGGTCCTTGGCCAGCCGGAGCATTGTCTTCACGAAGTTGTTGCCATATTCCGAATAGAGCCATGCCGTGCGGATTATCATGGCATCCTGACAGAAAGAGGTAAGTAAACCTTCGCCCTCCAGCTTGGTGCGTCCGTAGATGCTCTGCGGATAAGGCTCGTCGTTCTCCTCGTAAGGGCGGAATCCCTGGCCGGAGAATACATAATCGGTGGATATGTGTATCACCTTGGTATTGCAGCGCTTGGCGGCATCTCCGAGATTGCCCACGGCACCCGTATTGAGGGCGCTTGCCTTAAGGTCGTCAGACTCTGCCCTGTCGACGGCAGTATAGGCCGCGCAGTTGACCACTACATCAAACTTGTTGTCCTCGAGAAAACGGGCCACCGCCTCGCGGTTGGTTATGTCGAGGGTATCATAGTCGGTATATGTGGCCTCTATATCCGCATCTCCCGAAAATTCGCGACGCAATGAATTGCCGAGCTGGCCATTGCTCCCTGTTATCAGTATCTTCATTATCTTTTGAGTGCTTTTTTCTTTTTCAGTATTGTCTATTTCCACAACGCCTCCGGATCTTCGTAATCCTTTTTATAATAAGAGGCGAGCAGCGCGAGGAATTTTGATATCTGCGCCGTAGCCTTTAGCGTGTCATCGGACACCTCCTTATGCTGCAGCCTCATGAGAAGCAGGCCATACATGGCTTCGAAAAGGGTCTCGATCTCACCTTTCCTGTTGTCGCCGGCCTTCGCCCTCAGCTCCACAATCAGCGGCAATGTGGCATAATACTGGTTGGCATAGGCGGCATGCTTCGGGTCGGCGAGAAGCCGGCGGTGAAGATCCTCGATGTCGGCAAGAGTGTTGCGGTTGATCTGCAGATGTCCGCTCTTCTCCACGCCTTCTCGGCGCATCATGTCGATAAGGCTCTCGTACCATCCGTACATCTCCTTGCGCTTCGAGGCGTCAAGCCCCTCGTATTTACTAAGCAGCTCCCTGTCGATGCGGTCTATGTCAAGACCGTAGGCACGTATCAGATCCTCTATCTGCCACATATACAGCAGATACTCCGCGATATTCTCCCGCTTCTTTGCCGATGCCGTTATCATTTCCTCTTATCCTTATTTGTCGGATTTTTCCTTTTAATCTGCAAAATTACTAATTTTGCCGCAATTAATAAAACTCGCTTTAGAGCGCGTTCCTTAAACATACCCCCTATGATAATACGTCATATCCTTCATGATTGTTTCACGGTCCGCCAGCCGGGCTGCGGGATGGTGTTCGATTACTGGCAGGAACGGGGCGGTTCCGACAACCGGGAAGAGTTGCCCGGCTGGCTGGACGACATGGATGCATCAAAGCCGTTGTACGTGTTCGTGAGCCACAGCCACAAGGACCATTTCAACCGCAGAATTTTCGAGTTCGCTGACCGATTTCCGCATGTGCGCTATCTGCTGAGCCGCGAGACCATGAGACGTTGCCGACACATCACAAGCCCCTCTTCCGTCTACAACGGGCCCAAGGTGGATGCCGACAAGGTTATAGGCTTCTCGGACGGTGATTCCTGGAGCGACGGCAACATAAGCGTGCATGCCTTCGGCTCCACCGACACGGGCGTCAGCTTCATGGCAGAGACCGATGGACGCCTCATATACCATGCCGGCGACAACAACGCATGGCTCTGGCTTGACGAGTCGACAGCACAGGAAGTGGCTCAGGCGCGCAGGGCATTCACAGCCATTCTCGACGATATCGGCGCATGGCTTGAGGGCAGACGCATAGATGTGGCCTTCTTCCCCGTCGATTCCCGCATAGGGAGGGGGTATTACGAAGGGGCTCGTGAGTTCGTGCACCGCTTCGATGTGGGCACATTCATACCCATGCACTGCGGGCTCGGCGACCCCTCCGAACAGCGGCTCCGCCAACATGACGCCACGCAATTCAATTTATACGCCAACGGCGACAGAGGCCAATACATAGCCCTCTTCGGCGATACAGATGCCATTCAACTTTGACAAATCCATAAGAGCGCGTTCCTTAAAATTTAGGGGGCGTAGGGGCGGCTCTTTTCGAGCAGATTTTACGAGTCGAGGAGGGAGCGATGCGGGCATCGTGACCGACGAGACCTCGGGAAATATGCCGAAAAGAGACGGGGCGGAGGTAATTTTAATGTCGTCGGAGTTATTCCTATGATTGAAAAATACCTCGTTCGTTACCTTCGCCCTCGCAGACTTGGCCGCTTTTAGCCGCTTGCTGTCAGTCACATACCTCGGTATGCTCCTTCAGCAACCGACTAAAATCGCCTCAAGTCTGCGACCCCTACGGCCTCGAAATTTTAAGGAACGCGCTCTATGTTGTAAAACATAATAATCGGCTTCCGCGTGAAACATTATGCTCCATCTCGGTGTTATGGTAATATAAACCCAAAGATTCCACTACTATGGCTGACACATCAATGTTCAAACAGAAGCTGCTGGGATTGCAAAGCAATCTATTCAGTTTCGCCTGCCGACTGACAGCCGACCGGGAAACAGCTCAAGACCTCGTTCAGGACACCACTCTGAAGGTGCTCGACAATGAGGAGAAGTATGTCGAAAACGTCAACTTCAAGGGCTGGGTGTTCACAATCATGCGCAACATCTTCATCAACAATTATCGACGCCAGGTGAGGAGCGCCACGATTATCGACACTACCGCGGATCTCTACCACCTTAATCTCTCACAGGAATCAGGTCTTGCATCTCCGGAAGCCATGTATGGCGCCAAGGAGATATCTGCCGCCATCAACGGCTTCACACCCGAATACAAGGTACCTTTCGGAATGTACCTCGCCGGTTACAAGTATGGCGAGATCGCCGCCAAGATGGGGCTCCCTCTCGGCACGGTGAAAAGCCGCATTTTCTTCGCCAGAAAACGCCTCCAGGGCATGCTCAAGGAATACAGATAACTCTTCCTGCCAGACTCATAACGGCGCATCTTTTACCGGGATGCGCCGTCTTTTTATCTCTCTCAATCGTTTATAAAACGAGAGCAATACCAATATTTAGCAAAAGCGACAAGGATATGGGAAACTACAGCGACAAGGAGAAAATAGTGATAATCGGAGGAGGTTTTGCGGGGCTCAACCTCTGCAAGCACCTTGACAGGAATCGTTACGACTTGATGCTCGTTGACCGCAACAACTACAACAGTTTCGCGCCCCTCTTCTATCAGGTGGCCTCGTCGGGACTCACGAGTGCCGACATTTGCTTCCCGTTCCGCCGCGAAATCAAGAAGCGCCGCAACGTAAGCTATCATCTGGGTCATGTCAAGAATATAGACCTCGACAACCGCTGTGTGGTCACCAGCTATGAGACACTCCCATACGACAAGCTGATAATAGCTGCCGGTTCCACCAACAACTATTTCGGCATGGAGAGTCTGGGACAGGAGACGTTCGGCATAAAGACTGTGGCGGAGGCGGCTCATACGCGCGACGAGATACTCGACCGATTCGAGCGGGGCGCCATATGCCGCGACAAGGAACGGCGTCACAACCTGCTGAGCTTCCTGGTGGTGGGCGGCGGCCCTGCCGGCGTGGAAATAGCCGGTGCTCTCGGTGAAATGAAAAAGAACGTCATCGCCAAGGAATACCCCGAGCTGGAACCCGACGACGTGACAATAACCCTCGTGGAAGGCACCGGCAACCTCCTCGGAGCAATGCGACCCAAGTCGAGGGAATACGCCTTGAAATCCCTCGAAAAACTGATGGTAAACGTGCGGCTGAACACCATGATGACGGATTATTCAAATAAATATGTTACCTTTGCAGACGGACACAAGGAGTATTTCGAGACTCTGATATGGACGGCAGGTGTCAAAGGGGAGACTGTCAAGGGACTTCCCGCCGACTGCATAGGTCATGGCAACCGCATCATCGTCGACGAGTACAACAAGGTCAAAGGATGCGACGATGTATATGCCGTCGGCGACATATGTCTGATGGAATGCGAGTCATATCACAAGGGACATCCTCAGATGGCCCAGCCGGCCATACAGATGGCACGCAACCTTGCCGCCAACCTCAACAGGCCTGAGCGACAAAAGCCCTTCAGATACCGCGACAAGGGAGCCATGGCCACCATAGGGAAGGCGCGCGCCGTCGCCGACCTGCCGGCTTTCAGCTTCAACGGCATCGTCGCCTGGCTCGCCTGGCTCGCAATACACCTTATGTCGATTCTGGGAATGCGCAACAAACTCAGCGTGCTCTCCGGCTGGTCGTGGAACTATCTGTTCTACTCCACATCGCTGCGTCTGCTGCTCCGTCCCGCCAAATACCCCCTCAGGAAGCACTGGGGAGATTAGACCCAAAGTTATGAAAGATTACCGCACATTTATCCTATCGGCAGCGACGCCATTGCTCGCGCTCGCTCTTACGGGCTGCTCCCTCTTCGGTCCCCGCGGACCGAAGGATGAACCTATCCTCCCTCACGACCGTGAAGTAATCAGCAACGCCACCGCATTGAAGACATATACCCCGGAGGAAATAAAGAAAGGCGTTGTGAAAGGCGACTGGAGCATCCAGAACGTCGGCGGCAAGGAGGCCGTCGGCGAAAAAGCCCCCTTCCTCAAATTCGTGCCCGCACAGAAAAAAGTCTACGGCAACAATGGCTGCAATGTCATCAACGCCGATTATCGGTATAATCCCGCCGACTCTACCCTCCGCTTCGAGAAGGTGGCCACGACCATGATGGCCTGTTCGCTGCCCGGAACCACCGACAGCGAAATCAACGTGGCTCTCAACACCACAAGATACTACTCATGGTCGGTGGCCGACTCCGACTATTATCTCTACTTCTACGACTCGGCCCACCGGCGCGTGATGACGCTGATGCACCAGAACTTCGACTTCCTCAACGGCACGTGGAGCGTGGCCGCCATTGAGGGTAAACCTGTGGATGTGCCCGACATGAAGCTGGTAATCGACGTAGACGAGGGCAAAATCCACGGCAACACCGGCTGCAATGTCCTCAACGGATCTATGGACATAAACATGGAACAGGCCAACAGCATTTCGTTCAGCGCGATAGCCCTGACGCGTATGGCATGTCCGCAACCCAACTATGAGACAGCTCTGGTGGTGGCTCTCGAAGAGGCCGCCGCCGCCAAACCCATTAGCCCCTCGGAAGTGATTCTCTTCAACGAGGCGGGCAAACAGGTACTGACCCTCCGACGAACCACCGACAGATAAGAACATGCTCTAATGGACGCAGAAGAAAGAATCGACAAATGGCTGTGGGCGATGCGGGTGTTCAAGACGCGCACCATAGCCACAGAGGCGTGCAAGAAAGGACGCGTCACCATCGGCGGCAATGCCGTGAAACCCTCACGCACCATCAAGGTCGGCGAGTCCGTCGACGTCAGAAAACCGCCTGTGACCTACACGTTCCGGGTGCTCCGGCTGTCAAACAACCGTCTCGGCGCACGGCTCGTGCCGGAATATCTCGAGAACCTCACTCCCCCGTCGCAGTACGAACTGCTTGAGATGACTCGCATAAGCGGCTTCGTGGACCGCCGCAAAGGCCTCGGCCGCCCCACAAAACGGGAGGGACGGAAACTATCCGAGTTCCGCGACGATACCGGTTATGCCGACACCTTCTTCCTCGACTGGGAAGACGATGACGACGACGAGTAACACACCACAACGCATACACGTTCATCCAAACTCCACCAAACGCTCTTAATTGACAAAAGCTTTGTGTTTCAAAGAATTTTTGTTAACTTTGCGGGCTGATAGGCATCCCCCGCTATGGGGCGACGCCTTTATGTCAATGTATATATCTGGTATATATCTGAAAATCAATGATAAAGATAACATTTCCCGACGGCAGTGTCAGGGAATATAACGAGGGGACAACCCCGCTGCAGATAGCAGAGAGCATCAGTCCGCGGTTTGCCGCCGACGTGCTGGCATCGAAAATCAACGGTCAGGAATGGGACCTCACACGCCCCGTGGCCGAGGATGCACGCATAGAGCTCTTCAAATGGGACGACCCCGAGGGCAAGCATGCCTTCTGGCACAGCTCCGCACATCTTCTGGCTGAAGCTCTCCAGGAGCTCTACCCCGGCGTGAAATTCGGCATTGGTCCCGCCATTGAAAACGGTTTCTATTACGACATAGACCCGGGCGAGCACAAGATTACCGACGCTGACTTCGCCAAAATCGAAAAGAAGATGCTCGAGCTGGCACAGCGCAAGGAAGCCATAGTACGCCGCGACATATCCAAAGCCGACGCCCTCAAGATGTTCGGCGACCGTGGCGAGGAATATAAATGCGAGCTCATCAGCGAGCTTGAGGATGGACATATCACCACCTATACCCAGGGCAACTTCACCGACCTATGCCGCGGACCGCACATACCTACCACCGCCCCCATAAAGGCGGCCAAGGTGATGTCGCTGGCCGGCGCATACTGGCGCGGCGATGAGAAACGGAACCAGCTCGTCAGAGTCTACGGCATCACTTTCCCCAAGAAGAAGATGCTCGATGAATATCTGGCGCTCCTCGAAGAGGCCAAGAAGCGCGACCACCGCGTGCTCGGCCGTGACATGGAACTTTTCGCCTTCTCTCCCACTGTCGGCCAGGGTCTTCCCCTGTGGCTGCCAAAAGGCGCCGCTCTCCGCGACCGCCTCGAACAGTTCCTCCGCAAAATACAGAAAAAATATGGTTACCTGCAGGTAATCACGCCCCATATCGGCAACAAGGCTCTCTACGTAACCTCCGGACACTGGGCAAAATACGGCAAGGATTCTTTCCAGCCAATCCACACGCCTCAGGAGGGCGAGGAGTATATGCTCAAGCCGATGAACTGCCCTCACCACTGCGAAATCTACAAGACGTCGCCGAGGTCTTACCGTGACCTCCCGCTGCGCTTTGCAGAGTTCGGTACCGTTTACCGCTATGAGCAGAGCGGCGAGCTCCACGGTCTGACCCGTGTGCGCGGATTCACGCAGGACGACGCCCACCTCTTCTGTGCTCCCGACCAGATCAAGGGAGAGTTCCTCAAGGTGATGGATATAATCCTTTATATCTTCAAGGCTCTTGATTTCCAGAACTACGAGGCGCAGATTTCTCTTCGCGACCCGAAGAACAAGACCAAATACATCGGCAGCGACGAGAACTGGCATCTTGCCGAGCAGGCCATCATCGACGCATGCGCGGAGAAGGGTCTCAAGGCCACGCAGGTGGAAGGCGAGGCAGCCTTCTACGGTCCCAAGCTCGACTTCATGGTCCGCGACGCGATAGGCCGCAAATGGCAGCTCGGCACTATTCAGGTTGACTACAACCTTCCCGAGCGCTTCGACCTCACATTCACGGGCGCCGACAACCAGAAGCACCGTCCGGTGATGATTCACCGCGCACCCTTCGGCTCGATGGAACGCTTCGTGGCCGTGCTCCTCGAACATACCGCCGGAAACCTACCACTCTGGCTTATACCCACACAGTGCGTGATTCTCCCCATATCGGAGAAGTTCAACGACTATGCCCGGAAGGTTGCCGAGATGCTTGACGAAGCCGGTGTCCGCGCCGAAGTGGACGACCGCAACGAGAAAATCGGCCGCAAAATCCGTGACAACGAACTCAAGAAGGTACCCTACCTCCTTGTCGTGGGCGAAAAAGAGCAGGCCGACGGCACGGTAGCCGTGCGCAAACGCGGCGAAGGCGACAAGGGTGTCATGTCGATAGCCGATTTCGCCAAAATAATAAACGACGAGGTAGAGGCGTTTACAAAACAATGAAGCAACACTTCACCAATACCCTTTAATGGAGAAAAAACCTCAATTTACGGGGCCGCGGCGTCCGATGGGAGCCGGGCCACGGCCACGGCCGGGCCAGAGGCCCAACCGCGACGACCGTCGCAATGACCCCTATCAGACCAACGAACGCATCCGCGCTCGCGAAGTGCGGCTCGTTGGCGACAACGTGGAGCAGGGTATCTATCCCATAGCTCAGGCTCTCAAGATAGCCCGCTCGCAGGAGCTCGACCTCGTGGAGATTTCTCCCACGGCCGAACCCCCTGTATGCCGCATCATCGACTATCAGAAATTTCTCTATCAGCAGAAAAAACGTCAGAAGGAACAGAAGCAGAAGGCCACCAAGGTGGTGGTCAAGGAGATACGCTTCGGTCCTCAGACCGACGACCACGACTACAACTTCAAGCTCAAACATGCCCAGGGTTTCCTGCGCGAGGGCTCCAAGGTGAAAGCCTACGTGTTCTTTCGCGGAAGGTCAATACTCTTCAAGGAACAGGGAGAAGTGCTGCTGCTGCGCTTCGCCAACGACCTCGAAGACCTCGGCAAGGTTGAGATGATGCCCGTGCTCGAGGGCAAGAGAATGACCATCATGATCACCCCTCTGAAACCGGCACAGAAAAAGGAGAAACCGGCTCCCGACAAGAAGAAGGATAAGGGAGGCCGACAGGCCGACGGCGATGCCCCGGCCGACATCGACGGAAACGGCTCCGCCACTGAACAAACGCCGAATACCGACAATGAAAATTAGAGACCGTAGGCACCCGGTGCCGAGGTTATAAACAACTAAAAACTAAAGACAATGCCAAAAGTTAAGACCAATGCCGCGTCAAAGAAGCGCTTCGCGCTCACCGGCACGGGAAAGATCAAGCGCAAACACGCTTATCACAGCCACATCCTGACCAAGAAATCGAAGAAGCGCAAGCGCAACCTCGACCACACAGGACTCGTGGACAGCGCTAACCTCAAACAAGTTCGCGACCTCCTCAACCTCCGATAACGGAACCGGGCCCGGGCCGGCAATGCCCTTGCCCTCTAACCAATTAATTAACCGGATTGCCAGCTAAATTAAAGTGTTTAGTAAACCGCTGGATTCCAAAAACAAAAAAAGATGCCAAGATCAGTAAACCACGTAGCTTCCAGAACTAAGAGAAAGAAAATATTGAAACTTACGCGCGGCTATTACGGCAGCCGTCGTAATGTGTGGACCGTCGCCAAGAACACTTGGGAGAAGGGTCTTACCTACGCTTACCGCGACCGCAAGCAGAAAAAACGCAACTTCCGCGCTCTGTGGATCCAGCGTATCAACGCCGCCGCTCGTCAGGAGAACCTTTCCTACAGCAAGCTCATGGGACTCATCCACGCCGCCGGTATCGAAATCAACCGCAAGGCGCTCGCCGAACTCGCAGTGAATCATCCCGCTGCTTTCAAGGCTATTGTCGACAAAGTCCTCAATAAATAATAAACACCCTATGAAAAAGCTATTGCTCGCCGCCCTCCTCGGGGCCGCAATGCTCTTCGGAACGGCTCAGGCCCAGACCGTGTGCCAGAACGCCTGCCAGACGCAGGCCACTCAGTGCCAGAACGCCAAAGCCGAGTGCCGGAACGCTAAAGCCGAGTGCCAGAAGGCCAAGGCCGAGTGCCAGAACGCTAAAGCCGAATGCCAGCAGGCCAAGGCTCAATGCGCCAAGCCTTGCAACAACGTTTGCAAAGACTGCAAAGATTGCAAAGACTGCAAGAATTGCAAAGACTGCAAGAACTGCAAAGACTGCAAGGACTGCAAGAAATGCACCAAGAAGGCCAACTGCAACAAAGCTTGCGTAAAGGCCAACGAGTGCACCGCCAAAGCCAAGAAATAACTTCGCTTTATACATCCACGAGAGCCGGCCGAAATGCCGGCTCTTGTTGTTTCTTGCCGTTTGCAGGTTTTTTACTATATTTGCAGTCACATGCGAGATTTAGTAAATATAGCAATTATACTGGCCACCCTGTTGTGGACATCGCCGGCGTTGCAGGCGCAGGTAAACGCCGAACAGGTGATAAATATCGGGCGCAATGTGATGTCGATGGACGATTACATGCTCTCCATACAGTATTTCAACCAGGCCATCAAGGCTAAGCCCTATCTGGCGGAGCCCTACTTCTACCGCGCTCTTGCCAAGCTTCAGCTCGAAGATTACAAAGGTGCGGAGGCCGACGCCACATTGTCGCTGCAGCGCAACAAATTCCGCACCGAGACATACCGTCTGCGGGGTTTCGCCCGGCAGGTGCAGGGTCTCGACTCACTGGCTATCACCGACTACGTGAGCGGCCTTCGATATAACCCCCGCGACAAATATATGCTCTACTACAAGGGGGTGGCGGAAACCGAGACCGGGCGCTATGACGATGCCGACAGCACCTTCCATACACTGCTTGAGATGTACCCACATTTCGAGGAGGGTCTTGCCGGGCGCGGACGTCTCAACGCCGTGCGTGGTGACACCGCCGCCGCCATCGCCGACCTCGACCTCGCTATCGCCAACAATGCCCTCAACACACAGACATACCTTCTAAGGGCCGAACTTAACACCAAGCTCCTCAAATGGGAGGAAGCGCTGAAGGATATGGACAACGTGATACGCCTTCAGCCCCGCGAATCAGACCTCTACCTCAACAGAGCATTCGTGAGATACAATCTCGACGACTTCTTCGGCGCAATGTCCGACTATAACTATGCTCTTGAGCTGAATCCGGGCAATGAGGCAGCTCTCTTCAACCGTGCCCTGCTGCGTTATGAGGTCAAGGATCTGGACCGTTCGGCAGCCGACCTTACCGAAGTCCTCAAGATGGACCCTACCAATTTCCATGCCCGTTTCAATCTGGGCCTCGTGAATCTGCAGCGCAAGAAACCGCGCGAAGCCGCCGTGCAGTTCGCGGAGATTCTGAAACGCTATCCCCGCTATCACAACGGTTACTACGCCATGGCCGAGGCTTACCGGAATATGGGCGACATGCGTTCCGCCATGTCGTATGCCCGTCAGGGAGACGACCTCGTGCGCAAATATGTGCACAATCCCACAAGCCATCCTCTCGACCGTCCGGCCATTCAGAGCGGCCTCGCAAACGCTGGTAAAAAAGCACGTGACAACGACGATGAAGACGAGAATGAAGTGATGGACCGCTTCAACAGGCTCGTCACCGTGAGCGCCTCCGATGAAACGTCGCTGAGCTATGACGACAAAATCAAAGGACGCGTACAGGACAGGGACATGAACATTCAGCCATTGGAAGGCTTCTCTCTGACATTCGCCGCCGCTGCCGCCACTCTAGACAACAAACCGGTATATTTCCGCGAGATGGACGACTTCAACAATCGCGGCTGGGCAGCCCGGCGTCTTTATCTTGTATCCGGGCCGTCTGTTACGGAGCAGGAAGCTGAAAGTCTGTTTGCACTGGCGACGTCACTCGACAGCAAGGATGCCGCCGGCACAGCTACGGCGGCCGATTACCTGAGCCTCGGCGTTGCCAGAAGCACTCTTAAGGACTATGAAGCCGCCGTAAAAGCCTTCAACAAGGCTCTCGGCAAGAACGCGTCGCTGGCCACGGCATATGTAGGCCGCGCCGATGCTCTGCTGAAAGCCGACAGCCAGCAGAGCCGCCTTGCCCTCGCTGATTACGACAAAGCCCTCGACATAGACCCCAGGCTCGCTTTCGCATGGCTCAACAAAGGCAACATTTACTATGATGCCGGCGACTTCACTTCCGCCATTGAATGCTACACAAAAGCCCTGCAGCTTGACGGTGCTTTCGGCGCAGCCCTCTACAACCGCGGCCTGACATACCTCCGTATCGGCAACCGCCGCCTCGCTTTCGCCGACCTCTCCAAAGCCGGCGAACTCGGCGTCCTCCCAAGCTACAACCTCCTCAAACGAATGAAATAAACGGCAAGATGAACAATTCGGAGTTTTGGGAGTCTATCAATAATATTGTCGAGAACGGATTTAACGACAATGGTCTTAACAAACTGGATGAATATGCAGACAAATTCAACGAACGAAAACTTTTATATAAACGATTTTCACCGAAGGAGCAGTATGGTTGCTCAGCGGGAGGTACAACGCATGTTATTGCGACCTTGCTCGCGGGAAGAAAAGATTCGGCAGATACAATCATTCCAGAAATCGGGGATTTCAAAAGAGAACTCCAACAAGCTGAGAAACAAGCTGAAACAATAACCGCATGGGCCAAGAAAACCGGTTTATGGATACCCGACATCAACAATTTCCTTAAGCATACATTCGGTGATAAAATTGCAGAAGGTGGCGAAGCGACCATCTTCGACAACGGCACAAGTTTAATCAAGGCTATAGGTCTGGACTATTTCATCCAACCTATTTATGCCCTTGACAGGATATCACTACATAATGCCATATTTCCTGAAACAAAGCTTACCGTAATAGGGTTTGGAGCAGACTTGAATAATGAATTTAAGATAGTGGCAAGCCAGCCCTTCATCAAGGGAGTACAGCCTTCCGATTATGAAATCAGACGATATTTAGAAAAGCTGGGATTTGAGCTCATTAATCCAACTAATTGGACCTATTCAAATTCCTCTATCTATCTCAGCGACGTTCACGATGAAAATGTAATCAAAGGTCATGACGGCAGCATGTTTGTAATCGATTGTGACATTCGCATTAACATTCCATCATTAAAGGCAAACGGAAACCGCATTCTTTTTTCGAATGTAGAGATCTCCTGAAAACACATCCCACAAATCGCTTCCACGCAGAATAAGCAGTCGATTTGCCCGAATAAGAAAAATTTTGTAATTTTGCGGCACTTATGCGCAGACGTGTCTGCATCCCGTGTGATGGGAAATAAGTAAATGACTTATTTTGAGTAACACAAACAAGAAATGAAAAAGTACGCATTGAACGCCGAGCCCCGCGTAGAACTGGGCAAGAAGTCAGTGAAGGCTCTCCGCAAGGAAGGCAAGATTCCGGCAGTGATCAACGGTGGCGCCATCGTGGAGCTTCCTTACAACGGCACTCTCAAAGAGGGTCAGAAACTCGTGGAAATCGATGAGAAGCGCGGTATCATCACCACCGACATCACCGTCAACGCCGATGATGTGCGCAAGCTCATATATACTCCCGACATCTTTGAGGTTGACCTCAATGTGAAAGGCGAGGAAATCAAGGCCGTGATCAAAGACCTCCAGTTCCAGCCCGTGAAGGATACCCTTCTCCACATCGACTTCCTGCAGGTTTATCCCGACAAGCCGGTGGTTATGGAGGTGCCCGTCAAAATCGAGGGTCACGCCGAGGGTGTGAAAGCCGGTGGTAAGCTTACGCTCTCCATGCGCAAGCTCAAGGTAAAGGCCGTATACACCGACATCCCCGAGCGTCTTGTTGTCAATGTCGACAGCCTTGGTCTCGGAAAGTCGCTGGCAGTCGGCGACCTCCACTTCGAGGGTCTTGAGCTGATGAACGCCAAGAACGCCGTGGTTTGCGCCGTTCAGCTTACGCGTGCCGCCCGCGGTGCCGCCGCCAAAGCCGCTGAAGCTTAATATTAATACGAACTCATCTAAGCATCATGCCCCAAAAAGGCATGATGCTGTTTTATATCTATTATGATCGATTTGATCAAAAGGCTGTTCGGGAGGAAGACCTCCATACCCGAAAGCTCTCCGGAAGACAACAATAAGGAAATGAAGAAATATCTCATAGCATGTCTGGGGAATATGGCCCCGGAATACATAGACACGCGCCATAATGCAGGGTTCATGGTGGCCGACAGGCTTGCCGCCGATGCCGGCGTGTCGTTCACTTCTCGGCGATATGGCGACATGGCAGTGATACGCGTAAAGAACTGCGAGCTCCTCGTGCTCAAACCCTCCACCTTCATGAACCTCTCCGGGCAGGCCGTAAGATACTGGATGAATCAGGAGAAACTACCTCTGGAACGGCTGTTGGTGGTTGTGGACGACATAGCCTTGCCATTCGGGACGCTGCGGATGCGCAAGCAGGGGTCGGACGCCGGCCACAACGGACTCAAGAACATAGCCGCCCAGCTGGGCACCACCGCCTACGCACGGCTGCGGTTCGGCGTCGGCAACGACTTCCCCAAAGGTACCCAGATAAACTTCGTATTGGGCAAATTCCCACCCGAAGAGATGGCGGAGATGCCCGCGGTGCTTGAAAAGGCCGCCGAGGCCGTCAAGACCTTCTGCCTCGCCGGCCCCGACATGGCAATGAACAGGTTCAACCGTTAGAGCGCTCTCAGTCGGCGGTCTCGCTGCCGCAGATGCGGCTCATCACGCAATATGAGCAATCGCGCACGTCGGGTGTCGGCTCAAAATCACGCGACGGATCGAATATCTCCGCTATCTTGGCACGCAGCCGCTCGTCGAAATCCTCCAGCCCGGGATGAAGCTGGTTTCTGACTATGTCGTTCTTCCCTTCTCCTGTCTTGGGATGCTTCACCTCTCCGCTTTTCTCCAGCTCGTTGGTATCGAAAATCACCATCTCCACGGGCGTGCGGCGCAGGTCGCCGTTATGCGACCTCATCCTGTCGAGCATCCCGGCGTACAACAGCAGCTGGAACACATTCTTGCACTCATAGTCGCCGCCGAACACGGGATCAAGTATCGACGGCTCTTCACCCACCAGCCGCCCTCCCCCGGCCACATATCTGTTAAGGTCGATTTTCAGTTTCACGCTTCCCGTCTTGAAGTCGACAATCCGCAGATGCCCTTCCGACTCGTCCACCCTGTCGAAAGTGGCGGTAAGGTTCACGGCAAATTCCCTCCCTTCCATCCAGGGATGCCTGTCGCCCACATGCAGTCTTGTCGACTCCTTGAACTCGCCGCCGTAAAGGCGTACGGGAGCACGCGACAAGTCGTAACGCAACACGGCCTTCACCTGGCTCAGCAGACGGTCGGCCACCATAGCCACCGACTGCCGCAGCGGACGGTCAAGATCCTCTTCCTTCAGCCTGTTGAACTCCTCATTGATGATCCGGCGCATCATGCGTCGCAGCTTCTCATCGCTGTCAGGATGCAGCCACGTCTCGAAAAATGACCTGTCGAGCACCTTCCCCTCCGGCAGATACCTGCCGCGTTCCCCGGGAGTGAAATAAAGGTCGCGCATCATCTTGTGAAATATGTTGCCCTGCGTTATGGCGTCGATGAACCCCTGATCCACCGGGTCGTCCTTATATCCGAGCACAAACCGGTAATAGAACTCCAGCGGGCACTTGATATAAGACTGCAGCGACGTAGCCGACAGGGCTTTGGCATCTTTTCCGCTGCTGAAATACTTCTCGAGACGACGGAGCACCGACGGCGTCTTGGGGGCAGGTTTCACCGCCGGTTCCGACGAGCCGAGCCGGAATATGCGGCGCCGCATGCCTATGCTCTCCCGGGCGTGTAGCTTCTCGAGCTGCATCAGATAACGGCTTTTGCCTCCCGAGCGCATCCCCTCGCCGACCCGCGAGTCATAAACCAGCGTAACATCCCCCGCACGCGACAACAGCCTGTAAAACCAATAGGCATAGCGCTCCTCATCGGCATTGACAAGAGGCAGCCCGTAACCGCGCCGAAGCATATTGGGAATAAAGCTGCGTCGCCGCGCCCGGCGCGGCATCACCTTGTCGTTCATCGACAGAATGATTATCCTGTCGAAGTCAAGGGCACGAGTCTCCAGAAAGCCCATTACCTGAAGTCCCTGCAAGGGTTCTCCCTCGAAATTGATCTTTCCTGCCGACACTATTTTCTGCAGCATATGGAAAAGCGTGTTGAAGCGCATGTCGACACCTGCTTCGGCAGCGGCGCCCATGAGCTGGTTGAGAGCCGTGACATACGTCTGAATCTGCATACGCTCCACCTTGGTCTTGATGCCCTGGGGCGCGTCGCCGGAATCCGCAAGCTTCTCGTCGATACGCAGAAGGAGGTCCTGCAGCCATTCGCCGCTCTGTGCCGGCGTTGCTTCCGGCGACGGAGCCCGGAGCATTCCTCCCAAAACAGATGAAAAGCCGTTGAGCTCTTCCCAAGTTACGGTACGCCGGCGGCGTCGGCCGATGGCTGTATTGATGTCGGCCACGGTACGCATACCCATGAGCACTTCCACCACGGGCTGCGCCAATAGCAGATGTATGTCGCTGCACAGATATACCCGGTTCTCCTTACCGGTTGCACGCAAGAGGATACGCTGCAGATGATACATAAAGGCGGCCGTCGACGTGAACCGCATGGGCCATCCCATAGTGAGGTTCACGTTGCGCACTGCGCTCTCGTCGCTATCCTCTTTATCCAGCGGCAGGGAATAGAGCAAAGGGAGGAGCAGGTCTTCGTCGGGGAGCACCACTGCCACGCGGGCATCCTCTATATTGTCGGCGTCATAACCGCGGGCTATAAGCTCCTCCACCCATTTGCCGGCCACCTTGGCCTGCATGGCATTCGACGGCACCCCCACCTCGGTGATGACGGGCATCTCGCGGCGTGACGCCCGCGACATGATTTCCCGGCTCCACTCTGGCTCGGGAAAATTCTCTTCACGGTTATGTCGTATGAGATTGCCGGCGGCAAAGTCTTTTTTCTCGAGCACGGGCCCGGTGAGATCCCAGAAAAAGTCGATCACAGGCATATCGTCGGCACCACGCATCTTCCGCAATGCCGTGAATGTCTTGGCCTCCGTGGTGGACAGCGTGTCGAGACCTACCACCACTATATGTTTCCATGGCAGAAGTACCGCGCCCCGCGGGCCATGGCTGTCGAGGATATCCTCCACCTTCTCCATGGCCATCCTGTAGCCGCTGCCGGCCATGCACATGAGGAAACCTTCCGGCCCGGGATGCTCCAGGCGACGGCGCAATTCCTTGTACAGCTCGTGAAGCATCTGCCACAACTGTCGGAACTTGTCTTTTATCACCGTGTCGCCGTTGTCGTTGAAGCTCTTCCAGAATCTCTCCACGTCGCCCCGGTCGGGACTGTAGCCGAAATATCTCACTATGGCATCCTTCTGCTCGGGGGTCAGGAAATCGGTGGCGATACTACGGTAATCGGTCACATTCTTGAACAGCTCCGCCGCATCAGCATCGTACATGTCGGTTTCATTGAAGTCGTTGAGCACTACTTCACCCCAGTGCAGAAACTCATCGAAGTCCACGACAGCATCGGAGTCATTGATATCGGCATGCATTTTTCGCAGCTCGCGGTATGCCAGATATAGCTGCATGATCTGGGTAATACGCGGAGCCGTCTCGAAACCCGACAGACGGGCCATAAAATCGGCCACAGGCATCACGTCGGGTGCCAGTAGCGTCGCCGCGCCGCAAGCCTCCGACAGCCGCTTCAGAAAAAACGTGCCGCTGCGCCGGTTGGGGAATACAAAACAAAATTCCGACAAATCTCCATAATGACTGAGACATGCCTCCGCCACCCTTCCCAAAAATGTATCTGCTACCATATCACATGAGTCCTTTCCAACTTCAAATTTAGCGATTTCCGCCCTAAATTGCAAAATATAGAATCGAGCTCAATCCTTTTTTTGCGGTGCATTAACATTTTTGCTTCTCTCAGCCTTCGGCTGCGTTTTGGGAATCACAGAACTAAACCGGAACTGCACCGATAGTTCACAGAACATTTTTTAGCCACACTAATTTTCAGACGCTCACAGAAGCGGCAGGTACAGTTTCGTGCTATTTTTTAAGTTTGACGTTTCTTACTTTTGTTTCTCCCGTAGATGCAGTCCACTGTATGGACGCTATGTAAATACCCTGAGGCAGACTGCTGATGTCGATGACGGAGCATTTTCTTTCTGTGACTCTGCATATTCCCGACATGTCATATAT
Organism: uncultured Muribaculaceae bacterium; assembly: GCA_910584525.1. Taxonomy (GTDB): domain Bacteria; phylum Bacteroidota; class Bacteroidia; order Bacteroidales; family Muribaculaceae; genus Lepagella. The sequence goes on along the minus strand of CAJUAT010000022.1, from coordinate 17,489 downwards.
CGACACGCAATCGGCTTCTTTTGTCAGACCGTATAGTTCTCCTTTTGACAGCTGTCTGATGTTCATGAAATCGTCGTCGTCGATATCGGGCACGGAAGTTTCTTGTCCCCGTTTTAATGCTTCTATTTTTGCAAGGACATCGGGGTCGTCGATATAATCCGTGGAAAAAGCCATGTTATGATAGCCTTTTGCGCCAAAATCATTCCCTACAATTATCCACCACAGTTCTCCCCACTCGACATCTTCATAAATCACATGAACAGTATCCCTACCGGAACACTGCAGTTCCTGCTCCATATACAATTCATAAGAGCCTCGGTCATCCGGAGAAAATCGGTTGCCGCTACTGGCATATAGCTCCACGTACGAGGCACCCAAACTTATGATGTCAAAAGTCGCGGTACTCTCCGGGAAAATACTGTTATATTCAGAATCCCATACACATTTAATTGATACGTTGGCAAGGATGGCTGGAGATGCGGGTTTTCCGTAATTTATATAGGTATAGTATGTGTCTGCGCCGTCATTGTATACAATTCTTGTCTGGTAGCATTCCCTGCCTGAGCTAAGAATATATAAGGTTTTATCAAGACTATTGAAATCAATTTTTTCAGGATAGATTGTGCAAGAATCCTGAGATTGGGAGAATGTAGCCTTGTCGAAAGCTTCATACCCTCCGTCGCTCCTCTGATATTCATATCCCCATATGCCGTTTCCCTTTGCGCCTCCTTCCGTAAGATAGATTGTTATCGGAGCCTTGCTGCCGAATATATAATCGGATTTTATCCGTTCGCCGTTCTGAGTCACGTATTGAGATATGGGTGAGGTCGCTGCATTTCCGGCAAAAATGCAGAAGAGTATGCCCAGAAGCACTGAGATTGTCAAGATTTGCTTCTTCATCGATTGCTGTATTTATAGGTTACGGTTAGCGGGAATTATATCAATCCGATTAATGAGGCCATCATGCCTCTTTGTCGAATAATAATACTTTCCGCAAAGTTAAATATATTTAACAACAATTGCAAATTATTATGTAAATATTTTTGTAAATTATTATAGATTGTTCATTATCAGCGTAAAAAAATCACAGCACGCAGCATATTCACATCTTCATAAGATTTTCTTCAATGTTACAATATGGGAAAACCAAATGTACATTTGCCGCTGTAGGGACGCACGGCTCGTGCGTCTGGCATAGCACCAATAATTCCAACAGATGCGGACGCACGAGCCGTGCGTCCCTACAATGCATTCCATCCACATAATGCTCAAATACTTTCAGTTTTAGCTAAAATGCCACAGAACTTTCAGTGCAGTTTCATTTCAGCTCTGTGATTTCCAGAACGAGGCCGAAGGCTGAGAGATACAAAATTATAAATGCACCGCAATAAAGGATTTCTCTTTGTATATTAGTCATAAAATTACTAATTTTGTAAGGAATACGGCGATGTCATACCCGTAGGGATAGATACCATGAGCATAATCCGATTCAGCGATATACCGGGGCAAGAGGAAGGGAAGCGGCGGCTACGCCAGGCCGTTGATGAATGGCGCATACCCCACGCTCTTCTGCTGTCGGGTCCGGCGGGCACCGGCAAGATGATGCTCGCCAGGGCTTTCATGGCCTATGCCCATTGCGAGAGTCCCGTGGGCGGAGAGCCGTGCGGCAACTGCCGCAACTGCCGGCTCCATGCCGCCAACGACCATCCTGACGTGCATTTCTCTATACCTATCGTCAAGAACAAGAGCCGAAATATCCTCGTCTCCGACGACATGAAGGAGGAATGGCAGCGTATGCTCGAGGAATCTCCTGAGATGTCGCCCGAGAAATGGCTGCAGATCATAGAGGCCGGCAATTCGCAGCCAGCCATCCATGTGGAGGAAGCCGCCGAAATCATCCGCATGGCCTCATTCCCTCCATTCGCCTCCAGGATTAAGTTCTTTGTGATATGGCTTCCCGAGCGGCTTCGCCAGGAGACAGCCAACAAGCTGCTGAAGGTGATGGAAGAGCCGGGCGCCGGCATATGCTTCCTGCTTGTCAGCGACAACGACCTTGAAGTGCTTCCCACCATCTACAGCCGCACCCAACGCATATATCTGGGGGCATCTGCTGGCACGGGCGGCAAAGAGAAGAATAATGCCGAAGAGGCCGAGTTCAGAGCCTTCTTCCAGACCCTGATGCGCGACGCTTACGCCCGGAAGGTTGCCAACCTCAAGAAATCCTCCGAAACGGCGGCAGCTTTCGGCCGCGAGAAAATAGTACGTCTCCTCGCATATATGCAAGGGATGTTCCGCGAGAACTTCATCTACAACCTGCGGATGCCCGCCCTGAACCATCTCTCCGACGACGAAGAACGCTTCGCACGCAATTTCGCACCATTCATCAACGCCGCAAACATCGAGGAACTCATGGATGCCACCGATGCCGCCAGAAACGACATCGAACGAAACGGCAATGCAAAAATAGTGCTCTTCGACTATTTCCTGATAATAATAATGCAGATACGCAAATCAAAAAAATATAAGTAACTGGTCGAAATTATTTTAATGTTTATTCGAGGATGATTTTTAGAAGATTTTTCTCTGTGAAGAAGGAGTGTGGCGAGCCACATGACTGATGAACAGAGGAAAAGATTCAAAAATCATACCGAAGAAACATTGAAATAATCAGACCGGAGACTATAAAATAATTTTGAACAGTTACTTAAAATGAAACCCACATTATTTATCTTAGCAGCAGGCATGGGGTCGCGCTACGGCGGTCTCAAGCAGCTCGACGGTCTCGGACCCAACGGCGAGACCATCATGGATTACTCTGTTTACGATGCTCTCCGCGCCGGCTTCGGCAAAATCGTGTTTGTGATACGCAAGGACTTCGAGCAGGAGTTCCGCGATAAAGTCCTTTCCAAATATAAAGGCCACATCCCGGTGGAGGTGGTTTTCCAATCCATCGACAAGCTACCGGCAGGCTACAAGCCGAATGCCGAACGTACCAAGCCCTGGGGTACCAACCATGCCGTGCTCATGGGCAAGGACGTGATCAAAGAGCCTTTCGGTGTCATCAATGCCGACGACTATTATGGCGCCGACTCCTTCAAGGTGCTTGCCGACTTCCTCCGCTCCGTAGAGGGCAAGAAGAACTGCTACTGCATGGTAGGCTTCAACATCGAGAACACGCTGAGTGAAAACGGCGGCGTGTCGCGCGGTCTCTGCGAAGTGGATGCCGAGGGTTTCCTCACAGGCGTCTCGGAACGCCACGGCATACAGCGCGTAGACGGCAAGCTCATACAGACACTCCCCGACGGCTCCACTGCCCCATTCCCCGAAGGTGCTCCCGTGTCGATGAACATGTGGGGCTTCACCCCCGACTATTTCGACTACAGCGAGAAAGCCTTCATAAAGTTCCTCGACGAGCATGGCGATGAACTCAAGTCGGAGTTCTACATCCCCACCGTGGTCAACGACCTCATCGACAACGGCACCATCACCCTCAAGGTGGAGAACACCCCCTCCAAATGGTTCGGCGTGACTTTCGCCGCCGACCGTCCCGCCACTGTCGCCCAGTTCGCCCGCCTCGTCGACGAAGGACTATATCCCTCACCTCTTTTCAAATGACATGGCCATGAACGAAAATATATTGGTAACCGGTGGCACCGGATATATCGGCTCCCACACCACCGTGCAGCTCATGGAAGCCGGCTACGATGTGGTAATCATCGACAACCTGTCGAACTCCAACGTCAATGTACTCGACGGCATAGAGGCCATCACCGGCAAACGTCCGGCATTCTTCGAGGGCGACTGCACCGACATGAAGACACTCCGCAGGATGTTCGAGCAGAACCCCGGCATAAAGGGAATCATCAACTTCGCCGCCAGCAAGGCCGTGGGCGAGTCGGTGCACAAGCCTATCCTCTATTACCGCAACAACCTGGGCACTCTGCTCAACCTCCTGGAATGCATGCCCGAATTCGGCGTGAAAGGGATTGTGTTCTCCTCGTCATGCACCGTATACGGCGAACCTGACAACAATCCCATCGACGAGACAGCACCCATCAAGCCGGCTACATCCCCCTACGGCAATACCAAGCAGATTTCCGAAGAGATTATCCGTGACGTCATAACCTCGGGAGCGCCCATAAAATCGATACTCCTGCGCTACTTCAATCCCATCGGAGCCCATCCGTCGGCAAAGATCGGCGAGCTTCCCTTAGGTGTGCCGCAGAACCTCGTGCCCTACATCACCCAGACAGCCGCAGGCATACGTAAGGAACTCACCGTGTTCGGCGACGACTACAACACTCCCGACGGCAGCTGCATACGCGACTTCATCGATGTCAACGATCTCGCCAAGGCCCACGTCATTGCCATGAAGCGCATGCTCGACAGCGATGACCACGACAAGCTTGAGGTGTTCAACTTAGGTACAGGATGCGGTCTCTCGGTACTGCAGCTCATCAACGCTTTCGAATCTGCTACCGGCGTCAAGGTGCCTTACAAAATAGGACCCCGCCGCGAAGGCGACATCGAAAAGATTTGGGCCGACCCGAAGAAGGCCAACGAAGTGCTCGGCTGGACGGCCGAAACGCCCATCACCGATACCATGGCCAACGCCTGGAGATGGCAGGAGTCGCTCAAAAACTGACGATAGAAGATTAGACGATAGAAGATTATTAGATATACAACCCGAATCTCAGTCAATGCAAATCCCGGAGCCGTCATGGCCTCGGGATTTATTATGGCTTCAGGACTTATGGTCTTGCCGGCGGCACGTTGACGTTATGGGTGTCGAAGATACGTCGAGCCGCATTGTTGAAGATATGCCAGTGAGCTTTCTGCGCAGCGGGAATCTCGTCGGCACGTGCGGAAGGGACCACCCTGTAGTTGCCACGCTCGCCGTCGGGCTTCTGCGAGAAGAAGGTATCGTAAACGGCGCTCTTGAAGCGCGCCTTTCCGTCGGCGCCGCGCTCTATGCGTGCCTTTACCAGTGCCCCCCCGCGTGTGTCGCCTGTCTTCATGTTGCTGATGAAGTTGCCTAAAGAGTACACCAGCAGCACGTCCTTGTCTTCCTTGTCGTTATGCACCACTTCCATGGGCTGTATCACGTGTGGATGGCCGCCGATGATGAGGTCGACGCCCTGGTCCACGAGAAATTTGGCAAGACTTTTCTGCACTTCGCCGGGGAGGAGCACATACTCCACGCCCCAGTGCATGGCCACCACTACAATCTCGGCACCGGCCTTGCGCGTGGCCGCTATTTCCTCGGCCATCTTGTTGCGGTCGATCAGCGACACCTCCACGCCGTCGCGCGGCTCTATGCCGTTGGTACCGTAGGTATAGGCCAGAAAACCGGTCTTGATGCCGTTGATATCCTTTATGAAAGGTACTTTGGCTGCTCTGTCGGCGGCATCGTGAAATGTGCCCGTATGGTCCACGCCCAGACGGTCAAGGGCCGTCAGGGTGTTGCACGCTCCCTTGTCGCGACGGTCGAGGCAATGGTTGTTGGCCGTCAGGAACATGTCGAAACCGGCATCCTTCAGTGCCGCGGCATAGCTGTCGGGGGCTGAAAAGCAAGGATACCCAGAATAGTCGGGACCTCCTCCAAGCGGTACTTCCAGGTTGCACACGGCATAATCGGCAGCCGTAATCTCCGGAGCTATGAGCCGGAAACATTCGGAATAATCGTACCCTTTGCCGCCGGCGAGCTGCCGCGCGCGGTCAAGTTGTCCCTGATGCTGCATGGCATCCCCCACAAACAGAAGGTCGGCTCCCTGTGGCGCCCCGGTCTCCGCCGCTCCCGTAAGAAACGACAGCAGGCTGAACATCAATATGGAGAGAAGTGTCATGGGTGTCAATCTATTTTCTGGCTTGAGAATGTAAAGATGATTGTCGCGTTGCGCGTGTCAAGCTCCGTCATCGTCGGTGCCGACATATATGGCGACACCCGCAGCACGTAGGTGGTGCTCGAATCGTAATTCTGCACCGTCTCTGTGCTGACCATCACCGGCACTATGGCGAACTCCTCGTCGGTAAACTCCGTGATTTTGCCTGCACGGTAGTCTTCCAGACGTTTCAGGAAGTATGCCCGCAGCTTGTCGAAGCGGTATGTTCCCGTCTCCTCGTCGTAAGAGGCATAGAAGCTCGTTTCGTTGTCGGGTATCTTGTTTTCGCGGAAGAACGATTCCCTTTCGGCTGCCGGCACCATCAGCAGATAGGGTGCCTGACGGATGCCGTAATCGTTCTTGATGATCTTGCCCGGAATCTCGAGCGTGAACTTGGCCACCACCGACATCTCGGTGTTGCTTTCAAGGTATTTCTTGAGCATGGTGCCCACCGGGAACCTCACATTCACAATATATCCGCCCGGGGTGGTGACCAGAGCCTTTCCCTCGCCGGCCATACGGTCGAGCGTTTCGGAAGGGATATAGTCGATGTTGTTCGACGACACCACTTCGGGCCGTGAACTCATAAGGCATACGGAGTCGCGCAGGTCGCGCATCTCATATTTCACGGTCGCCGAGTCGACGGGCACTGCCACCTTCTCCGTGCGGTGCCAGTAAAGGAATGTCTCGGCTTTGGTGATGTTGGCAACGCATCCGTTGCCGAAGTTCTGCTCCACATAAATGCCGGGGAACCATTTGTTGAACTCTGAAGGCCACTGGAACATGGGGTCGTTGGCACGGTATTTTCTGAACAGCTCCATGCCGAACTCCTTCGGCAGTTTCACGGGTATGCTCACGTAAGCACGCTTCTTGAAAGCCGAGTCGGACATGGATATGTTGCTGACGGTATAGCTCTTCACGCCGAAAGGATTGGCGGGGTCATAATATCCCTTGGCATTGAAGCTCGAGGATACGGTATCGGGAATCTGGCTTGTGAGTCGGAACACCTTCAGCTGCTGCGGTGCCAGGGAATCGCCGGTGAGCGACCCGCGGGGTATGGAGAGCACAAGGCGGGCAGAGTCGACCATCTCCTCGGTGATACTGTCGGGGATGTTCATCTTTGTGGCGCTCATGAGCTGCGTCACGAAGGAACAGCTGAGGCTTCCGTACTCGGGCACTGACAGGCGTCCCAGCAGCTTGGTGGTGGTGCGGGCGTCGAATTTCTTCTCCCGCACCGACTCGCCGTGTATGTCGGCAACAAGGGAGTCGACGGAGATAGTGACTTCAGAGTTCACCAGCGAGCCGCCGATATTCGAGAGCTGGTCTTCGCATGAAGAGAGGGCGAGTACCGGCAAAACCGCCAGCAGGAGCGCCATCGCTGTTTTTTTCATTTCTTACGGGGCATTAGCTGTTTGTAGAAAGCGTCGAGCTCATCGCCGTGGGGCGACGCTGTATCGATGGCTATCCAGGGCTTGTTGGCTTTCTCGATAATCTCCACGAGGGCCGGGTCGGGTTCCACGCCGCGGAAAACCACGCCGTCGCTCCACTGTATCGCCATACGCCGCAGCAGGTGTATGTCGCGCTCCATCTCGAGGAATTGCTTGAGGTCGTTGCGCTTGATACCCTCCTCGCGAAGCTTGTCGAAGAATCCGGCGTCAAGAACGTCAGGCGCCGTCTGGTCGTCGGTAACGGTATATACCACCTTGGTGCGGTGGAACGACGGACCGTCGGAATAAAGCCTCTTGAGATATAGCGGCACCAGCGACGCCATCCACCCCGACACGTTGACCACATCGGGCTCCCATTGCAGCTTCTTGGCCGTAGACATGGTGCCGTGGGCGAAAAATATGAGCCGCTCGTCGTTGTCGGCACGGTTGGAGCCAAAGGCATCGGCATCGCTGTCGAGCTTCTGGAAATAGTCGTCGTTGTCGATAAAGTATACTTGAATTCGCGAGGGCTGCATCGAAGCCACCTTGACCACCAGCGGATGGTCGCTGTCGCTGATGCTTATGTTGATACCCGACAGGCGTATCACCTCATGCAGCTGGTTGCGTCGCTCGTTGACTTCCCCGAAATCGGGCATGAATGTCCGCACCTCATAGCCACGCTCCTGCATGGCCTGTGGCAATTCCCGGTCATATCTCGAATTCTCACTAGCCTTCAGGTAAGGCGCTATCTCCTGCGATACATAGATTATCCTGTGCTCTGCCATTAGTCTTTTGCTTTAAACCGTTAACGGTTTTTCAAGGTGCAAAGTTACTAAAAATTTCCGACTTTGCCGATTATTTAGTAATTTTGCGCCGGAATCAGCGAAACGCGGGCGCCGGAAGTCTCCTTCCGCCGGCCGGCGCTTCTCCATTATTGTGTATTATGTTGATAATAAACAGAGTGGGCGACCTTGAGTCGTTCATATCACAGTGCAAGAACAACGGCAAGTCAATAGGATTCGTGCCCACGATGGGCGCTCTCCATGCCGGCCACCTCTCTCTGGTGGAACGTTGTGTCGCGGAAAATGATGTCGCCGTGGTCAGCGTGTTCGTAAACCCCACGCAGTTCAACAATCCGGACGACCTGGCCACCTATCCGCGCGATCCGGAAGGCGACTCTCGTCTGCTGGCCAAGGCCGGCGTGACGGCAGTGTTCCTGCCCGAGGTCGGCGACATATACCCCGACGGCACAGGCCGCGACCACGACTATGAGCTGGGCACCGCCGCCGAAGTGATGGAAGGCAAATACCGCCCCGGCCATTTCCAGGGCGTGGCTCAGGTAGTATCGCGGCTCTTCGCCCTCGTGCGACCCGACAGAGCTTATTTCGGCGAAAAGGATTTCCAGCAAATCGCCGTGATTCGCAACATGGTGGCTGCCGAAGGTATCGATGTCTCCATCGTGCCCTGCCCCATAAAGCGTGCCAACGACGGCCTCGCTCTCTCAAGCCGTAACGCTCTCCTCGACGAGGAGCAGCGCGCAAACGCTCCGGAAATTCACCGCGCTCTCCTCGACTCTCAGGCATATGCCCTAAACCATTCCGTCGACGCCACCCGTCGGTCTGTCATTGAATATCTTGACGCCATTCCCGGCATGAGGGTGGAATATTTCGAGATCGTGGATGCCCGCACTCTCCTCCCCGTCGAGGACTGGGCCGAAGCTCCTTGGATCGTGGGCTGCATCACAGTTTACTGCGGCCCTGTAAGGCTTATCGACAACATAACGTTCAAAAACGAACTTGACAAATAAATCAGACGCCATGCTGATCGAAATGTTGAAATCGAAGATTCACCGGGTCACCGTGACTGAAGCCGACCTCAATTATGTGGGAAGCATCACCATCGACTCCCTTCTTCTGGAAGCCGCTGGCATCCTCCCCGGTGAACGAGTATATATCGTCAACAACAACAACGGGGAGCGCTTCGACACCTATGCGATAGCCGGAGCACCCGGCAGCGGAGTGATATGCCTCAACGGCGCCGCTGCCCGTAAGGCCCAGCCCGGCGACATCGTCATCATCATCTCTTACATTCAGATGACACCCGACGAGGCCCGCGACTGGAAACCGACAGTTATTTTCCCCGACACCAAATCAAACAGATTATAATTCCCCATGTTCAACAGTCTTTCGGAGCGTCTGGAACGCTCTTTCAAGATACTCAAGGGCGAAGGCCGTATCACAGAAATAAACATCGCCGAGACCCTCAAGGATGTGCGCCGCGCACTCCTCGACGCCGACGTCAACTATAAGGTTGCCAAGACCTTCACCGACACTGTCAAGCAGAAGGCTTTGGGACAGAATGTGATCAATGCGCTGAAGCCCAAGGAGCTGATGGTAAAGATTGTCCATGACGAGCTTGCCGAGCTGATGGGTGGCGACGCCGCCCCGTTGAACGTGGAGGGCAAGCCGGCCGTGATCCTGATGTCGGGTCTGCAGGGCGCCGGAAAGACCACCTTCGCCGCCAAGCTGGCCAAGAAACTCAAAAGCACGCGCGGCAAGCGGCCCCTTCTTGTGGGCGCCGACGTATACCGTCCCGCTGCCCGCGAACAGCTCCGCGTGCTCGGCGAAAGCATCAACGTGCCCGTATTCACCGATGAAGCGGGTACCGACCCGGTGAAGATAGCACTCGACGCCGTGGCCGACGCCCGACGCAACCAGTACGACCTCGTGATTGTCGATACCGCCGGCCGTCTCGCCGTTGACCAGGAGATGATGGATGAGATCGCCGCCCTCAAGGAGGCGCTCGACCCTCAGGAAACACTTTTCGTCGTAGACTCCATGACCGGCCAGGATGCCGTGAATACCGCCAAGGCTTTCAACGACCGTATCGACTTCGACGGCGTGGTTCTCACCAAACTCGACGGCGACACCCGTGGCGGCGCAGCCCTCTCCATCCGTGCCGTGGTGGCCAAGCCTATCAAATATGTCGGCACAGGCGAAAAGCTCGAGGATATCCAGGAGTTCAACCCTGAAGGAATGGCTTCCCGTATCCTCGGAATGGGCGACATCGTGGAGCTCGCCAAACGTGCCCAGGAGGTCTACGACCAGAAAGAGGCCGAAAAACTGCAGGAAAAACTGCGCAAGAACAAATTCGACTTCAACGACTTCCGCAAGCAGATCAACCAGATCAAGAAGATGGGTAACATCAAGGATCTGGCAGCCATGATTCCGGGTGTGGGCAAAGCCATCAAGGACATTGAGATCGACGACAACGCCTTCAAGGGTATAGAGGCCATCATCGACTCCATGACTCCTTTCGAGCGTGAGAATCCCGATGCCATCAAGGGCACTCGCCGCCAGCGAATTGCCAAAGGCTCCGGCACGTCCCTTCAGGAAGTGAACCGTCTCCTCAAACAGTTCGAGGAGATGCGGAAGATGATGCACATGGCTTCCAACATGAAGAACCCGGCCGAGATGATGAAGCGCATGAAGGCCCGCCAGCGCCGCTGATCTGCCAGCGCCGCCAATTAATTAGAATCAAACAGAAGATAGATTAAGGGATAATGATACAGGTAAACAATCTGTGTATGCAATTCGGGAAGAGGGTGCTCTTCCAGGATGTGAACCTCACATTCAACCATGGCAACTGCTATGGCATAATAGGCGCCAACGGTGCCGGCAAGTCCACTCTCATGAAGATCCTGTCGGGGGAACTTGCGGCCACACAGGGCACGGTGACGTTCGGCCCGGGCGAGCGCCTGTCGGTGCTCAGCCAGGACCACTTCGAGTTCGACGAATGCACCGTGATAGACACCGTGATGCGCGGCCATACCGTGCTTTACGACATAATGCAGCAGAAAGATGCCCTGTACGCCAAGCCTGACTTCAGCGACGAGGATGGCATAAAAGCTGCCGAACTGGAGGAGAAATTCGCCGAGCTGGAGGGATGGAACGCCGAAAGCGACGCCGCCGCCCTCCTCTCAGGCCTCGGTATCAAGGAAGACCGACACTATATGCTCATGAAAGACATGAGCGCTAACGAGAAGGTGCGTGTGCTTCTTGCCAAGGCTCTTTTCGGGAATCCCGACAACCTGCTCCTCGACGAGCCTACCAACGACCTTGACCTTGAGACTGTGGCATGGCTCGAAAACTGGCTCGCCAACTTCGAGAACACCGTCCTCGTGGTCAGCCACGACCGTCACTTCCTGAATGCTGTAAGCACCCATACCCTTGACATAGACTACAACAAGATCTCGCTCTTTGCCGGCAACTATGACTTCTGGTACCAGTCGTCGCAGCTGGCTCTCCGCCAGCAGCAGGCCGCCAACAAGAAAGCCGAGGAGAAACGCAAGGAACTGCTCGAGTTCATTCGCCGTTTCAGCGCCAATGTGGCCAAGTCAAAACAGACCACCAGCCGCAAGAAGATGCTCGAGAAGCTAAATGTGGAGGAGATTCAGCCCTCCTCGCGCCGCTATCCCGGCATCATATTCACCCCCAACAGGGAAGTGGGCAACAAGATTCTGGAGGTAAAGGGCCTCAAAGCCACAGTCGACGGGGAAGTGCTCTTCAATGACGTGAATTTCCAGATCGAGAAGGGCGACAAGGTGGCGTTCCTGAGCCGCGACCCCAGGGCCATGACTGCACTCTTCGAGATAATCAATGACAAACGCAAGCCCGACGCCGGCTCTTTCGAATGGGGACAGACCATAACCTCCGCTTATCTGCCGCTCGACAACTCCGAGTTTTTCCAGACTGACCTCAATCTCGTGGACTGGCTATGCCAGTACAGCAACGACAGTTCCGAGATCTATCTAAAAGGCTTCTTAGGCAAGATGCTCTTCAGCGGCGAGGAGGTGCTCAAAAAGGCTTCCGTGCTCTCCGGTGGCGAGAAAATACGCTGTATGATAGCACGCATGATGCTCACCGACGCCAACACCCTCGTGCTCGACTCCCCCACAAACCATCTCGACCTCGAGTCGATTCAGGCTTTCAACAATACCCTCCAGAATTTCAAGGGTATAATTCTCATGGCGAGCCATGACCACGAGTTCATACAGACGGTGTGCAACCGCATCATAGAGCTGACCCCCAACGGCATCATCGACAAGATGATGGACTACGACGACTACATCGACGACGAGAAGGTAGCCGCCGCCCGCGAGCGCCTATACCCCTCCAACTCCTAAACCTAATAACTAATAACTAAAACCTAAAAACTAATGAAGCATACCGTAATTTTCAAGCTCACCGGCAGCACTGAGGAACGCCGGGCACTCGCCGGCCGCTTTGCAGAGGCTCTCATGGAGCTGCCGGCAATCATCCCCCAGCTTTCCTCGATGCAGACAGGTCTCAATGTCAACCCCAAGGAGGATTACGACGTTATACTGACAGCCGAGGCCGACACGCTCGATGACATAGCCGCCTACAGCTCCCATCCGGCGCATCTCGCCTGCGTGGAAATAATCAAGGGGCACATCGCCTCCCGCGCATGCGTCGACTGGCAGCCCTGACCTCTATGTCGCCCCTCGGCTCGTATCCTATATAAACAATATCTCACGCTATGAAAAAGACTTCTCTCTATGGTCTGCTGACCGCCGCTCTGATTCTGTCAGGATGTCATAAGGACAATGATGTTCCGGCTCCTTTCGACGAGGAGACTTATGAGGGGCGCACAGAATTGTCGCTTACCTACAACGGCTCCGCCATTTCGGGCAAAAGCGTCAAGGTGACGCCGACTTCGCCGGATGCCGCAAAGGTGTCGTTCTTCTCCGAGATTGACCTCGGCGACCTCAGCGAGGAGCTTGACGATATTCCCGACATTCCGGGTCCCGGAGTACTCCCCGGCTCTCCGATGCTCTCGATAGATGTTCCTGTGGGTGTCGACGGCACTTATCACACCTTCTCTCATAGCGGCGAGACTGATTACCTCACCTACAGCGTGTCGGCGAAATTCACCGACGAGGTGATGGAATGCGCCTTCACCGATGTGAAGCTCAAGGACCTGTCGTTTGCCGGCGGCGTCTGGAAACCGATGCCCGCCGACAACAATCCTTTATCCGACAGTCAGCCTTTCCATATCGTATGGGAGACCAAACTCCCCGTGCAGATTCCCGGGCTGGGCAACGGCATTCAGGACGCTTTACGCATTCTTGTGAATACTCCTTTCATTCCCGTCTACAACAACACAGCCTCCATGTCGCTGACGCAGGTGATTGCCAACGGTCTGCGTACGCTGGGAATGACCGCCGACGGCTTGTTGCCCGTGACTTATCTGCAGACAGCCAACGGCGCCTCCGTTTTCACGCAGGTTCCGTTCGGCACTTTCCAGTATGTACCTTTGTCGCAGAACGCCATCAAGTTTTACGCCAATCCCACCGACCTGCTGTCGCTGATATTGCTCAATAACACCAACCGCGACCCCAACATTCCCGACAATCCTTTCGGCAAGCGTCGGCGCAGTGATTCGGGGATGCTCTATGCTCAGCTGATACAGATTTTCAAGACGCTGGCTCCGATGCTCTCCCAGGGGATGCCCATGGCATGTGTCCGCACCGGCGACACCATGATGCTCTATGCCGACACGCAGGTGCTCCTCCCCTTGCTCAAGAATACCATCGTGCCCTTGCTGGCCAATCCCGCCATGCGCGGCATCGTCGAGGACTTCATCACCAACAACGACAAGCTGGCGCCCTACGCCGTGGCTCTGATGGCCGCCTACGATGCCCTCCCCCTGATCCTCGACCAGACTACCCGTCTGGAACTGGGTCTCAACTTCGTGAAGGCCCAGTAACCGACGGTATTAGAGCGCGTTCCTTAATCAATACTCCTTCCAGCAGCCGTCCGGGGGTACGATTTTTCCGTTTCTTTTACATGCGGTGGCTGTGCCGAACTTGTCTATCATCCAGGGAGTATGAATTTGCCCAAGTTTTAGCAGACCATCGCAATATGCTCCGTGGTCATGCTTATAATCAACTCCGGAAAAAAATGTTATTGTACCCTTATTTTCACACCTGAGAATCTTACTAATATTTTCTGAACAGATGCCTGCGGCTTTGCGCCCCCCTACTATCGTAGCCTCATTTACACAATCCTCAATAATGGATTCATTCACCGGAGTTGATTCAGGGAATACCGCCCCCCAATTTCTGCCACAAATTCCTGCGGCAGAGTATCGGCCAACTATTTTATTCTTGTTGATGCATCTTGTGATTTTGGTAACCAGATAATGTGATTGCATACTTCCGCATATGCCTGCACTTTCCCCGCTTCCCGTCACTACTCCATAATTAGTACAGTCGATTATTTCTCCATCGTAATTTCCCAAAGAAATCCCGGCAGTACGGATGTCGGAGTTGTAATCTCTGGTATCGCCGCTAGTAATGTTGGCATAATTTTTACATTCTGAAATCACAGTATTGCCTGAACAGTAGCTGTGATCATTAGATCTTGCAATACCAGCAGCACTTAGCGAACATATTACTGTCCCCGAAACCCTGCAGTCCGAAATATTACCTTGGTTTTCATCTACAATACCCGTAAAAACCCTACCTGTAAAGTCTATGTCGACATCAATATTGTTGATTATTGCTCCATCATCGTTGTATAGAGTAACCAGCCCTTGACATTTTCCGTTTCTTATTTTGCCTTTTACTGTACAATCTCTTATGACCCCCCTATTATGGAATCCACATATCAAATTTTCTATCTCATTGTCGTATTGATCTGGCACTGAATAACTCACGTCGACAGTTACATGACAGTCCTCAATCAAGCCGCGGTTGTAAACGGTTATAAAACTTCCGATATCAATATAAGGTTTTAGATCTTTGCCTTTAACGTTGATTTTGAGATTCTTAAAGGTGCCGCTGCTTGTTTCAATCAAAGACTGCATATAATTATTATTGATACCGGTAAAATCATAGGTTATTGTATGACCTTGCCCGTCGAAAACATTGTAGAAGCTGTGACGCTGTTGCCAATTGGTAGACTCATTGATGTAGTCTTTATACACCATATATGACGAACCTAAATCGATATCGTTCATCAGAAGCACATCGCGTCCCAGTATCTTGCTGTCCTCAGCATAATGAGCCTTCATAAACGCAAGAAGGTCATCGCGGGTATAGATTTTGTAAGGGCCTGACGTATCTTCAGCTTCCGGCGTGAATGCATAACATTGATCTGATACAATTATACGCCCTTCATCATCCTTTATGTAGGATGCGTATACATACGTCTGACCGGCCACCAGCCCTTCCACACTTAGTGTGAGGTCATGTATCTGGAAACAATCCTCCATCAACCGCGTGTTTTCATTAATTATTTTACAATCGCCTATAGGTATGAATCTGTTCGTGCCGTTGTGTTTCAGGACAATACCACACTCATTGCGGTCGGTTGGCACCTTGCCGTTGATGAGGTCGTAGCGGAACTGCACCCCGAGTTCCACGGGAAGGCTTTCGCCGCGGGTGCGGGCTTTGCCTGTTTCCTTGACTCCTGTGACAAACGGACTGAAATAACTGGCGTAATGGTTGAGATACCGTATATAATCGTACCGTATAGGCTCTTTTTTCTTAGTTTTGGGATTAGTGACAACCGCATCGATTGTGTATGTATTGTTCCCCTTCAAATTAAAGGAATAAGTAACGGATCTACCTTCGGCAAGCCTTGGATAAAATTTCCTGAATATTTTCAGAATTCCCTCTCCGGTGCATCGCTGAGGTGTGCCTATATAATTCGCAGCATTCTTTTCCTTGCATGCCGTCATGAAGCTCCCATCCTTTATTCCCGAATAGCAGTAGCTTGTCCATATAATTGTCTTTGATAGATTGGGAAGATATTTGTCATAGAACTCTTTTCCGAGAGAGAAGGATGTATAGCGTTGCTTTTTCTGCCCCTTTTCGATTACTGTTTTATAATAGTATCTTACCCCTTGATCTATCATGGAAACATACTGTTGCTTTACCTTTTCGTTCATGCCGCTCACGGGTATTATAATATCCCCGCGAGTATTGCCATGACAGCTCACAAAAACAAGATCATAATTACAGAAGTTCAGAAACGTTTCCGGCGCATAATTGGCTGGTCTTTTTACTTTGTTGCCGTATGCTTTACCGTCCTTGTCTTTCTTATATTTTACAGAATACCATACACTGTTGAAATCTTCACTTCTGAATTTAATATTCGGGCTCCATACATAAACCTTCTTTTTTGACAGTATTCTTACCACGTCGGAATAATCGGCGCGGGTGGGTGTTACATCCGGATCCGTATCATCGTCCTGGCCGCCACCAAATTCCGGAAATTCAACTTCGGTCAGCTGCACTCCATCCGCGTCAAAATCATTATTGCCGTAAGCATTAGACAATGAATCTACAAACTCCGTGAATCCCTTTTCATCAAAGGCTTCCTCTCCATACCATGTTTCGGCATCCTCCACATCAAGATCCACATCCACCTGCATATTATTATTGTCGGTGACCGTAATTATATTACCATTGCGGCTCACATCCCTCACTGAGGGTAGTTGTCGCAGATTGTTTTCTACGGCTACTGTATCGCTGAAGTCCTCGAATGCATCCATTGCATCCGCTATGGTTTCATAGAACGCAGTGTACATGTCTGCTTCTACGGGGTCAGGCTCATCTTTTGTAATACTATCGGCGCATGATACCATTATCAAGGCAAGCAATAGGAAGAAAGTGAAGTTTTTCATGATGTAGTGGTTTATTATAGTACTCCCGGATTTCAGACCGGCGGAGCGCGGTTTAAAGTCAAGGATAATCAAGCAATCCAAGCCTGATTCTTCTTTGGGATAGTGCAAATTTAGCGATATTTCGATAATCCGCCAAATCATTCCTCACGCTGCGGCAAGAAAAAGCGGGTCAAGACGAAATTCCGGTGCACAAGGATATGGAGCAGTGATAAGTGGTAAAAGATCAACGATTAATTATGATGCAGCTTTGTGTTGTCCTGCTCTGATTTTTGGGAATCACAGAACTGACCGGAACTGCACCGAGAGTTCACAGAACCGGCCACACTAATTTTCAGACGTTCACAGAAGCGGCAGCTTGCATCAGCACAAGCGGCAGATATTCAAAATTCAACGATATTCAAAATTATCTTTATTCAAGTTTCGCAAGTGCAGTCGCGCATTGATATTATCTCACGCAGAGAACCGC